>CAZGAW010000097.1:0-20454 GCA_964523645.1 uncultured bacterium | reverse complement strand
CAAGGAGGCCGTACTTGCCATCGAAAACACATAAATCTTTTATGGAACTCACGTTGTTCTACTTCTTCCGAACGTCTATATTCAAACGAAGTTCTTGTCCGTTTCCATTTTACCTTACCACGCAATCTCCTTTGAACATTACCCTCACCAAATTTACCATTGCCATGTTCATCTCTGGGTTGTTCACTTATAATTATATCATCAGCACCATTGGTACCGGGTGCTGTCAGTTTCCATCCTGATTTGAGATTAACATTGTGACCTTCTTTGGTGTTAATCACATAAATTTTCTCAGCATCAAGAGATGTCGTTGTTGTCTCATGAGTTGCCAGAATAATAGCACCCCGTGCAGGAATCTTAATATCAGTCAGTACAACATGTAGTGTTTTCGTATCCCTAACATGCTTTCCTGTTTTACGATAATAAAATTTCCAGCCAGTTAGGTCGATTTCTTGTGAGTTTGCGTTGTATAACTCAAACCACTGCGGCACAGAACCGCCCAAATCCACAAGCATAAATTCCGTCTCATATACCCTATTCGGATTTGCCTTAGGAAATAAGGGCTTAACTGGGGCTTCAACCTTAGGTTTTTCTGAAGCAGGATCAGGCGAAGTGCGAATTTGCTTAGAAGTGTCAGTGCCTTTATTACGAGTAACTGCCCCCCCCGATGTAGTTGCAGGTTGCGAACTCGGCTGTGTAACTACAGATGTGGTAGGTTCAGTACTCGGCTGTGTAACTACAGGTGAACTAGTGGATTGCGGAGTTGGCTGTGTAACTACAGGCGGATTAGTTGGCCTCCGAGTCGGCTGTGTAACTACAGGTGGATTAGTGGGTTTCGGTTCATCATGAGTATGAGAATCGAGCGTGTGCTCATGATCTTGGTATTTCCACTTCATTGGCTTTTCTGGCTTTTCACATCCGTGACTCCATTGTTTGCTGTCAACGTTAAGATAAGGTATGTGAGTGCCTTCCCAGCAGTGCATCTTCCCATTCCATTCACTCCAATCAGTAGCTGGAACTTCTCCTATGGGGTAAGGATCTACTCCCTCATGGTCACTGTCCATCCCGCTGTGATCTCCTTCTCCTCCGGCGTGGCTGTGAGTTACAACAGGCCCATGGCTATATACTATAACTGGCGTAAGTAAAGTCATCGCCATTGTAATTAACATCAAATTCCTAAACATTTTTCTTTACTCCTTTTATCTAAAGTTCCTTTCTACACCCCCAAACCTAAAAGATTGGGATGTAGTAGCGGGAAATTTGGTAATGTTTGCCACAGTCTAATGTGCAATTTCGTTAAACAAAAAGTTAAGACAGGGTTTGTCGTTGGAATTCCATAGGTGTTAAATACGCTAACGCCGAATGCGGGCGTTGGAGAATCGATTTGCCACCTCCTGATTATACGAGTGAAAACATCCATGAGCAGAGAAACATAGATGAAGGGTCCTTTGAGACGGACGTAGGTAACGTGAATTTGAGAATAAACCGTAGTCAACCGTTAACCGGTGGAGCCAATGTTTGATATTCGCTTCGCACTGGGCCTCGCGGCGCATCGTGAGGCAATTGACATACTTATTCAGTTATAATAGATCAAAATTTTTTTTATTCAAACAAAAAAAATAAAAAGTCCTATATAACTATGAATTATAGCATATTTTCAGGGAAAAGCAAATTATATCCATAAAAATCGCTAATTTTGCTTGAAAATACTTTTGGGTGGGGCTAAAAGGTAGGCTTTCGGAGTTAGGTAAGTTGGTGCTCCAATTAGGTAAGTTGGTGCTCCAATAGGGACCATGTCGCTACCTCCTTAGGCGGGATAAAAATATCCCGCCTTCAGATAAATCACTTATGCACTTGCCTCGCTCTGGTAATATTCCGTCAAAATCTCAGCAACTTCGGGTCGTGAAATTTCGGGTGGGAGGGGTTCGCCAGCGGCGAGCATCTCACGCAATTTTGTCCCAGAGATCTCGAAATAATCGTCTGCATCGTCCGGGTAGTCGCGCATCATGATGATTTTATTCCGCTTTTTGCTCCATACGGTGAAATCACCACGGAAGATACCGATTTCGAGTGCGTCTTCAGGGATTGTGTCGAAAATCTCCTGTGCATCGAATGCGCCGTAGTAGTCGCCTGCACCTGCGTGATCCCGCCCAACGATGAAGTGCGACGCACCGCAATTCTGACGGAAGACGGCATGGAGGAGTGCCTCTCTCGGTCCAGCATAGAGCATATCGAACCCGTAACCCGTGATAGAGACGGTATTTTCGGGGAAATAGTGTTCCACCATCGTACGGATGCAAGCATCACGAACAGCAGCGGGAATGTCCCCAGGCTTTAGCTTACCGAGAAGCATGTGAATTAGAATACCATCGGCATTGACTGCCTCTTGTGCGATTTTGCAGAGTCCCTCATGGGCACGGTGCATCGGATTCCGTGTCTGGAAAGCAACCACGGTGTTCCATCCGCGCGCCGCGATGTCTTCACGAATCTCGACGGCTGTACGGAAGGTGTCCGGGAAGTCCTCGCGGAAGTAGGAATAGTTCAAGACTTCGATCGGACCGGAGAGAACGTTGTCTCCAACGTCTGCGAAAGTCGGAACACCTGGGTGTTCAGGATCGGTTGTTCCGAAGGTCTTTTCGATGAGGAGTTGCTTCTGTTTTGCTGAGAGTGTCTCGATTGCCGAAACCTTCATAACAGCGAGCGGCGGATTGCCTTCAACGTTCGGGTCGCGTAGGGCAATTCTATCGGCGTTTTTCACTGCATCCGTGAGTTGTTCCGATGGAACAATATTCATCACGGGGACGGGCCAGAAAAGTCCGCTTGACAGTTTCATATCTGCGGCGACGCTTGTCGCTTCGGCGATGTTCATGTAGCCCGTGAGTGGTGTAAAATACCCTGACGCCAGCATAACGGCTGATGCCGCGGCACCTGAAGAGAGCAGCACAGACGGAAGTCCCTCTGCTTCTTTTGTGAGTTCGGCGCGTTGGGCATCATCCGAAACGTAAAGCGGTTTTAAGGTTTCGGCTCCATGTGGTTTAATCATTCAATCAATTCTCCTTTTTCCGTTGACGAGGTTACAAACCTCGTCAGCAATATGGGGATTACATAAATTGTACGTTATTTTGCTTGTATCTGTTCGACTGTGCAGCCGTTCCAAATCCAAAAATGATTTTTGTTGTTCCATTCAGCGTCAGTCTTTACCCGTGTTTTCGGTGTAAAAATAACTTGGGTGAGATAACCTTCCGTGACTTCGATCGTATACGTATGTTGAAGGACTTCGTCGGTGTCTGATATTGTAAAGTCCTTAAGAATTTGTGTGTCGTTGGCGAATAGGTTGAGCGTATGCAGTGCATCTTCTCTTTCAGTAAAGGTATTGGTTACGCGATAGGTGCCATTGGGTAAGTCAATTTTGAATGCAGCATCTTCCTGCCCCCAAACACCGTCCTGCGCGAGTGCTGTTGTCCTGCTGTCGAGTGCTGTTTTCTGTCTATTGCCTCGATAGCCTTCATGTGGCGAGCGTGTATCCCATCCGAATTTACCACTTGCGTATACTGTGTTGGGACCAATGGCGTGGTGATTCGGTGCGGTTTCGCCGCCGTCGGGTTGCATGTCAAAACGGATGACAAGGTTTCCAGTTTCTGTCTGCTGCCATAAATCGAGCATCGGCCCCGCTGCGCGCTTTTTTCTGTAGATTTGAAGATTTTTCGTTTCGTGAATTATTTCATAGTTGGCGGTTTCCCGACGGAACGCCTCCGTATCGGGTGGATACCACGCGATGAAGTACTCTATCGTAGCGTTGGCATTTTTACGATTTACGGGGAAGTAGTAATAGGCTGCCTCGTAATTTTCGAGATGTCCCACGTCCTTCGCGTACACACCGTAAAAGGCGGTGGAGTGGACAAAGGGTGTGACGTATTTTACTTCGTTCTTATGGATCCATTTATCCGCGCCTTTGTCGTAATGTGCAAACGTCGCTTCCGATTTGTGCCAACCTGAGCTACGGTGTCTAAAGTTTGTATGCGGTTCTATCAGATGTGTCCCCGAAACAAGTTCGGCAATCTCTGGCGCAATACGTCCATGGTCGTAGGCAGTCCTGCCGCAGTGGAGTAAACTGAAAACGATCAGATAAGCCGTAAGAACGTAGCGAGGCAGTTTGCCCATATTCGGGATTAACCACGCTGCCAACATCAGAAGGATATAGAGATGAATCCGATCGTTAATCCAGCCTCCGGGTCCGTAACTCCACGGTGCCCGAATGAACATGTAGGTGAACAGGAGCGGAATAATTAGGAAGACATCGGTCTGTTTTATCCACTCCTTGCGACGAATTCGGTAGCCGACGGAGATGACAATTGCCATGCCTAACACTGCAAGGAGAGAGTAGTTCACTGGAACGTGCCAGTCAGTGAAATAGACGATTGATTTCACGCCTAAAAAGTAGTCCCAAATCCATTCCATACCGCGATGGTTGCCCTGTGGATGCCGTTTCAGACTCTGTAGGTAGTACTCAATCAATACGAAGTATATCGGCACCATGTAGAGGACGAAGCGGAAAAGCGGCTTGAGACTCACGACAAACTTGCGTAACAGCGCAACGACACCTTCACGACGGGCTTGCCATGCCGCCGCTATCGCGGGTACTCCCGATAAACATCCGCCTGCCACAGAGATGCCCAACACAACGAGTCCATAAGAGGCGATATGCGACAGATACGTCAGCAGTAGCAATACATAGAGCCAAACCAGATATTTTACTTGCATGTCGTCTTTGTGTTTCCACCAGAATCCGAAACTAAAAAAGAAAAACGAGATGCTCAATTGGAAGTTGTAAAACCCCATGTAGAGAAGGTAATTTAAGGCGAAAGGGAACCCAAGCCAAGCGTATACATATTGTCCCTTCTGACCCCTGTGGACAGCGTTGAGGAAATAAAAAAAAGCGAAGGGTACCATACCGATCGCGATTGTGAGGAAGACCTTCTCCGCAATGACGGGTGGAAACACGTAGAGAAACGCTGCCAATAAGATGTGAGACATCCAGTTCGGGAAAACAGTAATATTCAACTCCCACGCATCCCGCATTTTATAGTTTTCATGTTTCCCAAATTCCTTCAGCACTAAGCCGTTGTAAACATGGCTTGCCCCATCTTGCGAAGGAAAGTAGGCAAAGATCCAGAGCGGGAGAATGTGGAGTAGCAACAGTGCTACAAATAGGTGTTTCCACGACAAATTTCTCCAGTTAAACATGTTCTCCCTCCGATACACGGAAGTGTTGCCTAAACTTGTTGGTTCTCTCTAAAATATAGGCAGTGCTGCGTCAATGGACACCGTTCACATAGTGGTTTTCGAGCGTTACAAATTTGTCTGCCGAAGTAAATTAGGTTCATGTGGAATGGATACGCTTTTCCCTCCGGTACAATCGGTGGTAAAAGTTGATGCGCCTTCTCTGCACTGCAATTCAGCGGAATCAGGCCGAGACGTTTGGAAATCCGCAGAATGTGTGTGTCAACAGGAAATACCTCCCTGCCACACGCGAAGGAGAGTGTAACAGAGGCGGTTTTGATACCAATCCCTTTGTGTTGACATAAGAGTTCTAAGGCTTGCTCGGTATCCATATCGTGGAGGAATTCCAATGAGAGTTCATCGTGCTCAGTTTTCAGCCAGGTGAGGAAGTTTTTAATGGTATGACTTTTCTGGTTGCCCAATCCAGCAAGCCTTATTGCTGCCTCTATCGCCTTGACATCTGCATCTAAGGCTTCTTCCCATGTTGGATAACGTTCTTTCAACTCGGTGTATCCTTTATCACGATTAACGTCTGTTGTATTTTGCGACAGGATCGTTAGGATAAGGCATTCTAAAACATCGCCACCACCGTCACGATTTGGTACACCGAGTAGACCTTCCAGTGTTTCTGATATAATTTCCGCTTTCTGCTGTAATTCCACTTGTTTTCTTCCAAAGCATTACGTTTTTAATATTATACCATAAGCAGCAAAAATAGCAACGCCTTTTTGAGGAATGGTTGTCAGTTGTCAGCCATCAACCGTCGGCAATCAGTAGGCAGTTTGCAAGTTGAGAAATTAGAAAGCATAGGAAGTGGCAAAAGGGTTTCATTGCTTCCGACAATTTTATAGCTTTGAAACTTTCGTACACTTTACAACTTCCCAAGACTTTCACGCCTTCTTTGCTGGCTGCTGATCGCTGCTAAAATAAGAACCGATACATCGGTTTATCAATGATAACAGCGAGAAGACTCCAGAACGAACCGATCACGAACTCACCGAGCACAATGCCGAGGAAAAACGGAACCGCTTTCCGATGCAAGTGGAGTCCCCCATATTTCAGAACGAGCCACTTCAGCAGCCATCCAACAAAGATTGAACCGATCATCGGGTTAATCGCCCAACTCCCAGAGATCGCATAACCCACAGGGTGTAGGTTCCACCAGATAAATCGCATCCGCATTGCGGCGAGCAGTAGCGTTAGGATGAATCCGAACGAGGCGAAACCGATCGCAGGCACATCCGGTGGTGCGGTGTAGGTGAGCCATGTTTCCAACCGGTTAAAGGATTCTCGTCCGAATCCTGCGGAACCGCCTTCCGAGTAATACATGGACAGATATGCCCAGAACGAACCGAGCGCGCCCAACGCAGAAGCCAACATCATGAGAACAGCAAACCTGCGCAGTGGGATATTAGCACCCTCAGCCAATTTAAAACCTTCAAGTTGATGCGGCATGGCGTGCGAACGATGGGCGCGGTTCAGGCAATAGAGATACGCAAATCCTGTTAAGTTCACTGCGCCGAGCCGACGGATGCCTAACAATCGTGGCAGCATTTCATCAGGTCCAATAAAGTGTAAGTCGTGCACAGGCGAACCGAGTTCCGCCCGCAAACGTGTGATTGCCATAGCAATGGCGAACCAGATGGCGAAGTAGACGATGATTATCCAAAAACTCATGCCCATCTTCAGGCAGAACCCGACAATGAACACTGCGCCAGCGAAAAGTCCGAGAACAATCAGGCGATATGATATCGGTTCGTCTGATTTTGGAGAAAGGAGTTGGCGTGCAACCCCCTTCAAATAGCGGCGGCTCATCCAGATCGCCACGACACAAAGTCCTAAATAGGCACCGTGGGATTGTTCCGCTTCGTAAGGAAACCGGGGGAGTCCGCGCCACCCCGCAATGACACCTAACAAACGTTCCGCTCGCCAGATTAACCAGAATGCCCAGCAGGAGAAGGAGAGATCCAGCGGTATAAAGAACGACAGTCCCACCCCGAATGGAAAGACACCCAGAGGACTCCAACCGATGCCGTTCCACGGACGTTCTGTGAAAATCTGACGTAGGTCATACAATTTTCCACCGAGGCTTGGAACGACAGGAAACAGGAAGTTTAACCCGTTGATAATGTCAATGGTGACACCGATCGAAAGTCCGAGCCACATCCACGGCGAGCGGAAGAAGGCGCGGCTGCGTGTCGTCATCTCGAAGGGTAGTTGAATGATGGGATAGCTGAGCCGTTCCGACTCGACCCACTGCTTCCGAAAGATGAGACTCAGGCAGAGCATCACGAGATGAATAGCGACAATAAAGAGAGTCCACCAAAGGATAGGGGATAGCCATGCCGTTAAATAGCGCGGTTCGTAAATACTTGCAAACCCGCTATAATACGCTTCAAGGGCGCGTCTATTGCTGACGGCTAACCATTGGGGGATATGTAGGTGGAAAAGGTTCACCCAATCGTTTTCTGGCGTTGCAAACCAGTGCGCGTGCCCGATAATCGGCATGAGCACAAGGAATCGATCGACACCTGCAAGCCCCGCTCCTACTGAAATACAGGTGTAGATGACGAGCAATTCGGCGCGGTTAAGCACAAGCGCGTGATGCAACCTACGCAAAAGGATCCCGATGCCGAGTAGGATTAAAATAGTGATAACGGCGTTGTAGAAAAGCGAGACCTGCGTTGGGCTTCCACCGCCACGCATAATGGAGGCGGACACCCACCAACAGTTGGCAGGGACTAACACGCAAATCAGGAAAATAGTGAATGGCCGAATTTTGAGATCTTTGGTCGGAACTTTGTTCACCCTCTTTCAAAAAGTAACTTTAATATTTTACCTTATTTTTTCTATTCAGGCAACTCTTTTGCCGTTGATGCAGGGGCATTCGGTTCTTCTGTAGTAGGAAACTCCGATTCCTATGGGAAACACCCAAGCAAAAATACGAATATTAGCCGTCAGCCATCAGCGGTTAGTTTCCGTCAGTTAAAGAGAACGCCGATGTCGTCGAAATCCCTTATAATGGATAACCGAAAACTGTTCTTGTAGGTTGGGTAGAGCGGTGAAGACTCAGAACTCGACAGTTTATAGGGGGAATGTTTACGCTTAAAACCTTGTTTGCAAATAGATATAGCGAAACCCAAAGAAATATCTGATCATTTCAGCAGGACTTGATGCACTGGAAAATCATCAACGCTTTCATTAATTCGATAGTCTACGAAAATAAGATATGATATAATCAAATCATCACAATAGAATCACTCGCGACAAAGGTCTCAAAAACCGATGCATCTGAGCAACCGGAAAAAAATTATTCTTATCAGCCTAATCCTTCTTATTGGGGTCATCATTTTGCTATCCATTATCTATCACCGGACCGCGTTGTGGGAACCCGAACAGCATCTTATCACGCTACTTCCGAAATCTCCAATCTGCTATTTGACACTCAAGGAATTGAAAGGCTTAGTGGATACTTTCAATCGCAGCGAGTTGGGAAAGCAAACGGCTAAAATGCCACTTCTTGCCGAGATTAGAGAGCAACGATGGTGGAAGGAGATTGTCTATCAGAAGCAGCTTTGGGAATACGAAATGGGTGCCAACCTCGACTTTAAGACGATCACCGGCTATTTTGGGGAGGAAGCCATACTCGCACTTTACCAACGCGAGGGAAAACTCACATTTCTGCTTATCTCCGCAGTCGGCGCGCAAGAAAAACTGAGCATTGAAGCACTGACGGCGGCGGATGCAATCAACCCCAAATACGAGCGTATTCAAGCCGATTACGGCGAATTCACAATTAATACTATTATAGGGTATCCACGCGATTTTAGTTATGCCTTTATCGGAAGAATCGGCATCTTAACCCTCGATCCGCTGTTGTTGGTGGAGACACTTGACATTTATTTGGGGCTTTCTGGCACAGAAACTGCATCAAAGAAACAGGGATTTCTTGCCGAGCATCCAATGACGGTAGATATACAGGACGCCTATCGTCAGGACAAGAGCACAGGGCATGCAGATATGCAGCAGCTTCTGCCGTTATTGGAGGATATGAATTCACATACACTTGTTAAACAAATTTTGGGGCTGTTTGGGGACGCAGATTCTTGGACCTTCAGCAGTCGATATGAAGACGGGGTGATTGTTTCAAGACATCGGTTCCGAAGAAGTGTGGACACCGGGGGTCCGAATCCCCCAATCACAGAGGACTCGAAGCCGTTCCTCGCTTTCCCAGAACGCACGGCGTTTGTCACTACGTTCCCAGTCCAGAATCAGATGTCGTCATTCTTTGGTGATATAGATCTCTCCGAGGTTTTGGGTGCCGACGTGACGCTGCTGTTAGTCGCCTCTGAACCCGGTGAAGTCTCGGTAGTGCCTTCATTGATTTTGCTCGCGCATGCCAAGGCACCTGATGTCCTAAACGCTATTTTGGGAATCGTCAAGGACGGAAAGCCCTCTCTAACAGGCAAACCGCTCGAATACCTTAAGCCACAGGATTACAAGGGTATCACACTGCAACCTGTGCAACTCCGTCTCAATTTTTTATTGGCAGTTACAGGCGGATATGCAATTGTTGGCGACCATTTCGTTTTGAGTACAACATTGGATGGGTTGAAATCCGTGATTGATACGACTACAGGTAACGCACCTGTTTTAGACGACCTAACATTCGCTGCAGATGCGAAGGGGACTCAGGCGTTTGTTCAACCCAATTTATTTCTGCCGGAATTAAAACGATTTCTTCCAATCGTAACGACGCTCGTTTCACTATCCGGGCAGAAATTGGATGCAGCCCTAACGCGGCGTATTACAGAAAACCTCTTTCCTTTAGAGTCTCTCGGTCCAATTTCTGCGGAAGTGAATTTTAATGGACACGACGTGGATGCAGAAGTTCGGATCGTTTTGGAGAAGTGATATGGCAAGTTTTTACACGATTGAGAAGCGTAAGGGGCGTTGGTGGTTCATCACACCCGACAGCGCACCGTTCTGGTCCATCGGGATGAACCATATCGACTCGGCTGCGTTGCGATATGCAGAGTCGAACGGCGTGTGGGACCGCGAGTTCGGTAACAGTCAGGAACAGTGGCTACGCGCGGTCGCCGAGGATCTTCGGGACTGGGGCTTTAACACGATTGGATGGACCCAGGAAGTCGTAATTATCACCGAAGGCTATCACCGCCATTCGCGACCCTTCACCTATGAGGAATACCAATGGGCAGGCATGCCTTACTGCCACCTCCTACCTTTCACCGAGGCACATCAGTGGCAGGTTGAGGTGCGTATGCCCGACCTGATGCGTTCCGACTTCGAGGCGTGGTGCGACTACGTCGCCCGCGATGAGTGCGTACGCTTGCGTGACGATCCCAAACTTATCGGCTACTTCTACTGCGATTGTCCGCAGTGGGTGCACACCTCGCCTGACACAAAGTGGCGTGGGGCGTTAGTCGATCCAGACCTGCTCACATCGGAGGCAGGACGTCGCGAACTCTCGGCGATTGCCGAACGCTATTATAAGGTCATCCATGACGCTATCCGCCGTTACGACCCAAACCACCTGATCCTCGGAGACCGATGGGAGGCAAACGCGGTACTACCCGAGGAGGTTGTCCGTGCGGCACTTCCCTACGTCGATGTGCTCAGTTTTCAATGTTTTGGGACAGTGGAGAATATCGCCACGAAGATGCAGCATTGGGCGAACTTCGCAGACCGACCGGTGCTGCTGGCAGATGCGGCGGGGCATATACGTGCCCACGACGACTCTCGCTGGCCCCCGACGGCAGACCGCTTGCACGACGCAGAACATTATCGTCAGGTGATGGACGCGCTGTGGAATGTCCCGCAATGCGTCGGATACCATCTATGTGGTGCTTATATTAAGAACAACGCACGCAAGTGCGGGTTTCGCGACCGGACGAACACTCAGATTAACGAAACGGTAGCGGGTATTCGCTCCGTCAACATCGAAATGCATCGGAGACAAAACGCATGACCCATACACTTGATTCCTACGGCGAGGCGATATCTACAACTTTTGACCAAATAGTTACACACCCTTTAGGGTATGTTGACGTGACATTCGCTGATTTATATGGTATCTTAATAATATGAGTTTGATGTAAAGATAAAAACGAACATTAGAAAAGTAGATGTGTTGTAGCATATACTGTGAGTTTGTGCCGTTTCGGGAAAGATAATGGAGGTTTTACAATGGAAAAAGACACACTCGAAACCATTGCCCAACGTTTAGATAGATTAGAGAAAACCGTCGCAGAGATGAATCAGAAACTCTCTTCGCTTGTTGAAAAACTGGTGCCGGATGTGCCAATGGGGCCCGAGGCAAGAGCAAAGATGAGGGGAGCTGAGGCACTAAAAAATAATAAGCAAGATGCACATCTTGCCAAGGAAGCCTTAGACAGAATATTTGAAGAAATGGGAATTCCGCCTGATTTTGATCCTGGTTCTATTGAGGAACTTCATGAAAGTATGAGACAACACGGTATTCGTGCTGAGGATAACGAGTTTAGTCGCGCAATTATCGCAGAGCGGGAGAAGTGATCTTGTACTATTTCTATTTCGATGCGAGTGCTCTTGTTAAAAGATATACCCGCGAATCTGGTAGTGATAAAATACTCTTTCTTTTTCCCAATGTGCCTCTGGCGCGTTTATCGTGCTTGACAATTGGCGCGATGGAAGTCTTTTGGATCTGTGTTCGCAAACGAAACGACGGCCGTATCACTGATCGTCAGTTTGAAAGGGCTGTTACCCACTTAAGGCGTGAAGTAATCAATAGTCAATCAGATTTCAAAACGATTTCGGTTCCAGATTCGCTTGTGTGGGACTCAATGAATTTGATTGAAATCCATTCGCTTAATAGTGTTGATGCTATGGTCTTGCGGTCTGCATTGAACATTGCAGCTGAACTCCGCAGCACAGACGATAGGTTGGTACTCGTTGCTTCAGATCAACGCCTTCTCAGAGCCGCTCAGACTGAGGGATTGCAAATTTTTAACCCAGAAATAGATTCACAACAGACACTTGCAGATTGGATAAGTTAATATATGAAAACAAAAATTGGTATCGGCATAATAAGTTTTGCACACGGGCACGCCAACGCATACTGCAACCAGATACAGGGGTTTGACGATGTTGAACTCGTCGCATGCTGGGACGATAACGTTGAACGTGGCGAAGCCGCAGCGACGCAATACGGTATGAACTTCTCCCCACATCTCGAAGATGTTATCAACAATCCCGAAATTCACGCTGTTATCGTGACGTGTGAGACGAATCGGCACGCCGAGATGGTGACGGCGGCAGCGTCGGAAGGCAAACATATTCTCTGCCAAAAGCCGATGGCACTCACATTAGCAGATTGTGATCGCATTGCAGAGGTCGTTGAGAAAACGGGTGTGAAATTCATGATGGGCTACCAGATGCGGCGCGATCCAGCGAACATTGCAATGAAGGAAATCATTGATAGCGGTGTTCTGGGAAAAATCGGAGTCCTGCGCCGTCGACACTGTATCAACGCCCTGTTTAGCGAAGCCTTTGTGACAGGACCCAGTCGTTGGCACATCGATCCAGAGAAGAACATGGGGATGTTCATGGACGATGCCTCACACGCAACCGATTTTATCCACTGGATGCTCGGCAAACCGACGAGCGTTATCGCCGAAATTGATAACATTTTGACGGATGTCGCACCTGATGACACAGGGTTGGCTGTCTATCGGTTCTCGGGTGGCGAGATGGCAATTCTACTGAATACGTCTGTGACCCTCGCCGGTGAGAATACGACTGAAATCTATGGCGATGAAGGCGTGGTCATCCAGAACTACGGCGATGCACCATCGTGCAACATCTCGCGTCCCGCAGATGCGATTGCGCTTAAGTTGTATACGCGCGATGAACCCTCATGGAAGGACCTCGGTATCCCGATTCCCGATGGTCACGGAGAGCGAATTGGCGGCGTACCGCGTCCGTTTATTGATTGTCTGAAGAACGATACTGAACCTGATGTTACGGTAGAAGATGGACGGGTTTCAGTAGAGATGGTTTTGGGCGCATATCGTTCCGCACAAGAGGGACGGCGGATCACATTTCCGTTGTAGAAAACGTGGGTTTATGGTAAACGCGGAAAGTCTTATATCCTGAATTGAAAATCAGGGGCTATATGGGAGTCCGGCAAGCCGGTTTAATCATCTGGCAGGAGTTTAAAGGTATGGCGATGGATTTCAGAGGCACCAAACTCGGCAATTGCCTGTCGATGCTGGGATGTGGGATACCCCTTATGGCGTGAGAATCCATAGTTCGGATAGGTATGATCCAACGCAACCATGTGTCGGTCTCGAGTGATTTTGGCAATAATAGAGGCGGCTGCAATAGAGTAACTTCGGCTATCACCCTTCGGAATTGCCTCACCCACAATATCTATTTTGGGCAAATTTACACCATCAACGAGCAGGTAATCAGGGGATGGTGTCAGCTTTTCAACCGCTTCCTGCATCGCCAACAGCGTTGCCTCAAGGATATTCAAACGGTCAATACCCCGATGGTCAACAGAACCGATACCGATGGATACAGCGACATCGTGGATTTCGTCAAACAGGTGGGCACGTTGCTTCGGAGACAATTGCTTTGAATCGTTCAGCCCCTTAATGTTGCAATCAGTCGGTAAAATGACTGCGGCAGCAATGACGGGACCCGCCAAGGCACCTCGACCTGCCTCGTCAATGCCAGCCATCCGTTTGTAGCCGCTTCGTTGGCAAGCGAGCTCAAAAACATTCATCTCCATCAGGCTATCTTCTGCGTTCTTTGACACGGGCTGATCTTCCCGTACGCTCGCGCAAGTAGTACAACTTCGCGCGGCGAACAGCACCGTATCGAACGACCTGAATACTCTCAATATTCGGTGAATGGAGCGGAAAGGTCCTCTCGCTTCCAGCGCCGAACGCGACACGCCGAACCGTAAATGTCTCTTTTAATCCACCATGGGCGCGACGAATTACGGTCCCTTCGTATGCCTGAATGCGTTCCTTTTGACCTTCACGGATACGGGTGTTCACCTTAATAATATCCCCAGGACCAAACTCAGGTATATCACTTTTCATATATTGATTTTCAACAGATTCGATTAAATTCATCTCTCATTTCTCCTTATGTAGTATAAGTCCTGATATATATTTTTAATATAGACTTACAGGTCCTTACAAATTTAATAACAATTCTCTGGTTTACTCCACCAATCCTGCGGCTCTGAGAATTTCGATATCCTCTTCGCTCAGTTCCAGTTTCTGAAGTAGATCGGGACGGCATTTTGCGGTACGTTTGAGTGCCTCCATATACCGCCATTTTTCAATATTCTCATGGTGTCCACTCAAAAGCACCTCTGGCACACTCACTCCAGCAAATTCGGCAGGTCGCGTATAATGCGGATGGTCCAACAACTCATGACTGAACGAATCAACGTGTGCTGATTCATAATCGCCGAGGGCACCCGGAAGGACCCGTCCAATAGCATCAACCAAAACAAGCGCAGCAATTTCCCCGCCGCTCAATACATAGTCGCCAATAGAGACCTCAGTTGTCACCAACTGCTCTCGCACCCGTTCATCAACACCTTTGTAACGTCCACACAGAAGAATGAGATGCGCTTCCAAGGAGAGTGATTCCACAACCCCTTGTGTCATAGGTATCCCTTGCGGTGTTAAATAGATAATGTGTGCGTTAGCCTCTGGATTCAACGCTGCGATTGCCGCGAAAATAGGTTCCGGTTTAAGGATCATCCCCGCGCCACCGCCATAAGGATAATCATCAACCGACTTATGTTTGTCGGTCGTCCAATCTCGTAGGTTATGGAGATTAACGGTAAGTTTATCAGTGTCCTGAACGCGTTTGAGGATACCTGTCTTCAATGCTGGCGCGAGTATCTCTGGAAACAGGGCAAGAACATCAATTCTCATTTTTATTCGCTATCGGCTGTCGGCTTTCAGCCGTCAGTAAAGATACTGACGACGTTTCTTCTCTTGGCTGACTGCTGATGGCTATTTTGCTAACTGCTATTCTTCAATCGGTGCGTCTGGTCGCGAGTGTTCAATCAGTTCGAGGATCACCTTTTTATTGGCTTGTAACCCTGCGGTATAGAGCACACTTCTTATGGCTTTCAGCGTCCGTCCATATCTACCGATGATCTTCCCGAGATCTTCCTCTGTGACAGTCAACTCAATAATAACGACCGTTTCGCCAGTTACTTCACGAACCACCACTTGGTCGGGATAATCGACGAGAGATTTTACGATGTATTCAATCAAATCTTTAAACATAGTTGACTTTCAGATTTCAGAAGAATGGCTATCGGTTGTCAGTCTTCGGCTGTCAGTAAAGAGGTTTTCTGGTAAAATTACACCCGTTTGTTGACCGCTGACTGTTATCCTACCGCCTGTGTTCCCAGTACCTGTTGAAGCGAGTGCTATTCTTTTTCCGCAGCAGCCTCCGGTGTTTCTTCTTCATCGGCACTTGTTTCAGTGGGCGAAGCGTCCGCTTCAGATGGTGTCTCTTGGGTTTCGGTAGGTTCCGGATCGTCTGTTTCTACGACTTCCTCGACGACTTCATCCGTCGGCATCGGTTTCCCTAATTTTTCGTACTCAAATTTCATCAAAATCCCGTTTTGGGTGAGTAGACGCTTTGCGGTATCAGAGGGTTGTGCGCCACGCCTCAACCACTTCAAAGCTTTCTCTTCATCAATGAAAACATCTGCTGGGTCCGTCATAGGATTGTAATGACCGAGTCGCTCTAAAAACACGCCATCCCTTTGGGCACGTGCATCAGCCGCGACAAGGCGATAGAAAGGACGTTTTTTTCTACCGTGTCGTTGTAATCTAATTCTAACTGCCAAAAAATACCTCCTTGGTTATTGGCGATCAGCAGTCAGGGAATTGGAAACCATCAACCATCAGGTCGGGTTTTCTCCGAAGACCCTTTCAGCTGTCAGTAAAGAGGTTTTGTTTAATTAAGAAAACCCTCTTGCTGAAATCTGGCCGCTGACTGCTTTTTTAGCTACCTTATCGTGATTTACGGCGTTTCCGTTTTCGGGGCTTCCTCGCTGTTTTCTGTTTCAAACCCGGTAGCGAACCCATCTTCCGCCCCATCTGCGGCATTGCCATTGCCGTCTGCTGGTTTAACATACGGTTCATCATCTGAAGCTGCGAAACCAGCATGTTTATCTGATTTACTGTTGTTCCACTCCCTTTGGAAATGCGAAGTTTTCGACTCCTATTCAACAATCGAGGATTCTTGCGTTCCTCAAGCGTCATTGAGTGGATGATCGCTTTCGCCGTTCGCAAATGGCTTTCATCGGGTGTAAGATTTTGAACTGGCAACTGATTCTTAAAGGGCATCAGATCCATCAATTGATCCAAGGGTCCCATATTCTTAAGCTGTTCGAGTTGCGTGAGAAAATCATCAAAGTCTAACCCTTTTTGCTCTGTAAGTTTACGTTCGAGTTCTTTTGCTTGATCTTCGGTGAAAACCTCTTCCGCTTTTTCAAGCAGTGTTTGGAAATCGCCCTGTCCGAGGATACGTGAAGACATCCGCTCCGGATGGAATTCTTCCAATGCCGCTGCTTCAATTTTTTCACCGACCCCTATGAACTTAATCGGTTTCTGTGTAACATGCCGAATAGAGAGCGCGGCACCACCCCGGGCATCTCCATCCATTTTCGTGAGGATAACGCCATCAATCTCCAAGTCATTGTTGAAATTTTCGGCGACATTCACGGCATCTTGTCCTGTCATCGCATCAACGATCAACAGGATTTCAGTAGGTTCAACCCGTTCTTTAATCTGCCGCAGTTCACCCATTAACGTATCATCAATGTGCAAACGCCCAGCCGTATCAATAATAACGCAGTTATGTCCCTGTGCCAAAGCCTCTTTGACAGACGCTTCTGCGATGTCAACAGGAGAAACCTCTGTCCCCATTGAAAACACGGGCGTTTCGGTCTGTTCGCCGAGAACCTGAAGCTGCTTAATAGCGGCGGGTCGATACACATCAGCAGCAACAAGCAGCGGTTTACGACCGTCTTTACGGAACCTAAGGGCTAACTTCGCTGCTATAGTCGTTTTACCCGCACCTTGCAACCCAGCAAGCATTACTACTGTTGGGCCACCCGATGCGATTTGGATCTTCTCCGCTTTTTCACCCATCAATTGGGTGAGTTCTTCGCCAATGATTTGAGCAATTTGCAGTTCCGGTGTAAGGCTCCCGAGCACTTCTTGACCGAGGGCACGCACTTTAATGCGTTCTATAAACTCACGGGTGACTTTATAGTTAACGTCCGCTTCCAGGAATGCGCGACGTACCTCCCGCAGTGTATCAGAGATATTGTTCTCTGTTAGTTTGCCCTGTCCTTTGAGTTTTTTGAAAGTGCTTTGTAACCTATCACCCAAACTCTCAAACATTGTTCTTACGTCCTTTTTTTATTTTCGTAGGAGTGAGTTGCGCTTGCGATCTATGCTTGGTGTCTAAAATATGTAGTTATTGATTCCGCTTTTTTAACGAGCAAAAAGTGCTTATCCGAACCGCATAAGTCCGACTTGTAACATTGCGTATTGACACATCAAATCCTAATTATACAATTATAGCAAATTTTATGCTTGATGTCAAACTTTTTTTCATACTTGACATAAACCCATATCTATGCTAAAACTATAGGTATGGAAACAGCAACCCCTACACAGCAACATCAGAAATTCACGTTCTGTCATCTCCTAATTCCCGTCATCTGCGTTTTAACTGCTTTCTATTGCGGGTGCCAAGGCGAAACACTCAATCTCGACGTAGGCGGCATCTCAGAAATTATAGAGAAATCCGGTGAGCTGACAGAGAATGAGGTTTGGGACGGACGCATCTATATTACCGACACCGTTGTTGTCCCCGAAGGCATCACATTGACAATCCGATCAGGAACCATCGTCGGTTTTGAACCGATGGATACGCCAAGTCGGTTAATCGTACACGGTGAACTCTACGCAGAAGGTTCACCGGACAGAATGATCGTCTTCGGTTCCTTAGGTAGGCAGCGCGAACAGCAACAAGCACCTGAGGCAGCGGCTCCCTTCACACCAACGGCAACAGAAACAGATTACGGAACAACAGGCATCGGAGAAAATATCGGCACTGAAACTCAAAAAAACCTAACTGCCGATCCGCCAAAAGCAGGCGATTGGGGCGGGATTCAGATCGAAACCGAAAGTCCGAATAGCCGATTCACGTATTGTCGTATCCAACACGCAACGATCGGCATCGCGTGCCGAACAGATGCCGTCCAGATTGAGCGGTGTCTCCTCAGCGAAAACAAAACAGGGGTGCTCTCTGAAAACACCAGCCCCACGATTACACGCAACGAATTTAATAGGAATGGCACAGGTTCACAATTTCGAGGTAGCGCGTCATCAGATGTAGAATACAACGAGTTCACGGCTAACAATTACGGAATTATATGCGAAGATGATGCCCGCCCCCGTATTCAATATAACATTCTCCGTGCCAATTACGAGAACGCTATTGTCTGCTATTCCACTGCCTCACCAGAGATCGTTTCCAACAACATAACACTGAACGTCGGTTGGGCAGTCTACGACGGAGGTAGGCTCCGAGACAATTTTATTCAAGGGAACAAACAGGTTGGACCTAACATCACTGAACTCGGTATCGGGACACAAAGCGATCAGTTTTACGGCGTAGACGAAGCGTATGAGCCGAGAAACTCCCCAGTAACAGAAGCAGGTGTACCGCGCGAAAATTTCTAATAGGAAATCGAAATGAACCGCTTCAAAGCCTATCTCGAACTCATTCGCTATCCACTTTTCGCTATTCCTATCGTTGCCACACTCCCCGGCGCACTCATTGCAAGTGAGGGACACTTTACGTGGCGCGTCGGGGTGGCGGTGTTAGTTGCGCTCTGCGGCTATTTCGCTGGAATGATAAAGAACGACTATTTTCATCACGAAACCGATCAGCACACAAACCCAGAACGTCCACTTCCATCACAGCGGTTGACACCTCGTCAGGCAATTGTCCCCGCGAGTATCATCTATGGGTTATGCGTCATCGGCGGCTTCTGGCTCAATACTAAAACCGGCTTGCTGGTGATGGGCTTAGTCGCAATTTCGCATCTCTATAACGCAATTTTCAAAGCGAAAGGCATCTTAGGAAGTCTCACACTGCCTTTAGGCATTGGATTGCTGAGTGTTTTTGGCGCATTAGCAGTGAGCGGGACGGTGCCACGGTTGGTGTGGTATGCTTTTGCTGCCACAACACTTTACGACCTCGGCACACATATCACTACCACCTTCAAAGACATCTCACGTGATGAACAACTCGGAATTTTAACGACCCCGCTCCAGATAGGTGTGCGTCCGGCACTTCTGCTTTCGGCGGTTGCCACCGTACTCGCTTTCGTCATTGCCTTTTTACCGTATTGGTTGGAATCGGGTCTTCAAAAATCTTACATCGTTTGGGTAATTTTAGGTATCATCGCCACCGTTAGCACCCGTATTTCGCTCTACCTCCAACCGAATGAGAAAAATGGTTATCTCGCGCTGAAAGGCTCGATGGTGGGTTCAATCCTCTTTTTTCCGTGCCTTATCGGTGCCTTGTACCCTATCATCATTTCCGCTGCAGTCATCGTGCCGTTGCTACTTGTGACACTCTTTTTATTACGAACAACGCGCCAAGAGGTTTAAGGTGCATTTATAGTAGAGCCCGTAATTATTTATACACCTCTTAGGAAAAGCGTTGGGAATCGGAATTCCCACCTATAGGGGCGTGAAGCCCGACAGGTTTCCAAAATGTAACTTATTTTCGGATTTTACTATAACATAAGAGTGATTTAGATAACTTTACTATCAAGACGAAACTTTGGACAATTTCCAATAGGTCGATACACATAGCACTCCGCTGGAGTGCGAGAATGTAGGTATACCGTTTTCTATAGACATAGCACTCCGCTGGAGTGCGAGAATTTTCTACCAGTCCATAGTGCGTACTCACGGGGAAAAACACAAACCTGTGAAACTCAACTTGCACGTGACACGAATTGTCCAAACTTTAGTATCAGGAGGTAAAGACTAATTAGAAACCGAAGATTGCGTACCTGCAATCGTAAAGAGGTCA
>CAZGAW010000096.1:16610-20796 GCA_964523645.1 uncultured bacterium | reverse complement strand
GGGGGATCTATATATATTTTACCTTGAGCTCTGCGCTTTTTCTCTACTGCCTTCAAGTAATCGTAGAGTTCCTCTATAGAATTGAATTGAGCAGCAAACTCTGCTTTCATTCGATAGCATTCTTCAAGGATAGGATCTGTCTGTGGTTCAAGTTGCTCTTTCATCTGTATCTCCTCAATTAATGCCTCGGGTGTACAGAGGATTGTTGGTTGATATCCAGCGGTTAGACAAACGTTAGTGATATGCTGCCGCTTGGTTTCATTAACAATATGCTTATAGTTCCAAGAAACGAGATACTCAATACTGTGGACCACGGCAATAGCAATATGTTGTGCGTCGGGTAGAAATTGGGATAGCACGGTACCTTCGTCGATCAACTTACGTGCAAGATCAGCTGCCTCCAAGGACAGGGGCAATGTCCTTAAGTCGTCTAACAATATAATCCGACGCTCGGCTTCTCTTGGATCGCCACGTTCAGCTTCTTCCAAAACTATATCTGAAGTGACAAACTCAAAAACATCGGAGTATTCTTCCCACAGCTGCCGAGTTAATCGTTGTCTATCAAATACCGTTACATCGTTACTGGGGCGTGCGACCAAGTAACTGACTACGGTAGTTTCAATATAAACTTTTGGTTTTTCTGCTGTATAGTGTACCATAAAACGGAGGGCTTTAGCAAATCTATTTCCCAAACCG
The DNA here is from genome assembly GCA_964523645.1 of uncultured bacterium. Lineage (GTDB taxonomy): Bacteria > Poribacteria > WGA-4E > WGA-4E > WGA-3G > WGA-3G. The sequence continues at coordinate 20,100 of CAZGAW010000096.1, read as the reverse complement.
TGAACGCAGTGCCCATAAGCCCTGTCCAGGTTCGCTGATGTAGAAAAAGCCACCATTGTTAAATCCATCAACGAGCGTTGTGGGATTGTATTCGGTGAGAACGTCGCTCACAGGTGCCCAGTGGTAGCCAACGGATTCAATTTCGGCTTGGGTGAGATGCTCGGTCGCATAGGTAACTTTAAAACGTCCCTCGGTACTGCCGTGAATCAGATGTGCAGCAGCGGAGAGGTTGTCCTGCAACTCTGGGTTTTCTGAGACTGCCTTGAGCGTTGTGGGTGTGCCGCGATAGCCGTACTTTCGGATGAGTCGATCGATTTCAGCATCCTCACCAAACTCACGAAGGCCGGGTGCGATGATAATCAGTTCACCATCGTCCGCCATCGCCATCCGTGTGCGATAGATCGCCTTGTTGCCGAGCCACGTGCTTTTGAACTCCCTCGGATCCAGGTAGACGACCACTTTCGCTAAAGGTTCGTCTAAGAACGTCATATTGACGGCTCTGCTCAATTCGGCAGCAATCTCAAAGGTATGTGCATCGTCGCCGATGTAAAGACCGCGCATCACGCGTTCTCCAGAGGCATCAGCATCCATGACGCTCATGACATACACAATGCCGAGTTGTTTCAGGTAGTGTGCGTGTGCGTAATTCAGCACCCTTCTGACAGAGGTATCGGTTCGTCCCATCAACCGTTCCATGCCGTCTACGGCACCGAGGAAATGCGATTTGTTAATCATCTCAACCCCACCTGCACCGACGAGGATGTTTTTGAACCCGTTCGCGATACCGATAACCTCATGCGGAATTACCTGTCCCACGGAGATAATAAGTTCGTAATTACCCTCTACAAGACGGCGATTGACGGCGACAGGTATGCTGTAATCAAGTTTGCCGCCCGACACCTCCTGCACGAACTCAGAGGGGACTTCACCGAAGTGGTGTAAACCCGTTCGCCAGTGATGAACATGGTAGGTGGCTTTGGGTAAATCGCCATACATCTCGGCAATTTGTGGTTCGGTCATCGGGGCATGCGTACCGATAGCGGGGAGGATATCGAACGTGGTGCCGTTTGCAGCCTCCCACAATTCATAGAGAATTTGAGTGAGTTCACCGGCGTTTGAGTGAAGACGTGTTATATCCGGCGGGATTACCAGAATCTTCTTCGGAACACCGCCCAATTTGAGGAGTGCCTCGCGTAGCATCGCACGTTTCTTTTCGGATGTGATGACGATATTTTCGCCACCCTGGGCAGTATAAGTTGCCATTTTTTAAATTTCCTTGCGGTTCGGTTAGCATTGCTTGTTTACGGCACGCGGCGCGTGCCTACTACTTTGTCAGAATTAATAAGATGCTTTAATCGTACCCCACATCATGCTTAACTTATCCTGCGGTTCGACAGGCAAAACCAAGTCCTCAACAGCGTCTCCGATAAAGATGTTGTCAAGATAGACAAGTCCGTAGTTGCCGAATTTCCCTGTCTTGAAGTTTCCGTCTTTACCTTCCGTTGCGGGGTCCACCTTGTCAAATGGTGTCTTGTCGTCCCGCTCTTTCAACTTGAAGGTGAATTCATCACCGGAAAGTACCAGTTGCGCCCGATACCAGACTTCGGGTTTGTTTTCCACCACGCCTGCTTGAACGAGTGCCCAACCGCCTTGGCGTTTGTAGAAGTTGTAATCTCTTCCACCCTGCCGTCGGTCGCTTAAGTAAAACTTTTCACCATCTTGGAAGCGGAAGACAATCCCCATATAGAAGTCATCGGGAAACATCATATCCCATTCAGCGACGTAATCGTCCCAACCTGCGTCGCCGACAACATAGATGGAGCCACCGACATCGTGCCGTGAAGCGTTAGATGCTTTGTCAGCAGTCAACAGAACTTTATTGCCCCCTTTTTTCGGATCTGCGACGACTTCCGCGGTTGTGCTTCCGTCGTGCCCGACCTCCCATTTGCTCGGTTCACTCCCGACGTTATCCTTCTCAAAATCGTCATGAAACAGCAAGACTGCTGGTGCTTGGATTGCTATACTGAGATACAGCAAAGGTACGATAATTTTAAGCGCAAGTTTTACTGTTTTAGAAACTTGGCTACATGAAAAAAAAGATGGATATCTCAAACGCATTTTCTTCTCCTTATTGGAACAGGCGAGGTTAGAAACCTCGCCAGCAATCGATTGGAAGGTGCGTCTACGCAGGAAGTATTACCCTACAACGGGATTTCTCAGGATACCGATGCCTTCAATCTCAATTTCAACGACATCACCAGCTTTCAAAGCCGAGGTTGTGCCGGGTGTGCCGGTAAAGATCGCATCCCCCGGTTCCAGGGTTATTGCTTGTGAGATGAAGCTGATAACCGTTGTCACGGGAAAAATAAGATCGGCAGTGGTCTGTTTCTGAACAACTTCACCGTTGATGCGGGTTTCCAATTGCGCATCGGTGTAGTCAACATCAGTCGCGATGATGGGACCTATGGGACCAAAGGTGTCGGATGCCTTAGCGCGCCACCACTGCATGTCGTTGCTCTGCCATGTACGTGCGCTGACATCGTTGCCACACGTTACACCCAAAATGTTGGCAGCTGCTTCTTCGGGTGTGGCTTTCCGCGTCTGTTCCTTCATTATGACGACGAGTTCACCTTCAGCATGGATTTCATCATCGCCATCGGGTAGTTCAATATTGCCCTCTGGGTCATTGATACAGGAAGGGGTCTTGATGAAAATTTCAGGATTGGCTGGTTCTGGAGCCCCGTCTAAGTGACTCCGATAGTTCAAGCCAACAGCCAAAACCTTTGACGGTGTTGTCGGCGCGAGGAGCTTGACATCCGCCACTGCGACGGTCTCCCCTGTTTCGCTGTGTTCACCGAACGGGCATCCTGAAAGGACATTCAGATTTTCTCCTGTGACGACCCCGTAACTAATTGTTCCATTTAATTCATATCGTGCTAATTTCATAGTAGTCTGCTCCTTTTCATGCTTCGGTACAATTTATAGGCCGAAGTCCGCTATATTTTAGCGTGTATACGGTGGTCTGTCAATTTATTTCTTGTGATTGGTTATCAGCAGTCGGCAGTCAGAGGAATGGCTATCAGCGGTCAGCAATCAGCAGTCAGTAAAGAGGGTCGGGAATCGGAATTCCCTCCTATCGGGGAATGGCTGTCGGAAACCATCGGGGCGTTCCGCTACCGCTCCACTCTCGGAAACCGTCGGTAAAGAGGGTATCCGTAAAAAATCCGCCCTCTCTTAGAATATTCCAAACTGGGGACGATTGTTACAGGAAATCTCTTAACCGACGACTGATAACCGATCACTGACAGCCATTAAGTCGGGAATCGGAATTCCCTCCTACAGAAGAGCTGAACGGCTCTGGGTGTGCCTCTACAATAATTTGACATTTCGCTCAAAATGTGTTAAAATTCCACTTACATATAATATAACACCCTTATAAAAAACACATGGTGAAATGTAAATGATAAAGATCGGAATTGTTGGTGCCTCA
>CAZGAW010000096.1:0-16510 GCA_964523645.1 uncultured bacterium | reverse complement strand
ATAAAAAACACATGGTGAAATGTAAATGATAAAGATCGGAATTGTTGGTGCCTCAGGGTATAGCGGCAGTGAGTTGCTGCGCTTCCTTGTCAACCATCCCGGTGGACTTCAGGTAGCACTCTGTACGTCTGAAACCTACGCCGGGCAATGTATTGACAGTGTCCTCCCGAATCTCCGGGGCTTTCTATCATCCAAATTTGAAGCCTTAGATCTTGATTCCCTTAAAGAGAAAGTGGATGTTGTTGTCCTTGCCGTTCCACATAAAGTGGCAATGTCCTTCGTGCCGCCAATTTTGGCACAAGGTTTACGGGTCGTGGATTTCAGCGCAGATTATCGACTTGAGGATGCCGAAACCTACGAAGCGTGGTATCACGTGGAACATACAAGCACATCGCTCATGTCCAAATCCGTGTACGGGCTGCCAGAACGCTATCGCGATTGTATTCGCACCGCCCAACTGGTTGCGAACCCAGGATGTTATCCAACAAGTGCTATACTTGCGGCGATGCCGTTCGTGAAACATAGTGCTGTGGAATTAGACTCCATTATTGTTGACTCGAAGTCAGGTATATCGGGTGCGGGTCCGAAACCGAGCGAAAACACGCATTACGCGAATCGAGAGTCCAATTTTGTCGCCTATGGTATTGGCGTCCATCGGCATACACCAGAGATTGAACAGGAATTGAGCGCAGTCGCATCTGAACCGGTTCGCGTGACGTTCACACCCCACCTCGTCCCGATGACGCGAGGTATCCTTAGCACCGTCTACATGCGCCTCACAGAAGATATATCCACAGCGGAAGCCCTTGATATGTACACAGCGTTCTACGAGAATGAGCCGTTCGTTCGGGTGCTTCCGACCGGGACCTACCCGCAAACGAAGGCAGTCCTCGGCACTAACTATTGCGATGTTGGGCTTGAAGTGGATACGCGAACACGTCGTATTGTCGCGATGGCAGCAATTGATAACCTCGGTAAAGGTGCAGCGGGTGCTGTTGTGCAGAACCTCAATCTGATGTTTGGCTTCAAAGAGACGGATGGATTGAAGGTCCCGGGGATGATGCCTTAATAGTTGTCAGTTATCAGTTGTCAGGTGTCAGTTAAGAGACTCCTTGTGGCGAGTACAAACCTTGTGACTACCACAAGTGCGTAATTACTCTCGTTGTGAGGCATGATAACTATTTGGAGACTATGGTGCCGCAAATTATGATTGTTGCTGGGGAACCCTCCGGTGACTTACATGCTTCTCATGTCGCACGCCGACTAACGGCACTTTGTCCTGATATAACGCTCTTCGGCATGGGTGGCGACTCGATGGAAAAGGCATCCGTATCGCTTGACCTACACATCCGAGATTCCGCTGTCATGGGGTTTGCCGATGTGATCACTGTCCTACCGACCTTCCTTCGTAAACAGGCTTATCTGAAACGGCGTATCCGTGAGGAACGTCCTGACGTACTTCTTCTCGTGGACTTTGCGGAGTTTAATATGCCGTTAGCCAAGTTTGCCGAGAGACACGATGTTCCAGTCGTCTATTATATCCCTCCGAAGGCGTGGGCATGGCGGGCAAGCCGGGCACGGAAATTGGCAAAATGGACAAACGTTGTCGCTGCGATTTTTCCCTTTGAAGCAGCGTTTTACCGGAACGCGGGCGCGAACGCCGAATTTGTTGGGCATCCACTCGTTGATTTTGCACAGACGCCGCTCAGCACACGAGCCGCCCGCGAACACCTCAAGTTACGTGAAACAGAAGAGACTGAGAATACCCCTGTCATTGGACTGATGCCGGGGAGCCGCCGTTCTGAAATCCGGCATATTTTGCCTGTCATGCTAAGTGCAGCGGCGAACATTGCCGAGATTTATCCAAACGCTCAATGGATCCTTCCGTTAGCGCCTGGAATCTCACATGAACGCATTGCGCAGTGTCAGCAGGCGCAAAATCTGTCAAACACGCAGGTACCACCGATCAAGATCGTAGAAGATGCAACTTATCCGGCAATGCGGGCATCAACCCTTTTGCTGGTTACCTCTGGTACAGCAACGCTTGAGGCAGCGTGCATCGGCACACCGATGATTATCCTCTTTCGTACCGCACCGTTTAACTGGCACGTCATCAAGGCGTTAACCCCTTTAGAACGGAGTGGACTCCCCAACCTTGTTGCAGGACGAGATATTGTTCCAGAACTTCTACAGACACAATTAACACCGACCGCTTTGACCGACCTATCTCTTGATTTCCTACGGAATCCACAGAAACGTGAGACGCAACGAAGAGAACTCCAAACGGTGCATGGACAACTCGGCACAGCGGGTGCTGCTGAGCGTACCGCCGAATTGGTGTTAGATACTGCAAAAAGTCTGTAAAATGCTCTAAAGGGACTAAAGTTGTTAGGAAATCCGCTTTCAACTTTCCAGATTTCGCAACTTTAGTACACTTACAAACTTTATTCATCATGAAACCCACACATTCCTTCGATCTTGCCTCGCTACAGAAAAAATTGCTTGCTACGCCTTTACGTTTCTTATTACTGCCTTTGCGTTGGCTGTATGGTGTGAGCGTCAGACTCCGGAATATCTTATACACACACGGGATATTCAAAGCACGTAGGCTGCCATGCCGTGTCATCAGTGTGGGTAATATTGTTGTCGGTGGAACTGGTAAAACACCTGCTGTTATGGCTATTGCCAAACGTCTTCAAAAAGGCGGAATGCGCGTTGCTATTTTGCTGCGCGGGTATAAACGCCGTGTTCGTGAAAAAGTGACGATCGTCTCGGACGGCGAAAACGTGTGTGCCTCGCCTATGGAAAGCGGGGACGAAGCGTACATGATGGCGAAACATCTCAGCAACGTTCCAATTATTGTTGGTAAGTGCCGTTATCTGGCAGGACAGATTGCACTTGAACGTTTTAAAGTAGACGTTTTGCTCTTAGATGATGGGTTTCAGCACAGACAACTCACACGTGATCTTGATATTCTCACTATCTCCGCAGTACATCCCTTCGGTAATCCAGAGAAATTGTTACCCGTGGGCACCTTACGTGAGCCACTCACCGCGCTCCAACGTGCAGATCTCATCCTACTGACCCATGTAGACACACCTAACATATCCCTACACACCCAAAAAGCAGTGAAGCGGTTGGCACCGAATGTTCCAGTTTTGGAAAGCATTCACCAGCCGACACATCTCTATTCGTTAGTCCTCAACAAAAACAGCGAAAAGGGTACAAGTGTCCCTACTAATATCAGAGAACTTAAGGGGAAACGGGTTCTCGCAGTCTGTGGAATTGGAAACCCGGAGGCATTTGTCGCGACCCTCATGCGATGTTCCGTTGCGGACGTGGAATTGCTAACGTTTCCCGATCACCATGTCTATACGGAAACCGATAAACAGCGGATATACACGGCTTTTCAAACAGTACGGGCAGATTTGATTGTTACGACACAGAAGGATGAGCAGAAATTAGGGCATCTTATGGAAAATTCGGAACTTCCGATAGTCGTTTTAGCGGTTGCGTTGGTTATTACCGAAGGCGAGGTGGAATTCAATAATATGTTGCTGGATTCTGGTTGATTCCAGTCGCAGTATTAACAGGAGTCGTTAGTGGTCAGTAAATCCGTTGTCAGTTATCAATCGTCGGTTAAGAGTCGGGATTTGGGGACCCTCATACTGAAGCGTTAAATAGTTTTACGTTGCCGGTCCAGCCATTTGACAGAAAAATGGAGCAGATTTTCCATAATTCTATCGTTGACTTTCACATCTGCCTCAGTTTCATTTTTCAAACTGGTGACGATGTACAGCCCTTTTTGAAAGGGAAGGAGTAGCAGTGCCGAGGCATCTTTAAACCCATTTCTTGGAAGTCCCACAGCAGCCGCGTTAATTTTAGCCAGAGATGTCCACTTTCCAAGCGGATCCAGCCACATATCATCAAGTCGCACAAAGGGTTGATCCTTTGCATCTAAGTCGGTATGATTTCCATTAAGTGGATTCGGATATTGGAAAATGCGTGAACGTTTTCCCTGCAATGTCGGGGAGAGTTCATCCGTCTCTTCACATTCTATTCCGGTGAGTGGTTCCGGTGCCCATCCTGTGCCGCGTCGTTGTTTGGCACTGGCTTTGACATCTTGTCCGGAAACGATAACAACTCCACCTTGACCGACGAAGTTTTTAATTCGATGTTCAGCATCTATATTTAAGCGATAGCCAGATTTGTAAATTTCGCCGTTGCCAATCCACAGAATATCAGTCTTTGGGAGTCGATCGGTTCGCAAATTATCAACCGCGTTGTAAATCATATGATGATCTTGGACATATTCAAAACGTTCAAGGACCGGAAACTCAACGGTAGATGTATTTCCAGTCAGTGCCATGAGTTTAAGTGGCATCGCGATTTGCACTTCCGAACGCCTTATATTCGGTGCCTTAGCGAACCCGTTTTCTGATTTCCAAATTGCAGTATTTATGCCGTTCACAATTCGATTCCGCATCCGCTTTCGGCTGCGTGCTCGTTGTTCTACGGTGTTTAAGCTGCGTGATTGTGGGTAAACAAGTTGAGATAACGCTTCGTGCCGAACCGGATTGTTGTGTATCTGTTCAACGAGGGAAGCGTGTGCCGTAATTCGGGCGCGATTTAACGGCAGCAGCCGCTTGTAGATAGGAAATCCACGACGGAGTTTGTTGTCAAAACGGCGAAACGCGTTTTCAACATCCCATCTTCGGCTATAACTTGCATCAATTGCTTTTAAATCAATACGTTCCTCATTGATATTTGTCACATATCCGTGAACCACATTAATACCGTGGATGGCATTACCATCTTTGTCCGTGATTGCAATGTCTTCTGTATCACGCATATCTAAAATGGTGTCTGTCAATCCGGTAAGACTGAAAAGTTCAGGTTGATATTTCTCTGCGCTTTCAACAATCGTGCAATAACGACGCGGAAAGACGATATCTGCATCGCGGAAAGAGCGAAACTTGAACCAAATCTTTTTGTAATTGTTGATGTTACGTGTATCTCGAATGGCAACACGCTCGAAAGGTGCTACATTATGTTTAACAACAGGGTTCACCTCAAGTCTTTGCACACTGAAAGCACCGATATGATGCTTGTACTCATAATCCTTTTCCCATTTCGGTGAGTCTTCTGTCAACCGAATACGTCCAAGCTGAATTGTATAGGGTGTATTGTTTTCAAAGATGATTTGATTCCCTTCTGCGCGACACCGCAAGCCTCGATCATCACGACGGTTGAGTTTCGCAAGATCTTTTTCAAACGTGTGTTCATATTCCCATTCGTCCGCATAGCCGTTGTTATCTTTATCCTTTACATCCATGAGCGCAATATGTTTATTATTATAGTCTTTGAGGATAGCCGTGTACTCAGCGGTATGTTTACCGAAACGGACTCGGACTTTAATACGTGTCCCGATAAGACGCTCGATTAAACGTTCATAACTCTCCTGCTCCAAGTAACCGGTAGATTCTTCCTCCAATTGGCTCATCCTTTTTTCCAAATCGCCGCCACCGGCTTCGTATGCCTCAGTGTACCGTTCTAAACGCTTGTTTGCTCCTCTTGTGAAGCTGCTCCACGCCATGCTAATGGCTTCTTTCAACGCTTCGTTGAGCGCAATGAACATATTCCGGATTTTCCGTCCGATTTTGTAAATGATAGGTGGATGGTAGACGCGCTCAAGTTCCCAAGCGCGTTCTCTGAGTTCACGCGCATTCATCGAATCATGGTAGCGGATGTATGCGACAATTCCTTCATCGCGTTCCTCGGGCGTGAAAATATAACTCGGTGCATGCCCGCGTTGCCGGGATTCCTCAGAAATAATCTCCATACCTGTGAATTCCAATCGCATGGTGCCCCGGTAACGCCTGCCGTCCTTCATCTGAAAAACGACATATTTATTCAGAAGCTTCTTAAGAAGTTTATCTTTTTTGAAGAGCCTTATTATATATCCAATGCTACTGATTATAAAAACGAGAAGGATAACCCCAACGTAGACTTGTGAGTTTGACCACCAATTACTTACCTGTTTTTGTGCCTCCTCAACGACATTGGGTTCTTGTCCGAATGCTGAGTGCAGAAGTATGAAAAAGATCGAAACAAGAATTAGGCATGTTATCTTCACTTTTCCAGACATGATACAACTCCTTTATAGTTATCAGTTGTCAGTTATCAGTTGTCGGTTAAAGAGACCGTTGTGGGTATTACAAGCGTTAGCAACTCCCACAGCGAGTGACTGAAAACCGAAGACCGAAAGGATTTTTTGAAAAAAATCCGAACCGAAAACCATTAAAAAATATGGACTCCGTTTTCGGCGGCAATCCGCCGGACATTCGCGTTCGCGAGTGGAATTTTCTCCGCAGGAAGATGTTCTATCAATCCGTAGCCATCGGGATAGCGTGCGTCGAAACGTTTCAACGCCACGCCGAGTGCCAATTCACCCTCGCCGGGTACCTCTTCATTGAGATGGAGTACCAAACCGTTCTGGACGCTGATATCTTTGATGTGTGCCATCGGCGCGACGGGTCCCATCACGTCAAAAATGTGGTTGAGTCGCGCCGCGCTCTCATAAACCTGTCGGAGGCTCTGAAAGTGGTTAACGAAATCCATGACGATGCGGAGTCTTTCGGAGCCAACACGCTCCACCACCTCCCGACAGGTCTCCGGTGAATCCATAATTGAGACAGCATGGGTTTCCATCACAAGGGTCAGTTCGTGCCGTTCGGCATGCGCTGCAATTGGTTTCAGCGTGTCAATCAAACGCTCCATCGATTCTGGAAGATGGTTATCTCGATGAGATGTCCAAGCCCCATCCGGATTCAGGCTCCCTGCGCGAAATAAATAATGATGTGCGTTGAGAGCGGCAGCGGTTGCCATGCCGCGTTGGACACTGGCAATACCGGCTTCTCGGACAGCGGCATCTGGATGAAAAAGGCATTCCTCGTAAGTTATGCCGAATTGTACAAGGTCAAGTTCCGCGGCTTCCAACATTTGTACACAGCGGGTACAAGCGTCTGGTGGTACAGATGGAATCTCCGCGCTGCGGAAATGGAAACTTAAACCTGTAAATTCCAATGCTTTGATTTGTGTGATCTCATCCGATGTGAGGGTGCGAAAGTCCCCACAGAGTCCAACAACACCAAGTCTCATTTTTTAATTATTCCTTGCGGTTCGATTAAGTCAATAACCTCTTTAGCGACGGTTGCTGGAAACCGACGGTTACTGGCTATTCTTCAGTTTTTCCAAAAGGCGTTTTGTTCGTTGGAGGTCTTTCGTATCAAAACCTTCTGAAAACCATACATATATCGGTCTTAGCAAATTGTATGCTTCCCGAAACCGGTCTTGCGTGCACCACAATTCGCTTAAACTGAGGGCTGCTCGGAGTTCCCACGATTTTGCCCCTTGGCGGCGTGCTATCGCTAACGCTTCTTGAAAATAGGATTCCGCCTTTATTGCAGCGGAAGTGGCATCCTTTTCACCGATAGCCTCCGTTTCTTTACCGAGGACGAGACAGAGTTCACCCTTTCGTCGGGTAAGTTCTGCATCATAGGCACGCTCACCTGTTCGTGTAACGATAGACAAGGCAGCGTCGAGTGTTTGCAAGGCTAACGTATACTGTCCGGTGCGTTGATATGCCTGTGCAAGCAACGCGAGAAAAAGCGGTAGTTGCAATTCAGCCCGTGTCTTTTCCCATGCTGCGATGCCCTTACGAATCATCGCGATGCCCGCTTCGGAGCGATTTTGCGCTGTGAGTGCCCAGCCTTTCATGACCGTTGCAGCGGCTTCCCAGAGGGAAAATCCGTGCTCCTGACATATTTGTAGCATCTCGGTAGCAGTGATTTCAACTTTCTCTACTTCATCTTGATGCTGATAAAGCATCGTTTTAAAATGGAGCAACACAGCGTCACTAAAAGGATGATTTCTGTCCTTCCCAATCCTTGTCGCTTCGGCAATTTGTCCCTCTGCTTGTATAGGATAACCCAAACACCACAAAAGTGGTGCGGAATAGGCGAGCAGCGTCATCCCAGGATCTGCTACGAAGTGCAGAAAAGTGGGAACCGGGTGATGTTGCGGTTGATAGAGTTCAATGCCTGCCTCAAGATGTGACAAGGCGCTTTTGAATTCACTTAAATAGTAAAGCGTTGCGCCGAGGGCTCGATGCGCCTCTACCTCAAAAGCCGGATCTTCGGTTTGTTTGGCAATTACAAAGCACTGTTCACCGAGTTCACGCGCCGAGAGGAATCGTCCGCGTACGAGATGAGAGAGCCATAATCCAAACAGCACTGGAAAGCGCAAATCTTTTATGCGATCAAGCGAAGCCTCAGTGTCCTCTGTCAAAGGGGGTCCCTTACTTTCAAGTGTTTCCAGTAGTTCTCTCGCTCGTGTATAGGCGACTTCCACTTCTGGAGCGGCATAGCCTTTTGTCGCAATGAGTGCGCTGCCAAGAATTGTCTGCAGCTCCAATTCCCGCTGAGCCGTAGCCGCTAACTCCGGTGTGTTGGTGTTTGCTGAAAGTTTCTCAAGTGCTGCAAGACCTTGTGTGATATGACGAATCCCCTCCACGTTTGCCGAACGCTCAAGGGCGCGTTGCCCAGCGCGATGCCAATAGTCTATTGCTCTTTCAGGAAGACCTGCCTCGGTGTAATGGTGTGCCACCAATTCCGGTTGAAAACCGCCGTCGTTTTGCAGTACTTCTGCAATCTGCTGATGATACCGCTGTCGCCTACTCCGGAGCAGAGATTGATACGCAGTCTCGCGCAGGAGCGGATGCCGAAATGTATAGCGCAGTTGATTGTCAGCCGTTTCATTTCGATTGAGGATGTAAGCACTTACAAGCTTATTCAACTCACTCTTCAGAGACGCAAAATCAGTAAAAAGATGGTTTCTCGGATCAATTCCAGAAGCAACCTCGTGTAATAACTCAGCTGTCCATTCCCTCCCCAGCGTTGCCCCCAGTTGAACGATTTCCTTTGCAGCCCCCAGTGCGTCTAATCTTGCCGTCAGCAAGTCTTGTAGTGTTACAGGCACCTCCATTGTTTGAGAACGTGGATCTGTTGCATCCGACACATCTGTAGCCAAAGTCAACGGATCTCCCTCAAGCATCATCTGAGTGAGTTCCTCAACAAACAGTGGAACTCCCTCCGTCATTGCGATAATCCGTGTCAATACCTCTGATGGCAGTGGTGTGTCCCCAGCAACATGGTGAATCATCTCCTCCACTTGGGGGGGTGTGAGTACTCCCAACGTCAACGCGTTCGCCCATTCTGGATGTAGAAGTTGTTCCAGTGCTTCTCTATCGAGGACAGAACTCTCAAAGTCCTCATCGGAGGTTTCTGCCTGTAGCCGTCCGTCGCTTTCTTCAGACTGTGGACTGTGTTGAAAGTGATGTGTATCAGAACGACAGGACAAAACTGCGAAAATCCGAGCATCCTCAATCCGTGTAATCAGGAGCGTGAGAAATTCTATGCTGGACGGATCGATCCAGTGAAGGTCTTCAACCACGAAAAGTATAGGCTTTTGTTCAGCCATTTTCAATAGTACTTGAACGAGCACTTCCAAAGTCTGTTGGCGGCGCTGACTACGTCCCCACCCAGATGGATATGTGTCTTGTTCAACAGGTCTACCGTAAGGGCGCGGCCCTACACCGGTTTCTGTTTGTCGTTGCACCTCAAAAGGTATCTCCAGTAATTCAGCGAGAAGCGGCAATGTCTCTGGTGTATGTTCTTGTGCCTCACGATCCGAGTTTGAAAAGGACGCTGTATCGCCTCCGCCAGTCGGTATATTGTAATCGCGCAACAAATTCTCAAGTTTGTCGAGGCGCGTCTGTGCGGTATCGGCACTGGTAAACTGCACAACGTGCTCTTGGAACAGTGAAAGAATAGGGTAGAGTGGACTGTTCTGATAATAGGGTGAGCATCTGCATTCCATGGTCACAGCGTTTGGAGCGTGCTCGACGTGCTCTTGAATAAGTTGCACACACCTTGACTTTCCGATACCGGCTTCCCCTTCAATAAGCAGGGCTTGTCCTTTAGATGCTAGGACCTGCGTCCAACCTTGCTTGAGCAATTCAACCTCATGCTCCCGCCCGATCAGCGGGGTCAATCCGCTTTCGCTGGCAATATCTAATCGACTCTGCGCGGGAATCTCCCCTAATACTTGATATACGTCTACTGGTTGTGAAATGCCGCGGAGTAGCGCAGCACCAAGCGCAGCCGTCTCAAAAAAGCCTTCAACCAATTGGTGTGTTGTATCACCAATAACAACACTGTTCGGTGTTGCCAATTCTTGTATTCTCGCGGCGAGATTCGGTGTTTTACCGACGATGTCAATCGCTTCGGGAGACCCTTCCGTGGATATATGCCAAACGACAACAAGCCCTGTATCAATACTAAGTCGGACATTAATTTCTACACCGAAGGTCGTCTGTAGATATGGATTGAGTGTTTCAATAGCGGCAACGATACCCAATGCGGCTCGGACGGCCCGGTGTGCTGCGTCTTCGTGTGCGACTGGGTACCCGAAATAAACGAGGACGCCATCACCAAAGTAACGTGCGATATGTCCATCTTGTGCGAAAACCACCTCCATGATGCATGTTCGGTACACTTCTAAAAGATTTCTAAGTTCTTCGGGGTCGAGTTTTTCGGTAAGTGCCGTGGAATCAACAATATCACAAAAGAGGACGGTTAACTGTCGGCGTTCCGCACCGTGAGGCAATACTTGCTCCATAACAACGGTATCCACTGTTGGAACCTGCCTTGAACGTGACAGATCGCCGAGAGACGTGCCACATTCACCGCAAAATTTGAATGGGGGATTCAAAAACCCACAGCTTGGACAGCGTTTGTGATGCATAACGCGGTATCCTTCTCGCCGCTTATCGTTGAGAACAGACGAGGTTAGGACACCTCGCCAGCGAGATACAACAAATTTTCATTTTCCAAAAAGCCTGTTAACAACAAACAACTACTTTCTGAACTGATTCAGGTATTCTTCCAATTCGGCATCTCTCGGATCTAACTTGTACGCTTCTTGATAATAGTCAAGTGCCTTATCGGTCCTACCTACCTTCATATAAAACGAACCGAGATTCCGATAGGCAACACTGTGCGTCGGTTTCAGATCCAAAGCACGGATGTAGTGGTCACGAGCGCGCAACAGATAGACTTTTGTTTGTCCAATCAGAACGTTAAGGGTCGTTTCATTTTCCCAACGCTGCCTGTATACCGCTCCACCGAGTTGTTGTGCTTCTGCCTCGATAGCATCAGCGACCGCTTCATCTCGTGTTTTAAGCATAATGGCACCGGAACCTGTTTTGTCAACAGCAACTTTAAGTTCTGTTATTGCTTGGTCAACGGAGTTTTCTCTTAACTCCTTCTCCCACGAGGGCCAGCTCGGTCCAGCGTATTTGAGGCCTTGCTCGTAGTAGACGGTACCGAGGTCATTATAAATTTCAGCGTTTTCCGGACGCATCTTTAAAGCCGTGCTGTAAAGTTCAATCGCTTGTTCATATTTCCCCGCGTTGAATGCGTCTGTGGCATGGGTGCGGAGTTGTTTGAATTCCTCACTTTCCAAGTTAACGGCGATGCCCAATTCTGACTTATCCCTGCCGACGAGGTAAATACCACCAATGAGTAGGATAGCAAGACAGACGGCAATGAGTGTCGGTAGTTGCAATTTCATATTTTTATAGTTGTCAGTTGTCGGTTAAAAGAGGCGTTTTTGATAGGGGTTCCTGTTGGCTAAACAAAGTACCTCTTTAACTGATAACCGATAACCATCTCCTCTGATAACTATTCTGTAAAAATTTATCCCAGCTGCAGTATTCCGAGAGCTGGTGAATTGTTACATCAAAACCTCTTAACTGAAACCTGTTAACTGACAACTATAAAAACACTTATCTTCGCCGATTGTTTCTATTAAAAGTGAGCGGAATGTTTAGATGGACACCGTCTCGCTCAAAATAGAGCATTGTCCTATATTGAGAACGAATATTTTCATCAACAATTTTAAAAATTTCAAGTGAATGAATTTTGGTGTCGTCAATTTGGTAGATGAAATCTCCACGTTCCAGCGCGTCCGCCAATCCACTGTCCTTTTCAACGTGCGTAACAATAATACCGGGCTGCTGATATTTGCGTGCCATCGCCTTATCGGGTTGGGCAAGCGTTATACCCCATCCGGAGGGGGTATAATTCCATTGTCGGGTTTTCAGTGTAAAATTAGTTTGTCGCCTTTTACCACGTCGAATGAATTCGCACGGTATGGGTTGATTGAGCGGGAGCAGACGCGTGCGTGCGTTAAAGTCCTCTTCATTCTTTATCCGTTGTCCTGAGATTGCTACAATGACATCTCCGCGTTTAATACCTGCGTCAGCAATAGGGCTGCGTTTCTCTATTTCCGACACCAGGATTCCGGTGCTGCGCGGCACTGCCAATTTTTCTGCCAATTCTTCAGTTATCGGTTGTACTTCCAGTGCGAGGTCGGGTGGGATAACACTACCGTACGCAGTAATTTGTTGGACGACCTTTTTCGCCTTGTTAACTGGGATCGCGAAACCGACGCCCTGTGAGCCACCGCTGGTTGAACGAATGACGGTGTTTATACCAATGAGTTCACCGTGTATATTCACCAATGCACCGCCACTGTTACCCGGATTAATAGAAGCATCTGTCTGAATCAGGTCTTCATGATACAAGCCTTCGATGGTGAGCGCGCGTTGTGTTGCGCTCACGATGCCAGCTGTAACCGTGGGTTGCGCGTTGCCGATGGATAAACCGAAAGGATTCCCAATCGCAACAACCCATTCACCGATCAAAAGGGCATCCGAATCTCCCCACTGAATTTCGGGTAGGGATACGCCATCTGTATCAATCTCCAAAAGGGCAAGGTCTGAGAGGTCGTCGAATCCGACGATGTGGGCTGCAAATTCCCGTCCGTCAGAGATAGTGACGGTAATTTTATCGGCATCTTTGATCATGTGATGGTTTGTGAGGATATGTCCCTTTCTATCAACAATAACCCCAGAACCGACCTCGCGTAAGGCGCGTCTGCGAGGCAGGGTAACTTCGCCCCAAAACCACTCATCAAAAGCACTTCGCGTCTCAACACGGCGGATAGCACTGATATTAACGACGGCGGGACTCGCATTTGCGACTGCTGTGACAATCGCAGTGTGCCGCGAGGCCGTGACTGCGTTTTGCGCAGCTTCTCTACTGGACTCCACGCCATAAGCATGCTCACAAATCCCGCTTACAAATATAGAGCGTAGGCACAGAGACAATAAGATGATGTAACCAGAACGGCGAGATGAATGTATCATGACTTCTTTGATCGTAATTCGCAAGTTCCAAAACTTAGCGCGTCAGTTTGAGAGAGATCCGATAGCCTTCTAACCCCGGGTCAGTATCAACAATTTCTTGAACGGCTTCCGCTGTCCGCCGTTTGGCGGGAAAAGCATCGGCATTCGCACAACGGAGTGCTATCCTTGCCCCCGCTGCACTGGCGGCCCGTAGATTCTCCAATTCCACCTTTTCCAGCGTATCATAAGCCGTATGACCGAACCCTCTTCCACCCGGAAGAGCCTCTGGGTCCCCCATGTGGCTTGAAGGCACACCTTTGAGGAAAAATGGGAAATGATCGGAGTAAGAATGCACCTTTTGTCCAACCGGCATTTCGGTGTTCATCTGTTCGCTCGCCGTGGTAAAGAAAGGTTCCAAAGCATCCCAATAATGGAGGACAACGCCCTTACGACTTGAACCGCCTGCTGCATCCATGTTGAGCATGAACCGAATGTTATCCAACTCCGAGGCATGCGCATCGACATAACGAAACGCACCCGTTAGTCCGATTTCTTCTGTCCCGAAAGCGATAAAACGGACAGTGCACTTGAGTGAATCAGCGGCATAAGTCGATAGGACGCGCGAGGCTTCTATGACGGATACCATCCCTGAAGCGGGGTCGTGTGCGCCTTGTGAAATATCGTGTCCGTCGTAGTGGCAACCGACGACCACCATCTCTTCGGCGTTTTCGTTCCCCGGTAGATCCGCGACGACGTTCCATGAAGTTCTCGGTTCGTTGACATCGGTCGTCTGGAGTTTCAGCGTTACTTTTCCGTTTCCGCGCGCCATCAATCGCGCCAGGAATTCACCATCCTCTTTGCAAACGGATATGCCGGGGATAGGTGCGGGTCTGTTGTTCTGAAGGCTCCCCGTCTCAGGACCGACCCCTGGGTGTTCACTGACGAAAATGAATCCACTCGCACCCGCGAGCACAGCACGTTCAAACTTCTCTTTACGGTGCACCCATCTTCCCAGATCAGGTGGTGATGCACTCTTCGCCATAACCAGTTTATCGGTGGCCTTACCGAGCGCACTGTATTCGTCGGGACTTCCACAGCCAGCCGAAACAAGCTCAGTGGTGATGTCGGCAGCAGGGCAGTAAGGAAGTGAAATGCAGTGCAGTGTCCGACGGATCGGTTCAATTACCTCAAGCGTCGCCGTGCCACGCGTCCAGCCAGCGTAGGGATACGCTTCAAGTTTGACATTCTGGAGTCCGTAACGTTTGAAACATGCGGCAATGAAGTTTGCGGCTTCACGTTCCTCAGGTGTTCCTGCGAATCGAGCACCGTATTCATCGCATAAGACTGTCAAGTTTTCCATGACTTCTTGCGAAGTATAGATGTCACCGACCATCTGCCGGTCGAGTTGCAAATAAGGGTTCTTCTTGCTCATAAGTTTGGATATTCTCTTGCGTGTTAGCAAGTTTGGGCGGTAGCGTCTCCATCCTGGCATTGGCAATCTTTTTTAATTGCCATGGGTCCAGTATCTGGATCCGCCGAAACCGCTTCTCTACTATTTCATGTTGTTTAAACTGATTCAGGAGTGCTTCCATCTTTTCAACCGAGCTGCCGATTAATTGGGCTAACCGCTTCGTTGAGAGTTTACGTAAAGTACACTGCGAACCGAGTCCCGTCGCCGTTCGCTTGTGTTCCGATGCGTTGGCGCAGTTTTGTAGCAGCAGGGCAAGCCGCGATGCTGGACTTCGGAAGGCGATGTTTAGAAAAGGGTTCGTCATCCGTCGGCGCGATTTCTGACGTGCGGTTACGAGGTTTAAACGCTCCGATTCCGTTGAACACCCACGTAGGCGTTTCTTTACACGATTCCCAAACGTCCTTCGTAGCGGCATCGCTAAGTGCAGTTTTCGTTTCAAAAAATACTGAAAGTTCTTTGCAGCGACAACACCCACGACCGTTTCCATAAGCGTTTCAGCGGTGACATTTGGGTATGCGTCGTTATCCTCCCATCTCACTGCTCCAAAAAATTCACCGGGTTCTAACACGTCTAAGGTAACGGGTTCACCTTCAGCGGGTGTTTGATAAATCTTGATACGTCCTTCCTTCAACAGGTAAACGCCTTCGGCGGAGAGCGTATCTCCATGCTTCAACGCTCTGAAAGTCGTTATGCGTGCGAGGGCATCTGCATCTGTCTCGGTAAGGTCTCGGAAGATGTCTATCCCTTTAACGCACCAAAATCTTTCTGGAGTTCTGTGTTGTTTTACCATGCGACGATTTGAAATGCTCTATCTGTTCGTTCAATTGTGACGTTCTAAACGTCAGAGTGACGTACAGAGGTCAAGCGGTACACGGAATGTGTCGTTTTTTTGCTGTTTTTTCGCAGGATTCGGTTTTTGCTGTTTCCACGCTTAATGGCAACAATTACTTTGTCCTTAATTGTATCAGCACATTGCTGATAAAGCAAGGAAAATAAGACACCTTGAGACCACGCCGTTTCCAAATGCGCGCTCACGCCTTTTGTGCCACCATACTGGCGAGGATACCGAGAATTTTGTCGCATTGTGCGATTTGGTAGGCTGCCATGTCAAGTTGAAGTTTCTTTCCATCCAACTTAAGGAATATCCAATCTATGCCTGACGTTGTGGCACCATAGATGTGAGGGATGTCTTGCTCCCTTTCGGCATTAAAACGTTGGGCGGCGACCATCTCTGCAACACATTGCCCGAGCCTTACCGTCAAATTATCTCTTTTCGCTTCGACCAGAATGATGATGGGCGCCTCCAAATGGAATTGCGTAGGCGATAGGCTCACCAAAAAATCGCAAACGCCGGTCAAACCGTTTTCGGCATCAACATTAAAGTCAATCCCCGAGAAAAAGCTGATACCGCGGTCGAAATGCTCCCAGAGTTCAACCAGAACTGCAGAGACGATCAGTTCTGATTTTGCCTTTTCAGTACCCATTGCAAAGGCTAATGGCACATTTCGTTCCAGAGTCGTGGCAAGATGTGCGCTCGGTTCCACGGGGTCTACTTCAGCAAAAATGCCGGCGGTGTTCACTTCTTCTAACTGAAATGCTTTTTTGACTGTTTCTAAAGTCCAATCACTATATGGCATGAGAGAAAGCCTCCATCCCATCAGAATATGATAGAATTACACCACAAAATCGCCCAAAATGCAAATCTTTTTTCCGATTCCGAAAGCTAT
>CAZGAW010000095.1:0-21069 GCA_964523645.1 uncultured bacterium | reverse complement strand
GACTCGCCTTTTCGCTCTCCAGACCGGGTTGGTTGGAACACCTCTACCTTTTAGACGTTGAAACCAAAGAGATAGAGATCTTGACCGAACTCCATAAAGATTTTTATCCCGTGTGGGCTCCCGACGGACAACGTATCCTCTTTCTCAGGTGGAACAGGGAGTTTGATACGTTCTACACAATCGACGTTGACACCAAGGAAATTGAACCCTTGTTCGATGTTGACAAAGCTACCGGCTATTGGGGCAGCTGGTCGCCTGAAGGCGATTATATAGTCTATTCCCGTTGGGGCTCTATCTATCTATATGATGTTGCGACAGATGAAACCGAGGCAATCGTAGAAGTTGATGGGAGCATCTTCGTCATTTCATGGTCACGGGAAGGGGCTGTGCTAGCTGTTGAACCCGAACAGAAGTTAGTCACGACGTGGAGTGCGCTTAAACGCAGTGCTAACTAACAGAAACTGTTTACTGATTGTCGTTTGGATCTCCAGCGAACCCGAAAAAGGACAGACAGGTGTTATCCAGTGTTGAAAAAGCGTTAGAATACAATAAGATCCGCACGCTTTTGAAGAAGTATACCGCTTCTCAACTCGGAACCGCGCGTGTTGATACGCTCGCGCCATCTTCTGATGTTGATCAGGTTCGCTATCTGATCACCTTGTGCAGTGAGGCGAAACTTTTTCATCAGTTTCACGGTGGGATTCCGCTGAACGGTTTAAAGGACATCCGAAAATCGCTAAACCACGCTGCGAAGGTCGGGGCATTTTTAGAGGCTGAGGAGCTTCTTGAGGTCCGAAAAGTCGCACGGATTCCCCATGACATCCATCGTGCTTTTGAGAAACGCGATCGAGCGGAATTTCCGAACCTCTTTGCACTTGTAGACGCACTGCCGGCGTTTCCAGAGTTAGTTGAAGCGATCGGTTATTGCATCGATGCTGAGGGTATCTTGCTGGATCGGGCAAGTCCTGAATTACGCGCCATCCGTCGCAAATTGTCGCGACTTCGTGAAGATGTCCATCGAAAACTGGAAGCGACACTCCGTTCACCAGCGCATCAGAAAGCCATTCAGGAACCCGTTATCACCTCCCGGAACAATCGGTATGTCATCCCGATAAAGCAGGAAGCACGATCCTCTTTCCGAGGCGTAGTGCAGGGACAATCGACAAGCGGCGCGACCTTTTTTGTAGAGCCTTTGGACATCGTTCAGATAAACAATGCATTACATGAAGCCGCTGAAGCCGAACAACGCGAAATTCGACGGATCCTCCTTGATCTCACTGACCGTGTGCGCGACAACCTACACGAATTAGAAATGGCGCTGGATCTGTTAGCAGAATTCGATTTTTTGAACGCGAAGGCGCGTTTTAGCCTTGCGCTAAACGCCGTTGAACCGAAACTGAATACGCGCGGTGTTATTGAGCTTATTGAAGCGCGGCATCCGTTGCTGGAATTCCATCTTCAGAACGAGCGGAAATCCGATACCGACCCCGATACAGGGGCGAATCTACCAGAACGTGTTATACCGACAAACGTTCATATCGGTAAAACGTTCAATACGCTGATCATTACCGGTCCGAATACAGGTGGTAAAACTGTTGTTCTCAAAACGGTTGGGCTTTTGGTGCTCATGGCACAATCCGGTTTACATATCCCAGCAGAACACGGGAGCCGAATCGCTATCTTTGATCATGTGTTCGCTGATATTGGTGATGACCAGGGGATAGAACAGAGCCTGAGTACTTTTTCCTCACATATCACGAAAATCGCGGAGATGCTCCGGAAAATTGAGCATGCCGAATCTTCGCTTGTGTTGTTGGACGAGATCGGTGCTGGAACAGATCCGACCGAAGGGACTGCCCTCGGGATGGCACTCCTTGATTGGCTCGGAGAGCGGCAAGTCAATACCATCGTCACAACACACTACGGGGCACTCAAGGCGTATGCCCATACACAACAGCGTATGGAAAACGCCTCAATGGAGTTTGACTGGGCGACACTGCATCCGACCTACCGACTGCAGATAGGTATACCCGGGAGTAGCAATGCCATAAAAATTGCTTCGCAACTCGGAATTCCGCCTGAAATTCTTGACGAAGCACAAACACATTTAGGTAATAACAATGTCGCTGTCGAGGATCTCCTCGTACGTTTGCAGGAAACACAGGATGAATTAGACACAGAACGTGCCCACTTACAGGATAAAATTCGGGAAGCGGAAATCGCTTCCGAGAAACATACGCGACTCCTTAAAACCCTTGAAACCGAACAGAATACCTTGAAACAGCAGGCTGAGAACGAGGCGCGCGACATTGTTGCCAACGCACGCAAAACCGTGGAGAAACTTGTCGCTGATATCCGCAAAAAACAAGCCTCTAAAGATAGTATCCAAAAAGCTTTTTCACACATAGAAACCGCTAAAAAATCGCTGAAAAAGGAGCCGCCAAAGAAACAGCCTAAACAGCCTAAACTCAAAGTTAACGTCGGTGATAAGGTCCGAGTCAAGAAACTCAACCGATTTGGAGAGGTCACCGGAGTTAAATCGCGCGGTAAAATGCCGATTCAGATTCTGGTAGGGAATATGCAAATGCAGGCTGCCTACCACGAAATTGATTCCGTACAGCCAAAACAAGAGACGGAACATCTATCAACGTCTGTCCTTGATATCCAATATAATAAATCCAATACAATCCGTAGTGAACTTAATATCCGAGGAATGCTTGTAAAAGAGGCGTTAGATGTAACCGATAAGTATCTCGATGATGCGTATCTCGCCGGTATCCCATCAGTCCGTATTCTTCACGGTAAAGGAACGGGCGCGCTGCGGAAAGCGGTTCATGACGAGCTGCGTGAAAATCCATGTGTAACCAAATATCAATTTGCCCCACTTAGCCAAGGCGGTGAGGGTGTAACCGTTGTCACATTTAAAGAGTAATATATTACGAAGCGCATTTCCATGTGGGTAGGTAGAGTTTGATGAAGTTAAAAAAATCAATCGGTAATTTGGCAAAAACCTCCACTACCGCTGGCGAGGTTTCTAGAGGAAACACCCTATCAAAAACACCTCGCCTCTTTAGAGTGTCTCATTAATTTTAAAATCTACCGATAAAGGCAAATTCATCATGAACAGCACCCGTGCAATAGGTCAAGTACCACGCGAAACGATTGATGAGATTCGGAGCCGAAGCGATATTGTTGAGGTCATCTCCGAGTGCGGTATCGTGCTGCGTCCTGCCGGTCGAGATTACAAAGGACTCTGCCCGTTTCACGATGAAAAAACGCCTTCCTTCACCGTCTCGCCACAAAAGCAGATGTTCTACTGTTTTGGGTGTCAAACGGGTGGGAATGTTATCTCTTTTGTGCAAAAACACGAGGGTAAAGACTTCAAGGAGACGTTGGAATGGTTGGCAGGTAGGTTGAATATCGACCTCCCAAATCAGGATGTCCGCGAGAGTGCTAACCGAAGAAGGGTCACCTCCTTAGAAGACCTCAATCGGTTTGCTGTGGACTACTACCATCGCGGACTTCTCGTTGATAAAGAGAGCGCGGCTGCGAGGCAATATCTCAAGCACCGCGGGGTTCAGCCGAAAACACTCCGTGCATTCCAATTGGGATACGCAAAGTCTGGACACCGAAACCTTATAAAAATCGCAACGGATAACGGATTTTCGATACAGCAGCTCATTGATGCAGGACTCATTAAGGATGATGATCGGGGTCCACAGGATCGGTTTTGGAACAGGATTCTTTTCCCAATTTATAATGCGCGTGGTATCCCAGTCGGCTTCGGCGGACGTTCACTCTCTGAAGAACATCAGCCAAAATATCTGAATTCTCCGGCGACAGTTCTATATGATAAGAGTAATATCCTTTACAATCTCGACAAAGCACGCCAACCTATCTACAGGAAGCAGCATGTACTTCTTGTAGAAGGTTATATGGATGTTTTGATGCTTTTTCAGTCTGGGATTGAGAATGTGGTGGCGTCCTCTGGGACCTCTTTGAGTGAAAATCATGCGAGTCTATTGAAGCGGTTTGCGCCTGAAGTTATCATTGTGTATGACGGAGATGCTTCTGGGTTCCAAGCGGCGCAACGCGGATTGCACCGTTTGCTTGCAGAAGGGTTGCGGGTGCGCATCGCGCTGCTCCCGACAGGAGAGGATCCAGATTCATTTACACGGCAACATGGCGCGGATGCGTTCACCGAGTTCACAGACAAAGCGATAAATCTCATCGAATTTCAGATTCAAGCCGCCATTCAGCGACAGGACATTCATCGGATAGATGTGAAAACACAGGTTGTCAAAGAGGTTATCGAAACGCTCCTGAACCTCAAGAACCGTGTGGAGCGGAACGAATATGTCAAATACGCCGCAAGGGAACTCCATGTCGAGGAGGCGGTACTTTGGCAGGAATTGCGAGATGCTGGGTTCAAGGAAGCACCTGTGTCCAATCCAGCGCGGCGCGCAAAAACGAAGAATCAACGGTTAACGCCCCGCGCACAAATCGAGCGTCAACTTATTGAAGCCTTAATCCAAAGTCCAGCCTTAATCCCCTATATTAAATCTCAGTTTCACTGTCAGGATTTCACGGAACCTCACTTAGCGAAAATCGCACAATTGCTGTGGGACGCTTGCACGGATGATGAGAACGTGGATATTCAAACCCTAATTAATGAATGCCCTGACGAAAAACTAAGTGCGTTCATTTCAAGTGCAATGCTACGAAGGATGCCGCCGAACCTACAGGTGCGAGTGGAGGGGTGTCTAAAAAAACTACAGCATTTTCTTTTGCAAGACCTTGAACAGCGTGTGCGTTCGCACGCACTCGCTGAAGGGGCAGATGAAGTGGAAACCCTTGAGGAATTGGTGGGACTTTCAAACCAAAGACGTGCCTTACGCGATCGCGAATCAGTGGACACTCGCAGTGAAAATCTAAATGAAGGAGGGAGTTGATAATGGATCTCAAAAACCATCCTGCTCTTGATTATCTGGATGCTGAAGGCAACGATGAACTCGGATACGAAGATGAAATGGCAGAAATAGCCGCAGCCGGCACAAGCTACACAGACGATTCTGTGAAGGTGTACATGCGCGAGATGGGAAAATTTCATCTGCTGGATAAGAAACAAGAGGTTGAACTCGCCAAGCGAATTGAAGCAGGGCACCGTACCGCACATGAAGCAACTTTCGGCACTGCTCTTGCTATTACCGAGGTTCGGAAACTTCTCTATAAAATCGTTACGGCTAAAAAGCGAGCCTCTGATATTATTGATATGCCTGTTTCCAGTACCTCGACCCAGAATAAAGAGCGAAAACTACGCGATCAGGTCGGGAAGGCGTTGGATGTACTTGAAACTTTGGAAATGGAACGTCTTACCGCGCCACCGCCGGCTACCGCCAATGGTGGCAAGTCTACCGGGAAATCGAAGACTCGCGCGAATCTCATTAAGACACTCGAAGAACTGAAGATTGATCGCGAGGAAATTAGCAAAATTTCTGACCTCGTTAAACAATCGGAATATCAGATTAGCACATGGGAAGGTGAAATCCGCGACCTTCAAAAGGCACATGATATCCCAGATGAATGGCTGAATGGAAGGAACGGAACCCCCCAGAAGTTTGAAACCGATACTGCAAAGGCTGCCTATGTGAACATCATTCGTTTACAACGTAATATCCGCCAGCATATGACCGAAATCGGTGTTCCACGGGAACAGCTCAAAAGTCTCACGCGGCAGATTGACAAAGGTGAATCCGAAGCACAAGACGCAAAAATGGCGATCGTTGAAGCGAACCTTCGGCTTGTCGTCAGCATCGCAAAGCGACATAGACACCGCGCATCCGGACTGGAATTTCTCGACTTAATCCAGGAGGGAAATATCGGTCTGATGCGGGCAGTCGATAAATTTGATTATCAGCGCGGATACAAGTTTAGCACCTATGCCACATGGTGGATTCGGCAAGGGATCACACGCGCAATTGCTGACCAAGGACGCACGATTCGTATTCCTGTCCACATGCACGAGCGAATCAACAAAATCAGGCGTGTGCAACGTTCACTCTTGCAGGAATTAGGCACTGAACCCACAGCTGAACAGATCGCTTCCGATCTCAGGATTTCTACCAATAAAGTCAATGAAGCTTTGGCTGTCGCACCAGAAACCGCGTCTTTAGACACACCTATCGGTGAAGAAGATGAAAACCCGCTCGGTGCTTTCATTATGGATGTTGATTCTCCGTCCCCGGTACAAGAGGCAGAATTGAATATACTCAAAGAGCAGATTCAAGATGTTCTTTCGGAGTTAAATGAACGCGAAAGAAGGGTGATTTCTCTCCGATTCGGGATTGAAGACGGTTATCCAAGGACGCTTGAAGAGGTCGGTAATATCTTTGAAGTCACACGAGAACGCATCCGGCAAATTGAAGCGAAAGCACTCCGTAAATTACGACATCCGAGGCGGAGCCGAAAACTCCGAGATTTTGTCAATTAACCTAAGTTGCTATTTGTAGCACAAACTTTCCAGTTTGTGCCCGTAAATGCGCAACCTAAAAATTTACGCGACGAGACCTTCGCGGCTCATGACCGCTTTTCACCGAAAAACAGGGGCTGCCGCCGCGAAATCTTATAAGTAGCAACTCGCGTTAATTAATGAATATGCCTGCGCTCGGTTCGTTGTAGGAGCGACCTCCCGGTCGCGATTCTTACTGATTGCTGACGGCTGACCCCTGACTGCCGATGGCTGATGATTATTAAAATATTTGATTTTAAATGCGAAATATGATATAATTCCTCATACTAAAATTGTGTAAGGGCCCATAGCTCAGTGGTCAGAGCCGCCGGCTCATAACCGGCTGGTCCTAGGTTCGAGTCCTAGTGGGCCCATATCCCTACGCGGGGCGTTAGCTCAGGGGTACGAGCGCTACCTTCACACGGTAGAAGTCACTGGTTCAAATCCAGTACGCCCCATTGTTTGTCAAATCAAGGAGCGGTAGATGGAAAGTCGGGACACCCCCAATTTCGTTCAAGCAGGGGTCAAGGCGATTGACTGCGACATCCATAACGAAGTCCCAACCCTACAGACGCTTTTTCCTTATCTGTCTGACTTCTGGTGTGACTATTGCAGTACCTCCGGTTTCAGGGGTCCCGATGCCAACGATTATCCGCGCGGGGCACCGCTAACCGCACATCCAGAGGCACCTTCTCCGTGGGACATCGATCTTGAACATGTCCGTGCCCAGCTGCTTGAGGATTGGAATCTCGAATACGGTATCCTCAATTGTGCTTACCGAGTGCAAAGTATCCATAACCCGGATCTTGCCGCGGCTATCGCGCAGGCAGTCAACGATTGGCAGATAGAGCATTGGCTTGATCCTGAACCTCGACTCCGGGGTTCACTCGTCGTTCCGAGCCAAATCCCAGATCTCGCCGCAAAAGAAATTGAGAGAGTCGGCAGTCATCCAGGATTTGTCCAAATCGTTCTACCTGTCCGTTCGCGTATCCCGTATGGCAATCGCCTCTATCATCCGATTTATGAAGCAGCGGTACGGCAGAATCTCGCTATCGGTATCCAGTACGGCGGGGCACCGGGCACGCAACCCTCAGCGACCGGATGGCCATCCACATTTTTGGAGGAATATAGCGGGATGACGCAGGTCTTTCAAGCGCAAGTGATTAGCCTTGTCGCGGAAGGCGTTTTCGATCAGTTTCCCGAGCTACGCGTCGTGCTAATTGAAAGCGGTTTTACGTGGCTGCCTGCTGTTATGTGGCGGATTGATAAAGAATGGCGCGGCCTCCGAAACAATACGCCATGGGTGAAACGTCCACCTTCTGAATACATGCGCAAGCACATTCGGTTTACTTTACAACCCATTGATGCACCACCGACACCGAAGCAGCTCCTTCAAATCATCGGACAATTGGAGTCGGATGAGATGTTAATGTTTTCAACGGATTATCCACATTGGCAGTTCAACACACCGAATGAGGCGTTCCCAGAAGAATTGCCGGGATCGCTTGCTCGTAAAATTTTGCACGAGAACGCACGCACCTTCTACCAGCTTTAGATAACTTCCACTTTTTAGTCTTTTGGAGATAAGCGCAATGGAAAATACAACGACGAAACGTTCAAAATTCCCTGTTATTGATTGCGACATCCACAACTCTATTCCACCCGGCGGATTGTCCCCTTACCTCTCCGAAAAGTGGCAGGTGTATTACAAGACTTTCGGACTCCGCGGTCGCATCGGTGGTTACTATCCGCGCGCGCTTCTCAATGCTGCACGGCGGGATGCATGGCCCCCCTCAGGACTCTCTCCGGGGGCAGATTTAGCGTTCATGCAGGAACAACTACTGGATGCATTTGACATTGAGTACGGCGTGCTGAACCCACTCATGCCTGTCGGTGAGCAGCTCAATATTACGTTTGGTGCTGCATTGGCAAGCGCAGTCAACGATTGGCAGGTCGCTGATTGGGTGGAACCCGATCCACGCCTACGCGCCTCTATTGTTGTTCCGTATGAGAATGGCGATCTTGCTGCTGCGGAAATCCATCGCTGCGGCCCCAACCCAGCGTTTGTGCAGATTTTGCTCCTCGCACGCACGAGAGATCCACTTGGAAACCGAAAATACTGGAAAATGTACGAGGCAGCCGCCGAATATGACCTACCTATCGGTATCCACTTCGGCGGCAATCAGGGGCCCATTACAGGCGCGGGTTGGCCCTCATATTACATCGAAGATCACGGCGGCATGCCGCAAGCCTTTCACACACAGGTCATCAGTTACGTCTGTGAAGGCGTATTCGATCATTTCCCGAACCTCAAAATTGTCCTAATTGAGGGCGGATTCGCATGGCTCCCACCGCTCGTCTGGCGACTTGACGCGACATGGGAGAAACTCCGTGCCGAGGTACCTGACCTTAAACGGAAGCCCTCGGAATATATTCGTGACCATTTCTGGCTCAGTACGCAACCGATGGAAGAACCCCCGAAACGCGAGTATTTTGAGCAGATGCTTGAGCAGATGGACATGAACGACAAACTCATGTTCGCTACCGATTACCCGCATTGGGATTTCGATGCACCTGATCGTGCGTTGCCGAGTTTCCTGAAACCGGAACTCCGTCGCAAGATCTTAGTAGAAAATGCCCGCGAACTCTACGCATTTGATAAACTGTAATTAGCGGTCAGCAGTCGGTTTCCGTCAGTAGTGCGTCTGGTGGGTAACAACATTTTCCTGCCACAAAATGCTCTTAACTGATGGCTGACAACTGACGGCTGACGGCTATTCAACCGATAACTGATAACCGATAACTCATACCTAAATGGCTAAATACGTCGTAGCAACACCAGACGAAATTCCGCCCGGCGAAAGTAAAATCGTCGACATCGGCGGACGTTCCATCGGCATTTTTAATATAGATGGCGAATTTTTTGCCATCCGTAATAGCTGCCCGCATCAAGGCGGACCGCTGTGCAAAGGGCTGGTCACCGGCTTTTTAGAATCCGCTGCACCTGGCAATTATAATTATACGCGCAAAGGCGAGATTCTCCGATGCCCGTGGCACAGCTGGGAATTCGACATTAAAACAGGGCAATCGTGGTGGAACCCTGCGCAACGACGCGTCAGAAAATACGAAGTCCAGGTCGAGAGCGGTGAAGATATTGAGGCATCTACGTCTGAACGTCAAAAAGGCCCTTATGTCGCCGATACCTTCCCTGTCACCGTCGAACAAAAATACATCGTCGTCGAAATTGATTAGCGAATAATCTTCCTGTAGGAGCGAGTTGTACTCGCGATCTTGCTGACTGCCATTCTTCTGACTGCTGATCGCTGATCGCTGATCGCCATTCTTCTGATTACTGACCCGTGAGTGCTATTCTTCCAACCCACTGATTAACTTTTCCTGATCACCCGGAGAATAGAAATACGAACCCGGCTTCCAATCCCCGATATCTCCGATTAACCGACGTTGCCGCGGTGTACATCGCTCCATAAGCTCAGGCGACGCTTTTTCGTAGTCGAAGGGTCGGAAGCACTGATGGCTGTAGCAATAGATGAGTGTCTTACGAGGCTGTTCCGAACGATTTGCGACAACACCGTGCCAGAGCGCGTGCGGAAAAACGGCGGCATCGCCTGCCTTCACACACAACTGCACCGCTTCGGGGATATAGGGACCGTCCTTGACTCCCGTTTCTGGGAAAGTCCGATTATGGCTTCCCGGCACAACAGTGAAGTTTCCGCTGTCCGGACGCTCAAGATCCGTCAAAAAATAGTGGATTTTGACTTGTAGGGGTGAACTCGATCTACTGACCCGAATCGTTCGCATCGCCTGTCCGCCGTCTGTGTGCAGATACCCCTGATCTTTCGGATTCGGCGGTCGGACGATGACCTCAGACATACTCAACTGGATGTAGTCCCCTATCAACTCACGCACGATTGGAAACGTCACAGGATGATCCATCAGGTCAACGAAAATGTCATTATCTTCCATCACATTCCGTTTGTCGAAAACAGAATCGGCAGTGACATTCTCACCTTTCCGAAACTCCGCATCCATTTCATTGACTGTTGCTAACAATGTTTGTACTTCTTCAGGCGAGAGGGCCCCTTTCAAAACGAAGTACCCCTCCGTCCTCCACTGCTTACGCTGCTCCTTCGTTAAAATTCCCATCTGTCCATAACCTCGCGTATCTACTCGTGTTTACTGGTGAAATCTGACCACACACATTTGCCACCCTCGATTTTATTATACATAGGACTTACGCATGCTGCGCTTTTGTAGCATAAACTGTTAGGTTGTGCCCTGAGAACATCTATGTTTTTTTCGAGTTTCCCCTTTAACGAAGCGTCATATCGTCAAAATTGCGTAAGTCCTGATGCACTAAATTAAATCACAAATAAATTCGTGTCAAGTAAAATAACCGCTTTGTCTCCGCTGGCGGATTTTACAAATTTACCTTGACTTTTTTTCGGTGATTTGATATATTTAACAGAGGGTATTTCACAAATAGAGTTGCTAAATGTTTGGATAATGAGCCTCCAAAACATTGAAGGGAAAGTCCGGCAGATACTCAGGGACAAGGGAGACCGTAACTTTAGAATCAGACCCACACGCGTGAAGAGGTAAACAGATGACATCTATCACAAACCCACAAACCGATGTTGATCTTGTGTCGGAACAAAAAGTTGACTTAACACACTTTCAACGCGTCCCAATTCTTGATCCTGTCCTTCAAGAGACCTATACCGCACACCTTGGAAAAGGGACGCTTGGATGGCGCGGCTGGATTCCTCAACTTCCCGAAGTCGAATGTAAGGCGAAAACGAAAAAAGAACTCCTGAATACACTTTCAATCAGACTCCGTGAAGCCCTTCAGGCACGCGAGGATGCTTGGGATAAACAGCTTGAAGCGGATATAGAGGCAGGAAAGTTGGAGCATCTACAAGAGGATGCCCACCGCGCTAAAAAGGCTGGAACGCTCATTGACCTATAAAACAACACCCGAATTTTGGAAATATTACCAGAAACTTCCACGAGATATTCAAAGCCGCGCTGACAAACAATTCCAACTGCTAAAGCAAAATCCGAACCATCCGTCACTCATGTTTAAAAAAACGCGACGCGCGAATTATTGGTCCGCAAGAATTAGCGACGACTATCGCGCCCTGGCAATTCAAGACGAACAGGTTTTCACTTGGGTTTGGATCGGAAAACACGACGAATACAACAGCCGGATATGAGACGCGAAGGCATCTCTATTTTGACAAAAGGGAGACTTGACCATGCAAACGAATTCACAACTAAAGGAAAGCCGTAAACTGACCGACGCACAGATGCGGGAATTTATTGTGAACGGGCATCTCACGATAAAAACCGATCTGCCGCGCAGTTTCCATGAAACCATCTATCGCAAAACACAGGAACTCACGGAGAAGGAAGGGAATTTAGGAAACAACATTTTGCCGCGTGTCCCTGAATTACAAGCCGTTTTTGAGGATCCTGCTGTCCGCGGTACTTTTACGAGTATTTTAGGCGAGAATTACGTCATGCATTCGCATCGGCATCCGCATCAAAATCGTCCACACAGCGATGGACAGGGATTCCACAAGGATAGTTACTGGGGCTACCACAAAGTCCGACACCACTGTCCGCGCTGGGCAATGGCGTTCTACTATCCGCAGGACGCACCGCTTGAAATTGGGCCCTCAGCGGTTCTGCCGGGAACGCAGTATTACAACACCCGAATCACTGAAAATAATGATGGTGAATTAGCACTCAGTGGCGAAGCCGGCACGCTAACGGTTATCCACTTCGACCTCTGGCATCGTGCTATGGCAAACCGAACCGACAAAACACGCTATATGATGAAGTTTCAGTTTATTCGGATGGATGCCCCCCAAGCACCGGAATGGGACGTAACCGATCCACACTGGAACCCGGAAGCTGTCAATCCAGCAACCCCTGCACATCAGGGGACATGGCGGCATGTCTGGGATTGGATGGCAGGTGAAGCCAACGGGCATTCGGCACAGCCAACCAGCGGAAGTTTGGAGAAACACATTGCCGGGTTAAGTGATGCGGATGCAGCTGTCCGCGCCAGTGCTGCCGATGAATTGGGTGCCTTCGGTGAATCCGCTGGAGACGCGGTTCCGCTCCTAATCGAGGCACTGCGTGATGCGTATGAACCCATTCGTCTGAATGCCGCGTATACACTCGGATCAATCGGTGCCCCGGCAGTTCCGCAGTTGATTGAGACACTGAACGATGAAAACGAAGCAGCACGAAGAATGGCAGCATACGCACTCGCTGCAGTTGGTGAACCCGCTGTCCCTGCTTTGAGTGAAGCCTTGCAACACACAGCAGATGCCGTTCGTATTGAAGCCGCCTACGCTTTGGCACAAATAGGGGATGCAGCGGAACCCGCCATCCCAGCGTTGATCGAACGGACAAAAGACGATCATGTAGAAGTCCGCCGTTATCTGCCTGAAGCCTTTGGCAGCATCGGGCCGGCTGCAGCACCGGCTATATCGGCTCTAATTGATAGGGTCGAAAACGATGATGATAAACAAGTCCGCTTTGAATCCGCATTGGCATTGGCACAAATTGGACCCGCCGCAAGCGACGCTGTTCCTGTCCTGACGAACGCACTTATGGATGAGGATCGTTATGTCCGAGACAATGCTGTCCACGCCCTGAAACGAATCGACACGCCAGAAGCAGAGACGGCACTGTTTGACTATCTGCTCATGGCACGTTGGTGTCCGATTACCAATCGTGAGAGCACACATTAATAAACGCGTGTATTCGCTGGTG
Organism: uncultured bacterium; assembly: GCA_964523645.1. GTDB lineage: Bacteria > Poribacteria > WGA-4E > WGA-4E > WGA-3G > WGA-3G. The sequence goes on along the minus strand of CAZGAW010000095.1, from coordinate 7,754 downwards.
CGGTTTCCAACCCGATGGATTTCCTTAGTGTTGGTAGGCGAGGTTTCTAATCTTGTCCATTTGCATATTACACTGGTAGGACTGCCTCTCAAACCCCACCAGCGGCGGAGCGGAGCCACTGTTTTCTAAGATTGCCTCGCCGTGAAGATATTTTCATGCTTACGCATATAGCGCGGTCCCTTACTTGTGGTTAACATCAAAACGAGAATTCTACCACTATCAAGATTACTGTTCGTTCTGTGTCGGGAAAAAATGGACATCCCGTTGTGGAAAGGGGATTTTAATGTCGTATTCTTTAAATTTTTCCCAAATCATGAAATGGAGATCACTGGCAACATCAAAACGCTGAAAGGAATCAGGAATCCACGCCAATAGATGAAAGTCTAAGGACGATTCGCCGAATCCAACAAAGCGAACAAACGGCGGAGTGACGTTCTTTATCGCTGGAATTGGCTCCTGAATCACCCCCAGATGCGCCGCTGCCACTTCAAGGAGTGCTTTTCTGACGACTTCTACGTCCGAACCGTAGGATACCCCTACCTCGATACGAAGTCGGAACAGATCGTTCGCGTGTGTGAGATTATGAACTGCTTCCGAAATCAATTGAGAATTCGGGACAATAAGTTCCTTCTCATCAAGTGAAACGATAACGGTTGAACGCAAATTAATGCTGCTCACTCTTCCAAATACGTTAGCCTCCATCACCTCTACGAGGTCCCCAATTTTTATAGGACGTTCAAAAATTAGAATAAATCCTGAAATTACGTTTGAGGCGATGTTTTGTAAACCAAAACCGATCCCGATACTCAAACCGCCGAAAATTATTGCCAAACTTGTGAAACTCATCCCGATGGAACTGAGACTGATAAGGACACCCATGATAATTAGACTGAAGTGAAGGAAGCGGAGTAAGATAAATTGGGTATGCTCTGCAATTTGGAAAGCTTGCAGCACCTGCCGCCGTAGCACCCACTGCACATATTTAGACAGGATAAACATCCCAAAGACAATCACGAACGCATAAAAAAGCCTCGCCAAAGTTAACTTGCCTGTATCCTCACGGGCTTCAGCAGGTGATTGTCCCTCCGCAGCATCTGCTTCAATAGGTTTTGGGGTAGGCTGAAACAGATCTGTAAGTGGGTAATTAAAAAGTTCGCCAAAGAATCCGGTGCTGATTCCCGAAAACCGAAACGCAAAACCGATCCCAAAAACCAGAACGATAAGAAACAGGAGCGCGAGCAACCGATTACTGAGGTTTTGCTGCATTCTGAAACCATCGAAAAGACGGCGGAACCATTGACGTAAAAAGCCCCCGATTGCCAACGCGGCACCCAAGGTGCCAATGAACCAAACAATTTGGATGACTCTTACAGGTTCATCACCTAAAGTGATGACATCCCTCTGAAGTAAATCAAGAAATTCTTGAATCAACTCATCCATCTGATGCTATCCTACCTGTTCCGGGTATTCACGAAATTGATGGGTATGTAGAGATTGGGGTGGCGGTAATGTTTCATCTGCCGGGACTAAAAGGGTTTCCGCTTTTACATAGGCAAACTCAATGCTACCTTCACGCATAAATGCCTTGGAGATTCGTTGCACGATTAAGGTTGAAGTGCTTTGCCGATTCACAGCACGGACCCGATACCTGAGTTTGCCAACTACTCCCGATGGAATGAACTCAAATAGAACATAGGGCGATTCACCTGTCTCCGTACATATTTCGGCGGTTACTTCTGCTGCCTGTTTACACATAATCTCTTCGGCACGTTCGATATTTGAACGGTACGTCAACCGAATAATGACTTCATCCAAGATGTATTCTTCGTCTCGTGTGTAGTTAATGACATTCCATCGAAAAAGATGTTGGTTGGGAATCATGACACTCCGTCCGGATTTCTCTTCTCCACCAATGGTACCACCGACCTGATCCAATTGCGTATACATAATCGAGATGTTCCGCACATCGCCAATAGTCGCACCTAAAATGACCCGGTCTCCGATTCGATAAGGTTTTTGCAGAATAATCAACAACCATGCTGCCAAATTCATGATCGGATTTCGGATACCCCACCCCATCAGTGTCATAACAAAAGCCAATGTCAGTCCTATGATGCCAAAAACATCGGAAAAGAGAAAAATGATAAGCCCACCCATCAAGAACATGAACACATAACGCCATGTAAAAAAGAATCGGTCAGCATTTTCGGGTTTATAGGCGTGCGCTTCTGTAAATTTCCGCATCTGTGAAGTCAATCGGAAGTAGACAATAATGGCACCAAAAACGACCAAAGCCATCCAGACCACAGAGATATATTTGAAATTCAGGATCGCGTTCCAGACATCCAAAACCATAATTAGTCCTCACGAAGTCCAGGTGGCAATGCGGTCTGGTCTTTCCATGAGTAGATAACTTCGGAATGTGCATAGCAGAATTCAACGGTGTCACTTTTCGTAAATTCATGGAAGATGATCTTAACAATATCGCTCAGGCTTTTCGCTCTATCTACGGGACGTGTTTTGTATCGTAGCCGCATCATCACGCCAGCGTCAAACAATTCCGCACGGATAAACGGTTCTTCCTCTATTTCCTTAATGATATCCGCTGTAACCACGTTTGCTGCGTCAACTAAAATCCGTTCTGCTTCCTCCCAATTGGATTCAAAAGTAATCCGGACAGGCACTTCAACCAGGATATACTCTTCCTCCAAAGTATAATTTGTGATGGTTTGTGCGAACAGAATTGCATTTGGGATTAGGATACCACGCCCGGAACGCTCCTCACTCGATACGGTGCCACCGACTTGGTTGAGAATAACGTGCGTGAGCGTGATGTCCATGACATCGCCTGTAATGCCAGCGATAATGACGCGATCTCCGATTTTGAAAGGTCGCTTCAGAATCAGCATCAACCACGCCGCAATGCCTGTGACAGGTGCCTGCAGGGACCACCCCAAGACCATACCCAGAAATCCCGCCGAAATGCCGAGTGTTTTGAGAGAACCGCTGAGACTAATAATACCGAAAATCGCAATGATAGCCGTCCAGATATAGCCCCAAACTGCCATGAAATTCTGGGCATTTGTTTCCAATTGGGCGTGTTGGTAAACATATCGTTTGACGAAATATCCCAATATTGCCTTGAGAATGAGTAAAGTCACAATTGTGATAACACTTAGGAGAATCCCTTTAAACGGTGAATTGATAACAGTGTTTATGAGGTCGCCTAAACGCTCAATAAATTCCAGAAACATCTCATCTCCTCTTTCTTAGTGTCTGTTTGGAAAAATCAAGATATCCCTACTAATCAATTGAAATCTGTTCGATTGCATGAACAAACAAAACATCGTTGGCACCATTGTAGGCGCGTAGGGCTTGCGCCAATTTTTCAGAACCGAGATCCTCTCCTGTTAAGCCGACAATAACCAAATCCGTCTGGGAGGACCGATGCTCCACCTCCTCCTCCAAAGCCTTTTGGCTGCTATAAGACACAGAGGTCACGTTATGCATTGAAATCGGCAAGCGTCCCTCTTTCATGAGCGTCGAAAGTCTGTCCGCTTCACGCTCGGCATCCGTGGCTTCCGAGCAAGCGAAAAGCCGGATTTCAGCGCGTCTCCAATCCGAATGCCCGACAATGATATACGCCAGCAACAGCATCATCGGTGCGTTTTTCAGATTATCCTCTGTCACCCAAACATCAATCGAGGAACGATAGCCGAAGCGGTATCCCGTCGATCGTAGCACGAGGACATTAAACAACGAATTCGCAACAAGGCGTATGCCTTCCTGGACCTCTTCAATCTCGTTGGGGTTTTCTCGGTTGAACTCAAGGAGAACACAATTGTTCGGTAAACCCGAAATTCCGGGCATTTGTAATATTTGCGCGAGTGCAAGTTGAAACGTCGGACAAATCATGGAATCGACGAAGATTCCCGCTCTGCTGACCTCTGTTCTTTTAATCAATTCATCCACATGGATACGTGCCTGGATCTCACTGGAAAACGAGTAATCGCCATGAAACAAACGAATGAAATGTCCGAATCCGTGCCTGTGGCAGATCCAGCGAAGCAAATCAAAATGCCCAAGTCGCCGTTCTCCGAACCGAGTGACCGCGACGATTGAGGGACGCCATCCGCCTTCAGACGAGTTCACACGGCTTTTTTGCAAAGTAATCTGTAGCCAACGGGTTAGTTGAAACATTGTCCCTTGAAAAATTGCCGTCAAGTCGCGTTGCCCCTTGTGGCTCCTACGGAGACCGAGGTAGGTCACCGCCATGAGTCCAATAGAAATGAATGTATATAACGCGCTTATCTGGAACATCATCAAACCGCACATGACAGTGCCTAAGAGCGACAGGTACCACCGAGAATGGAACGTCGGACGGTAGGACGGATTACTCGCAAAGTGCTCAAGGAATGACACGGCACACAGTGCTCCATAGGTTACCATGAAAAACATTGTCAAAATTTGGGCGATAAAGTCCAATTCACCGATCGCCACGAATACGATTGCAATTATGCCGGATACAGATGTCGCATATACAGGTTCCTGCGACTCGCCTACGCCTTTTTCCATGAGACGGTTGAGTTTAGGGATCGGTAGTACATTGTCTCGGGCAAGCATTTGTAACGTTCTGGGAGCCACCATAATTGATCCGAGCGCAGAGGAGAACGCAGCTGCCCCCAATCCGATGTAGATTGTAGGTCCCCACAGAGAAACCTTTGCCATGATAAACTCATCCGCAGCAAGTGCTTCAGGGGTGGCACTCTGCCCTAACTTGATAGCAACCAGCACGTATATGACCATACCCGCGAATGTCGCGCCGATTGTACCCAGGGGTATGCTTCTCTGAGGGTTCTTGAGGTCACCAGACAACCCCAAGCCGGCAATCATACCGGTAAAAGCAGGAAAACATGTCGCGAAAACGATACCAAAACTATCAGGACTCTCAATACGTGCTGTAAGATTCAACCCCTCCGGTCGAATTGATTCGGGGCCTGACCCGAAAAGGAACGAGATAATTGACACGGCTAAGATTGCACAGACTGCCCACAAGACTCGAACCCCCACGCCAGCACCTTTCGTCAGCATAAGCACCAGCAGAAGAACAGTGAAGGGAAGACTTACCCAACGCGAATCAGGTGTTAATCCATAGGTCGTTGTGACCCAATCATAAACAGGTTGAAAAGATTGTGCAAACGCCACGATATAGAAAGCGACTGAGATCGCTTGGGAAATATATAGGGCAATCCCGATAGAGCCGCCGATACTCTCACCGAAGGAACGACTGACAATGTAGTACGCGCCACCGCCTGCCACGCGACGGTTTGTCGCAATCTCAGACACTGCCAGCACGGTAGGAACAGTCACAAGATGCCCAAGTGCGATAACCATGAGGCTGCCCCAGAGACCCGCATGTGCCACAGCATAACCGAACCGCAAGAAAAGGATTGCACCAAGGATGGTACTCACCGAAGCGAGGAATACGGGAGCGGTTCCAAAGCCGTGCCCCGCTTGGAAACTCTGACCACCGCTACGTCTGGCTTCAGATTGTTCGCCTGAGTTTGAGAGCATTCGTTTCCCCTTGTTTACAAAGAACAGGTCTTACGCAATTTGAGGGTGAGACGCTACAGTTCACACACCGCTGTCGAGGTTTGAAACCTCGCCAGCAGGGGGTGCTGCGTAAGTCCTAAAGAATTTGAATAAACTTGGTAATCAATAAATAGTAAGTTGGGTTATATACTACAACGTAATACGCAACATTGACAAGTACTTGTAGTGCCACTTTTCTGTCAATGGTTCACTATTATAAGTTATAGAGCCACTTAATCGCAAGTTTAATCGCGTGGATAAACTAAATGTGACAGCGGGTTCTGCTGAAAATTTGAAGTTCTTGAAGCCAACTTCCGGCGTAAATTTTAACACTGTATTGAGTCTTCGCCATCCGATAGACGAAAATGCCAGCCACCGAAACGTCGTAGGATCGAATTTCTTTAGCACAAGGTCTTCGTGGGGTTGTATATTCTCAATGAAAGCACCAACACCCCCGGATATGCGAAGCGTGCCGCTTTCATAAATTGCGGGACGGATGTAACTGCCAAGTTGGGAGGTCAGCGCACTGCCTTTGGTAATGTTACGTTCCAAATCTGTAAACGCCTCAATACCGAATGTTCCTACACGGAAGCCGCCCTGTACCCGTGCCTTGACGATTTCAGAAATCACTTCCCCTTCACCAGAAGCGCGTGAACCAAAGATACCTGCCCAACCATTGATTCTCTGGAGCGGTACAACAGCGGTTAAGCTGAGCGTCTGCGAAGCCCCGTCGCCATTCACGCCAATGTCTACTGTTTTTGCGTCCTGCGGTAAATCAGCGAATTGGCAATAAACCGGCACCGTATAAACAAGTAAGAAAAACATCACAATCGGGAACAGATGCAATTTGCGGATTCGCACCTGATCGGTATACGATACCAGTTTTTCTGTTAGACTTTCCATAACCCTCCTTGGTCCCTCAAAATTCAGAGCCATTTTTTCAGCTTGAAATAGATAAACATAGCAATTCCAATGGCTGCCATCACTAAGAGAACAGCGGGATACCCCCAATGCAGTTTAAGTTCCGGCATGAACCTGAAATTCATTCCATAGATACCGGCAATGAAAGTAAGCGGAATAAAGATAGTAGCAACAATGGTCAATACCTTCATGACTTCATTCATCCTATGACTAACGGCAGAGGTATAGGTATCAAACAGACCTGAAACTGCGCTTCGCAGTGCCTCCAATGTGTGGGCCACCTGAATCAGATGATCATAAACATCGCGAAAATATAAGTGTGTCTCTTGCGCAAGCAGCGGGATTTCACCATCTAATACTTCATCAATGACATCACGTAATGGAAGGATGGGTCTACGGAGGTGGAGAAGAGCCTTTCTCGAAATATTAATTTTCTCAAGAACTTCTGATGTAGGATTCGCGATAGCTTCTTCTTCGACTGATTCAATTCGATCGCTGAGTTGTTCCAATATGATGAAGTAACGATCAACAATGACATCTATCAAGGCATAAGCAAGGTAGTCCGCTTTCATTTGCCGAATTCTGCCCTGGGCATTTCGGATACGGTTTTGCACAGATGCGAAGAGTTCACCACGGTTTTCTTGGAGAGAAATAACGAAATTCTTACCGATAATAAGACTAATTTGTTCTCTGAGGACCCTGTGAGATGCTGTATCATAATCAAGATTCTTAAGGATAATAAAGACATGGTCTTCATATCCCTCTATTTTGGAAAGTTGGGTGGGACTCATCAAGTCTTCAAGTACAAGGGAATTAACGCCGAAATACGTTCCGATTTCTTCAATGATCTGCGTATCATGCACGCCTTCGATATGAATCCAGGTGACAGTCATCGTATCCCTGAAAGGTAGACAAGCCTCTATCGTTTGAACCTTTTCTTCATGAAGATGTGTTTCATCATAATCAATGACGGTAATCCGAACAGGATCTGTTCGCTCATCGCCCATATAAACAAGTGTTCCAGGGGGAAGTCCCACCTTTTGGGCGTATCTTTTAAATGGATTCAATAACGAAATTCTCAACTTAACACCTCTGTCGGTAGAAATGAAACATCGCAATCAAGTAAATGACAGAAAGACCTTCCACCCAAGCAGCTAAAACATGCGGGAAGTAATGTATTAATCATATCCATTAAGTCAGTATTTGTCAAACCTAACTTAGAGGCTTTCAGTTTCCTGCCC
>CAZGAW010000094.1:0-21371 GCA_964523645.1 uncultured bacterium | reverse complement strand
CCGCGCAAGCATCAAGCATTGATGAGTTTACACATGCCCTCTTGAACCTTGAAAACTGAATGTGCCCCATAGCGGCACCCCCTGTCCGATAGCCTTAAAATAACAGATACCCCTTGTATCGTTCCGCTATGACACACAGCGGGTGCCTGCTCCTTTTACCGAAAAATATGAAGACGAACATGTTCCAGAGCTGACAAAAATATAGTCTATGTATTAAATTGATGGAAATTCCGAGTATCCGTATCATTGGTAATAATTCACAAGCTGGCACTTATGTCTTGCGAATCCGCCTCAAAGAGAACACCACATTACAATTCGGACGGTTCAAGAAAGGGAAACTGATTTCGCTGTCCGCTGGTGATTATACTTATGTCGGTTCCGCACTTTCGGAGAAGGGAGCGACTTCACTGGCGCGACGGCTCATTCGGCACGCAACGCGGAACGGTGATAAACCACCACACGTCATCCGAAAAAAAATGATAAACCAATTCGCTGAATGCGGCTTGGGAAGTGGAGATCTATTGCCAAGACGAGGAAAAACCTTGCACTGGAACGTCGATTTTCTCTTGGATCTACAATCGGCGGAACTTATAAACATTTTTGCCATCCGATCCCATGAACGTTTGGAAAACAGGATTGCCAAACAACTTGAACGCGATCCACATACAGATGTTATCGAACGGGGTTTAGGCGCAAATGATACACCCGGCAATACGCACCTATTACGCGTCCAAGCAGATAGCACATGGTGGATGTCGTTCACTGATAAGGCAATAACTGTTCTGGCAGAAAACACCTTAAATCGAATAAATTATATTGAAGATTGAAACCCCTTTTTGAACTTTTATATCTATTCTTTTATATCCAACCACAATCGCTTTCGAGGTAAATATGCACGATCCACGACTTGATAAACTCGCAGATGTACTCACAACCCATTCGACCACGGTCCAACCCGGCGAATTTGTGCTTATTGAAGGCATTGACATTCCACAGGAGATGGTCATTGCCCTCATCCGATCAGTTCGGAATGCCGGCGGAATTCCACTCGTCGAACTCAAGCAGAACCGTATCCAACGAGAGATTATCCTTGGCGGAGGCGATGCCGGCATAAAATTGATGGGTGAATACGAAACATACCGTATAAAAAAGGTACAGGCGTATATCGGTATACGCGGCAGCCATAACATTACAGAGATGTCTGATGTCCCATCAGAAGCAATACAACGTTATCAAAAATATTGGCTGCGTCCGCTCAACGATATCCGCGTACCACACACAAAATGGGTTGTTCTACGGTGGCCCCACCCGGCGATGGCACAACAAGCGAAAATGAGCACAGAAGCGTTTGAGGATTACTATTTCGACGTTTGCACGCTTGACTACAGCCGAATGGAACGCGCAATGGTCCCGCTGAAGTCTCTGATGGAGGAAACCGATGAAGTTCACATCGTCGGTGAGGATACTGATCTTCGATTCAGTATAAAAGGCATTCCCATCATCCCATGTGCGGGTGAAAAGAATATCCCCGATGGCGAATGTTTCACCTCACCTGTACGGGATTCCGTCAACGGCACCATCCATTTCAACACGCCTACAATCTATCAGGGAACAACCTTTACTGACATTCGACTCCGCTTTGAAAACGGCAAAATCGTTGAAGCAACCTCGAATAACACCGAAAGGCTGAACGATATCCTCGATACAGACGAAGGCGCACGTTATATCGGTGAGTTTGCGATTGCGTTCAACCCTTACATCACAAATCCGATGCTCGATATTCTGTTCGATGAAAAGATCGCTGGATCGTTTCATTTCACACCCGGTCAGGCTTACGAAGAAGCCGATAACGGTGTCCGTTCGGCTGTCCATTGGGATATGGTCATGATCCAAACGCCAGAATACGGGGGTGGAGAAATGTATTTCGACGGAAAGCTTATCCGCAAAGACGGGCGGTTTGTTCATCCAGAATTAGAAGCACTCAATCCAGAGAACCTAAAATGAGCAGAAAACAACACCCTGTATACGGCGATCCGCAGCGATTTGAAGTGGTCGCAGATTTCATTGCCTCACAATACGGCAATACAATCCACTGCATTGCTGATGTCGCAGGCGGAAAAGGCGTATTGACACGCCTACTCACGAAAAAGAAAAATTTTGAATGCGATCTCATTGATCCGCGTCGTACAGTCCTCAAAGGCATTGAACACCGTCCCGAGCAGTTTGAACCTGAGATGGCGGATTATTATGATCTATTAGTGGGGCTCCATCCCGATGGTGCCCTGCGTCAGTTGGGAGAGGCAGCCCTTGTTCGACCCGCAGTGATAATTCCGTGTTGCAACTTCTGGGACGAACAGCGTCGCGGACAATATGAACTGTTAACCGCAATTGAGGACTTCTATCGAAAACATTCGGTCCGGTTTGAGCGAATTGCGCTCGGCTTTAAGGGGCCAAAGAACATCGCTATCGTATCTGAACCCACTTGAACCTTAAAACAGATGCTGACACCAATGTTCTCACAACTATAATTCAACTCATGAGAAAATGGATTCTCACGGCAATTGGCATCGTTCTCTCGCTTTCATTGGGATACATCTTTCTCAAAGGAAGCCGCTATAGCCAGTTGATCGGTTTTTTCGGGTATATGAGCGTTGCCTGCACGCTGATCCCGTTACCAACGCCGCCTTATGTCATCGCACTGGGAAAGGTCTTTGACCCCAGCATCGTTGCCTTCACTGGTGCGATTGGAAATTGTATTGCTGCCTTTGCAGAATACCACTTGCTGCTTTGGCTCTTCTCAAAAACCGAACTCCAGCAGCGCGTCGAAACCAACCGTATCTTCCAACGATTTTCTTACTATTTTCGTCGCATGGCGTTTGTATGTTTAGTTTTTACAGGATTTACACCGATCCCCTTTGAACCTTTCCGATTCGCTGCGATTCTGGCACGCTACAACTGCTCCCTGTATCTTTTAGCAGTTTTACTCGGACGTTTCCCACGCTATTACCTTATTGCCCTCATCGGAGACCAATTCCAGATTCCAATTCGCTACCTGATTATCCTTCTTATCGTCTCGCTTGCCATTCCCATCATTGGAATGCTCATCAAACAGCACACATCAGTTGACAACAGAAAAACGGAACACGGATAATAACCGATTTCCTGTTGCCGTTTTCTCAGTGACCGACTATACTTAACGTGAGTTTGATATAAGATTGAAGGTAGCGTAGTTAATAAACTGAGTTTTTCAAGAGAGAAACAGATGCGCTTCCAAATCTTGTTACTAACGCAATGCTAATTCAAACAACCCAAAAGGGATAACATGACACAACAACCCAACATTCTCTTTCTTCTCACTGACCAGCAACGTTTCGATTCTCTGGGCTGTAACGGTGCTCCCGTCTGTAGAACACCTGCCGTTGACGAAATCGCCGCAACAGGTGTGCGGTTCACAAACGCCTATACTCCCATCGCACTCTGTTCACCTGCCCGAGGTTCTCTGCTTACGGGACTCTATCCGCACAATCATGGTCAATTGTCGAACATGGGTAATTTCAACGGCGTTTTCGCGAATCAGATTCTCGACAAACCGGCATATCCAAAACGCATGAGCGAGGCAGGCTATCGGGTGAGTTGCATCGGTAAATGGCATCTCGCCAAGGAAGGTGACACGGAATTTTGGGGGTATGATAAGTGGCATCCGTATCGCGACTGGCACCAGTGGCTCCGTGATGATGGAATCGACTTCCGAATTGATACGGATGCCGTCCAACCGTATGAATGGGGCGGTGAGGCACCTTTCTATGGCAGACACCCCCTCCCCGCTGAACGCACCATGGAAGCGTGGACAGCAGATAAGGCGATCGAACTTATCAACGGTTACTCAGATTCCGAGCAACCCTTTATGATTGCCGCAAACTTCTTTGGACCCCATTTTCCGTACGCCGTGCCTGCACCTTACGACACGATGTACGATCCCGATACCGTTGAACGGTGGGGCAATTTTGATGAGCAGTTCATCAACAAACCGCTTATCCAGCAGAAAGAGATGCTCCGTTGGAATGCCAGCCATCTGACGTGGCCCGATTGGCAGAAGGTCATTGCCGCCTATTGGGGGTTCTGCACATTCATCGACGACCAAGTACGCCGAATCCTCGACTGTCTTGAAGCGAAGGGTTTGGCAGAAAACACCGTTGTCATCTTTTCAACCGACCACGGCGATATGCTCGGCAGCCATCGGCTTTTCAACAAGGGTTTCCACATGTACGAGGAAACGCATCACATCCCGCTCGTCATTCGGTGGCCCGGCGGAACACCACAAGGAACGACGTGTGATGAATTTGTGAACCTCGTAGATCTCATGCCGACGTTTTTGGAACTCGGCGGTGCAGCAGTCCCTAATAATCTCGACGGGAGATCCATTATGCCTTTGTTACGAGGGGAAACCGTAGAGGATTGGCCCGATGACGTATTCGCAGAATTTCACGGGTACGAGCCCACGCTTGCTTCCGTCAGAATGGTGCGAACAGATTCGTGGAAATACGTCTACAACCCGTACAGCGAGGACGAACTCTACGACATGAAGAGCGATCCTCATGAACTCCATAACTTGGCGAACCACCTCGGTTACAAACACGTGCTCCGTCGTATGAAAGCGCGCATGGTTGATCGCTTACGTGAAACGAGAGACAACATCGTCATGGAAGGCGGATGGCAGAGCAATTCGTTTGACTTGCTTGTCTCGGAGCGGGAGCGGTAGCCTGAACCACGGATTATCACGGATAACAGAGATTTCACGGATTTTTGGGCACTTGTCCTACAGATATTTAGCCCCGTAGAGACAACATCTGGACCGCCTAAAATCGTCCCAAAGTTTAGTAAATTTGACGTAGAGGTAGAAAACAGTGGTATTACCCTTTAACAATACTTTATTTTCCAGTTATCACCTTGAAAAAGTCGTAGAAGATCAAACATCGGATACATTGAAGTCTATCTACGATCAGATTAAACAACTTTACGCCTCTGTGACTGGATTTGTAGAGAATCTGAATGAACCTCAAACGGAGGAGCAATTCATCCGCCCGGTACTGAAACGCCTTGGACACGTCTTTGAAGTCCAGCCAACACTACCAACATCCTTAGGGGCAAAGCAACCAGATTATGCCTTTTTTGCTGACCAAGAATCGTTGGATATAGCGCATCCACAGGTTAATACAGATGCCTTTTTCAATACAGCAGTCGCTGTCGGCGATGCTAAGGCATGGAAAAAAGACCTGGATAAGAAAACAGTGGGCGGTGGAGATCCTTTTTCTAATGTCAATCCTAACTTTCAGATTGATTTCTATATTCGCACCTCAGGGCTCAGATGGGGAATGCTGACAAATGGGAAATTATGGAGGCTTTACCATCGGGATACAAGTTATAAGTTAGATAGTTTTTACGAAGTTAACCTTGAAAAGATACTAACCGATGGAGATATAGAGGCGTTTCGTTATTTTTACTATTTTTTTCGGAGTGAGGCATTCGTTCCAGACTCTTCTCATCGATCTTTTCTCGATGATGTGTTATCAGAAAGTATCCACTATACCGTTTCAGTTTCAGATGATCTCGGAGAGAAAATATATTTGGCATTAGAAGAACTCATCAATGGGTTTTTAAGCTATCAAGGGAACAATTTGACCACTTCTGCTGCCGATGTAGAGAAAATACATGAAAATAGTCTTATTCTGCTTTATCGCCTGCTATTCGTGCTATACGCCGAAAGCCGTGGACTCTTACCTGTTCAGAATCCTGAATATCAGACCGGATACAGCGTAGAGGCACTTGCTACCGAGATACATAGTAAATTAGACACCGGAGCCGCAGTTCCTGATTTACGCAGTGATTACTGGGACCGTCTCCAAACCCTTTTTAACCTAATTGACAAAGGATGGGAAGAAGACATCCCTCAATATAATGGAGGGCTTTTCAATCCGACACGCCATCAATTCCTGGTAAAGAAGAAAATTGGCAACCGATCCCTCGCTAAGGTTATAGACACATTGACACGGACGGCAGAACAAGAACGTATTGCGTATCAAGATTTAGCGATTCAGCATTTGGGCAATATTTATGAAGGGCTGCTTGAATATAAGCCAACTGTGCAGCATCAAATCGGAAGCGTGAAATTAAAGAAAAATAGAAATGCTAAAAAGGCAAGTGGTAGTTATTATACCTCTGATGCGATTGTACGATCGATGGTTGAAAACGCGCTAAGTCCGCTCTGTGAGCGAAAAACGTTTGAAGAAATCTTGAGATTGAAGGTATTAGATCCTGCTATCGGAAGTGGACATTTTCTTATTGGGGTGATTGATCACTTGGCATTGGAGTTAGCAACACATCCTGACGCACCACCTATGGAAACTGAGGACATTGACACAGAAATTGCCTATTGGCGTAGACGCGTTGTGGAAACGTGTATCTATGGTGTAGACAAAAACCCGATGGCGGTGGAATTAGCGAAAGTAGCGCTCTGGCTCCACACGGTGGCAAAAGGGAAACCGCTTTCGTTTTTGGATCACCATATCCGGTGTGGGAATTCGCTGGTTGGGGCAAACATCGTTAATCTCGCGAATTTACCTGTCCCCAAAAAATCTCGCCGCTCCCAGGAAACACTCCAGCCTACTTTCGATATAGTCTTCGAGTTCACCAACACTGTCTCTGAAGCAGTCGGACACTATCTTAAAATTGATAGTATGGAGAGCGCGACTGCTGAAGATATACACCTTATGGAGAAGGAACTGGAACAGGCACAGCAGACCCTCAATCAACACAGAGAAATTGCGAATCTCTGGTTAAGTGTCTACTTTGGCAATGAGGTTAAGCGCGGTGATTATCATAACATACTCAATGTTCTGAAATCCGGACAGGTGGTAGATTTTTCCGACCTTCAAAGTTATAAGAAAGCACAGCAATTAGCGGAACGCTATCGCTATTTTCATTGGGAGATTGAATTCCCCGAAGTCTTTCGCGATGAACTCGGAAATGAATTGGAAAACCCTGGCTTTGACGTTATCGTCGGTAATCCACCGTACGGAGCAGAACTTACCTCTCACGAAAAAGCGCACTTAAAGACAGTCAGAACAGATACCGGAAATAATAATAACAGTGCTGCATTCTTCATAGACATTGCTAAAAACCGTTTGATGAAATCTGATGGGATGCTCGCCTTCATCGTGCCAAAGCCACTCTTATTTGGTAAGAGTTGGCAGACTCTGTTTTTCGCATTGTTGGAAAAAACTCGGATTTTAATTGATGTAGGAGAGGCTTTTAGAGGAGTCAAATTGGAGCAGGTCATCTTCATCTATGACGCTTGCTATAAAGAAAGTTTTTATGAAGCACATAGATTCGTCAATGAAGTCCCGGTTGGGAAGACGCGTGTCTCTTACTGTTATCCGAAACTGTTTCAGACGTGGATATGCGATGTTTCACTTGAAGAGATTCAAATCGGTTTAAAGGTAAGGCAAATTGGAACATTGATGAAAGACATTTCTGATACAAAACGGGGTTTACCGTGGCAAAGCAAACTGCGTGAATCCGGCGATGTTCCAGTGGTTGGCGGAAAGCAAATCGCTCGCTACGGAACGAATGGGATTAAGGGTTTTGTAGATTCCGAAGATTTAGAGCCTCCTGAAGATTCGGATTCCCCCAATGAAAAAATCGAATTTCTACAGCAACCGAAGGTAATGTCACAGAGGATTATAGCACATATTACGGATCCAAAACCACACATCAAAATTATGGCAACAGTAGATCAGGAAGGCAATGCATTAAATGTAGATACAATAGTGAATACTATTCTTACTGATAGAAACATCTCTCCCATTTTTATTTCGGCTCTGCTGAATTCAGAATTGATAAACTGGTACGCCCACAAATTTATTTTTGCTTCCGCTGTTAGAAGTATGAATCTTGACAAGGACTATGTTGGCAAGATACCAGTCCCCATCGTAACACCAACAGAACAACAACCGATAATTGAATTAGCAAAGCAGATTATGACAGCGAAGCAGAAAAATCCAGAAGTTGATACGTCTGCGAAGGAGCAAAAAATTGATACGTTAGTCTATAACCTATATGGACTGGAAGCAGAGGAAAGGAAGATTGTCCAATCGTCAATTGAACTATCGCACTCTTGAAAATCCTATAATCCGTATCCTCCGCGATTCAGACAACCATCGATAACCCTACATCCAAATATTATTGTGCCTTTCAGTGGATGGGGGATCTATACTTGTGAAGTGACAACAACGTCTCTTCAACGGCAGTAGGGAGTTGGATAGGATAAAAACGGCTAACTGTATAGGCATAATCTTCGCCGCTTTCATCAATAACGCGAATATAGCCGTGAAGCGCCGCTTCATCATCTTGGACAACACGATACACTTTCCCCACTTCAAGAGACGTTGGGTATCCTTCGTTATTAAGACATAAGGCGAATTGCGTAAGTTGGTTAACTTTTGTAGCCATCTTTAATCAAGAAATGGGAGTTTAATCTTAAATTCTCTCTTGCCGATGTTGTCAGCTTGATACCAATGAACTTCGGCAAGACGAACTGAACCATCAACCAGGCGGACGTACGCTACTCCCTTTAGCTTGCGCCACTTGCCTTGGCCATACCAACGCTGTAACCGCGCATAGTTTCGGATGCCACTCCCGCGACTAATTGTTTCAATATGCGTGATTTCTCCAACAATTTCAAAATCCACTCCAGTATACCTTCCGAGTAGATATTTAATTGTAACACGCTTCTGAAGATTTCTCAAATCAAAACCTGGGAGACAAGCAGGATCGTTCATGAATTCCATTCCGCTCACCGCCCGTGAGACTTTATTTTTTACTGGATGGAATCTGGGAAAACCCAAAATTCAGATTTGAAAAAAATGTGGAAATGTGATAACATGTCCATGATTTAAAATTCAAAAACAATAGTCTGTAACAACGGCGCAGGGTTTTTGCAAACGCTAAAATCCAATGCGAAGAAAGTATTTCTTCACATTTCAGGAACGGATCTAATCGTCTTAACCCCCGCTACTGCTCCGCAAGGTAAATTAAAAAAATGATTATCAGAGTTGACGAGAGTTATCGCCATAAGAGGGACCACACCGAACAGCAGCTTTTCGTCGTGGTTGAGCAAAACACGCCGGATTCTATCAAATCCCCTCTTTTTCCACAAGATGAACCAAATGCTTTCACGTTTCAACTTGATAAGGAACTGATTGAGCGTTTGAACCTCTGGGAATGGTTTCGTAACTACGCGAAAGAAGCACAGGTCTCGACCGCCGGTATCCGGGGTCCGCAGAATATTTTGTATCCCTGGGACACCCGTTTCCCGATTAACCAGATCGGGATTGTTTTGGCAACGCTTGGTAAAAGCCTCGTTGCAAACGAGAACGCAAGCGGAAAGCCCGTTGAGAAAATCGCAGGCTGCGAGGTGCGCTACAACTCGCAGAAATATGTCGAGTGCATCGCACGTATCCAAGCTGCACAAGGGATTCGCACGTACGTGCCGAAATCGTTCGGCACATTGCCCATCTGGATGGCATCTTTTCTGATTTTCATGCTTGACCTGGACGGCGGCGAACATGTCACGTCAAGCCACTCCGTCAGTACAAAAAACGCTACCAAAGACCTCAACAATCAGGGAAGTCAATATCTGCCCGAAGAATCTATGCGGTTTGTTAACAAGATTGAAGAAATTCTCAAAACCGCTGAAACAGAAGGCTATTCAATTCAGTTTAGCGCAGCCACCGATGATCACATCGACTTTGAACGACTGGATGAACTTCATGACGGAGTGCAACTCTACGTCGGCTATCTCAAAAGTGGTGTTGCCACAAATGCAAACCTCAACCTCATTCGTAAAGTAAAACCGCCAATCGTTGTCGATTGTGTTGGTGGATGTATGTATCGTCCGATGCGCGCTATCTTTGAACGATTGGGAATCGCTGACGCCGTTCGTTGGCTCCACGTTGAGGCCGACCCGCTCTATCACAACATCGGAAAACTCGACCAAAATCCAAAAACGGGTGAAACTGAATTTTACGATCTCGGTTGCGACTTTAGTATCCTCGATGTCGTCAAATCCACAGATTACGCAGCGAAACTCAAGTCGCAGCCAATCGGTACCATTATTGAAGCGACCGACCCAGACGGCGATCGACTTATCGTCTGTGAGATAGAGGATGCATCACGAGCAGTCAGGTTGGAAACCCTTGGCGTTGATTTCCTCGACCTTGGTGACAACCGACTGCTGACGATCTACACACCGAACCAAGCGTTTCTCATGTTGATGGACTTCTACGCCAAGCAACTCAAAACTTCTGGACTCTGGGAGAACCATCCTCGATTCATGATTAAGACGACCCCTTCCGCACTCGCTTGGGACCAGTGGGGTGCTGCGAACGATGTTAATGTTGTTAACGTGCCTGTCGGTTTCAAAGAGATCGCAGCGATAATGAAAAAGATTGAACAACAAATCACTGAAGCGCCAGATGCACAAGTCACTGTTCAAGATGTCTACGGCGAAACGATTTCACTCGGTGTACAACCGCGGCTAATCTTCGCGGGTGAAGAGAGCGGTGGAATGATTACCGGTCCTGAAGAACTCATCCGAAGCCAAGGCGGTCGTACTGCTATCGCAATGCGTGAGAAGTCAGCAGGCGAATCTATGGTGCTGGTCACTGCGCTCGCAGCGCACTGTAAACAGGCAAATATCCCGCTTTCTGATTATCTCGCCGCTGTCTTTGCGGAAAGCCAAATCACCGCAACATGTGACGTGCGAGAGGACATCACCTATTACAACGAGTCTGAACCGAATCCTGAAAAACTCCGTGCAGCAAAACTCGAAGGCGAAGCGAAACGTGACAAAAACGATCTATTTTTCCTCGGCATCGCCATTGCCCTCCGAGACGAAAAAATAGATGTAGTGCAAGCACGCGCTATCCTTGCGGATGCCCTCCCGACCCTTGATTTCACAACACTTGAAGATGTTCGGTTCGTTGGTGATGGGAGTTATCTCAAGTTTCATGATAAGTTTGTTGAAGTCCGAAAGTCCGGTACTGATGCGAAAACCAAAGCCTATGCCTCCGGTGGGGATAAGGCGGAGTGTCGGAAGTTCGCCAAAGCTTTCGGTGAGTTAAGTGGTGAATTAACCGAACTTTACACCGCACAAATAAGTCAAAATTACTTAAGGAGTGTTGAAAACAGAGCACGACAGATTTATGATGCCTTTCAGTCAGAATAGTTGTCAGTTAACAGTTAACAGTTTTCAGTTAAGAGCCTTCCGTAACAAATAACGCCACCTTCGCAGCCTTTAGGAAGCCGAACCTTGTTATAGAAAGTCTCTTGTCTGATAACCGACAACTGAAAACTGAAAACTACTAAAAAAGGAGAATTACCATGATCAGAACGTTTATCACCTTATTTGGAACGCTTATCGGTGTCGCGTTCCTTTTCTCTTTCGCGACCGTCGCCGATGCGGAGTGGACAGTCCTACGGGAAGATGACATTATCCGCGGAGATGGCATTGACGGTATGTTACAGGATGTTTATTTTATGGATAACCAGAACGGTTTGGTCGTCGGAGATGGGGGTCTAATGTTAGCAACATCCGATGGCGGTCAAACATGGGAAAAGATGGAAGTTGATATGCGTCCTCCCGGTGCCAGACAAAGACCGGGTGGCGGTGGTCCTCCCCCCGGATTCGGGCGCGGTGGTCCTGCCCCACTCTATAATATCTACTTTATAGATGAAAACGTGGGGTATATTACAGGCGGTAGAGCCACCATCCTGAAAACCGAAGATGGCGGCAAAACCTGGTCCCGAAAAATGGCAATGAGCGCAACCCCCGGACGCGATGGAAACCCACGTCCCCTTCGTGCAAATTTAATGGGTATCCAGATGATTAACGAAACGACAGGTTTTATTGCTGGAAGTGAGAACACGATTCTCAAAACAACCGATGGCGGAGAATCTTGGGTCGGGAGTTCGGAACGTGCCCGCGTTGGAGAAACCCGAAACAATCTTGAGAATATCTGGTTCGTTTCAGAGACAACGGGTTGGGTTATCGGTTCATTTGGAACGCTCCTGCATACTGCAGATGGCGGAGAAACGTGGGAGAAACGCAACCCAGGTTTCGATAATAATCTGTTCGGCATCCATTTCGTTGATGAAAACACGGGTTGGATTTGTGGACAAGAGGGTTTAATCCTACATACCGCCGATGCGGGGGCAACGTGGAACCAGCAAAAAACCGAATCCTATGACGACCTCCACGATATTATTTTCGTTGATGCCATGGTCGGTTGGGCAGTCGGCGGTTTTAATTCCGTTTTGCACACCACGGATGGCGGCCAAACATGGACCCTATCAAATATACCCGGAGCCGCAAATCTCAAGGGTGTTCACGCGACGGATCAGAACAACTGTTGGACAGTTAACGATTGGGGTGTCATCGCAGGATATAAAGCACAGTAGTTGTCAGTTTTCAGTCGTCAGTTGTCAGTCTGGTTTTTGATTACTGAACATCTTCTTGTAACCATCGTTACCCAAATCGGTAATGACCGTGACAAAAAGGGTCAGTGAATCAATTGCTTAACTGAAAACTGATAACTGATAACCGACCACCATTAAAAAGGAACAGTAATGTCAGCACTGAAAAGCCATAAAGTCACGATGCTCGGTACTGGGCTCATCGGAATGTTCTATACGATGACACTCCACAATCAACGCGGGGCAGACCGCGTACACAACGTCTACTCTCGGCGCGAAGAACGCGCAACCGCGTTCGCTGAAGAGTGGAACATCCCACACGCAACAACCGATTTAGCAGAAGCCATTAACCATCCTGAAACGGATACAGTTGTCATCGGGTTACCCAACAACTTACATCTGAAGGCGGTCGAACTCGCAGCAGCGGCTGGCAAAGCCATTCTCTGTACAAAACCACTCGGACGCACCGCTGAAGAAGCGAAAGCAATGCTGGACATCGTTGAAAATGCTGGTGTATTTGGTGGCTACCTTGAAGACCTGGTCTATCCGCCAAAAACCCTGAAAGCGTTAGAATCCGTCCAAAACGGCGCACTCGGCAAAATCCTATGGGTGCGCTCCCGTGAAACGCATCCCGGTCCCCACAGCGACTGGTTCTGGGATCTGGAGCAAGCAGGCGGTGGTGCCATCGTCGATATGGGATGCCACTGCATCGAGATCATCCGAAACTTTGTTGGGAAAAACAACAGACCGCTTGAGGTGATGTGTTGGGCGGATACACTCGTGCATCCGATTGACGCCGAGGACCACGGTATCGCACTCATCCGATTTGAGAGCGGCGCAATGGGACAATTTGAGGTCGGATGGGCATTCCGCGGCGGTATGGATTTACGCGATGAGGTCTCCGGGAGTGAAGGGACTATTTGGCTCAACCACTGGCTCCGCACAGGCTACGAAATGTTCACGGCTGTCGGACAGGGTGGATATGTCGCTGAAAAAGCAGAGAGCGATACGGGTTGGCTCTTCCCCGTCGGTGATGAGGTCGCGGAACTCGGTTATCGGGATATGTTCCTTGATATGTTCAACGCAATAGACGAAGGACGCGAACCCTTGGAAACCTTCTATGACGGTTATGTTGTCAACGCTATCATCGATGCCTGCTATAAATCGGCGAAGTCTAAACAGTGGGAAACCGTTGAAATTGCGGATTGGCGAGGCGTAACGGAAACCGCCGACACCCAAGCAGGTCAGTCGGACGCTGAAGAACGATATGCTCCTCTCAAGAGTGAACGGATGCCGGATGGCAGAATGAAACGTATCTTTAGGGATCGGGAAACTGGAGAGATTATTGAACGGGTAGAAGATTAAAAAAAGGAAAGCGATTGCTATCCAGCATTCATGCTGGCGTTAGCAATCGCCGCTATGCATCGTTCATACGATTTTCCTCTATTCAATGAGTCCCAGGTTTTGGCATTCATGTCTCAGCTTTCGTTCCACCTGCTTCAAAAGTTGACTGACTCTCGGTTTACTCAGATCCAGCCTTTCGGAGATGTCAATCTGCTTCATATTCGCACGGGTGCAGGTGAATGTTTGCTGCTCGCGTTCTGTCAAGCATTGTAAGAGTTGCGGCAGTGCCTTCTCGAAATCGGCGTTCCATATCTCCCAGATCAGCGTATCCACAAAATCAGTTTTCTTGTCTGACAATGTGAATACCTCCCTCTTTTGATCGTTTCGATATACCCCTGAACTTTCTTGAGAAGAACCATCTTCATAGCAAACAGGACTAAATCGCCAATATTGTTTCAACTCTTTTTTCTTTTCGCGTGCTAACGCCCCACACATCCATGGGAGCATATAACTGCGGAAGGAAGCCTTTTCCTGATGGTTTGGGTCAAAAGCAGGTCCTTTTTTCCATAGGGTGATCCGAGCGATTTGCAACAAGTCTTTCTGAAAACTTGGGAGGGCCGGTGTTGCACACGCTGTGCACTTCGCGCACCAACTCAGGTCGCTTTCAAAATGGGTGAGCGTTTCGTCAGTTGCCTCGAAAACGCCTTTATGGGCGTAAGGCGGGCATCTTAACCTCTTGGTTTGGCATCTCAGTTTCATAAGAACCTCCTTCTGTCTTTATCTGCGAAGAAAAAGTATCTTATTTCAAGCCCTTTGATTAAGGGTAACAGATATGTCTCTATCTGTCAAGAAAAAGTTTCATTTGAAACTCAACATCTTTTTTTACAGATGTCGCCATCCTGATGCCCTCTGCCATCATAACCCCTTCCCCCAATTGAGACATCTGACTTGCCGAGGCGCTTGCGGTTAAGCGTATTTGCATGATAAAGAGATGTGCTGCCGACGAATCGTGACCTCTTAGCAGGTTTGCCTGTGACTGACATATTGTATCCGCCAAGTTCAATTCCTCCTGCACTACCTGATGCACTTAAGTATATAGTAGTGTCGCTAGCCCAAGCACTTGCGTATGCTATCGCATAACCGACATCCAGCGTAGCGTTAGAACAAAAAACAATGGACAGAATAAGAAGCGCGAGCGAAAAAAAACAAAGTCTTCATTAGGGTAACTCCTTAGAAGTTAGGAAGTTGTAGGGATCAATCCCTTGACCTTCAGGTGAATTCATGTCGATTAAATGAACAGAGGGTGGCGGAAGATCGAAAAAATCTTTTTGTGTCCAAACAGCTACAGGTCCGAGACGAGAGGAAATATAGGCCCGCTTGGTTCCGTCATCCATAGCTGCCTCGTCCCATTCAACATAGAGCGTATTTGTATAGTGCGGACGCACTCTACCGGTGTCATCAATAGAGCCGCCCTCAAAATTTCGCACGCCTTGTCGCCAGAGTTTGACGAGAACATGAATGACTAATTTATGGTCGTAAGTCCAATTCGCTTGACGCTCTGGGGGATAATCCCAATACGGTTTGAGTGGAAACCCTTCGGGTGTCGTTTTGAAATCAAAAGGAGCTGCTTCTTCTGCCGCCGATTCTGAAAATTCGGCAAGATCTGCTTCTAACTCTGGAAATACCTCAAACTCAGCTTCGTTTTCTGGTGTGTCGGGAACCACAGATGGCAGCGTCTCAACTAGCTCCACCTCAGGTTCTGAACCAGAGATGAGTGTCTCCTGAGATTCAGGCTGCGGCTTCACCGATGTGACTGAGCGTTTTGGAGGTTCCGTATACTTATAGATGATCACCGGTTCTAAGGGTTGTGAACTCCGGTGATGGTTGTAGAGCATCCCCAAGCCTGTCAAAATAACGACCAATAAAATGCCCCAACGAACCCTATTTTTTCCAAACACAAGTTCCGCCTCCTTTCAAATCATACACCATTTTAGCCGTAAACTTGAAATTTAAGGGACAAACATGCAAATTCTTTAACCTGTGCCCTTTGTTACTCTATATATGGCACTCAACCCCAAAAAGTTAATAGCAAAACCGCATTTTTTTTTCGCTTTTTTACAAAAAAGCTGAATATATCAGAATTTACCCCAGAAATCGAGCCAACAATCCATGATTACACATATCTACAACCATTTACTAAGACGCAAAACGGATACGTGCCAGAAAAAAATCCAACAAAATTTCACTTTTTTGATATAATAAACTCACGGTACTCTGAAAGTAGTTCTTGCAGCACAGCGTAAGGAGGCTGAGAAATGGCTCAAATCTTAATACTTGCAACATGCGCGTTGCTTTTAAGTGTCAATTGTTTCGCTGCGTTTGAAGAGGAAACGGTGTTATTATACCTCTTTGACGAAGAGGTAGCCGATGAAGCCACAGACCTCTCCGAATTTGAGAACCATGGCGAAATCGTTGATGCTGAATGGACAGAAGATGGAAAAAATGGTGGTGGATTGGTTTTTGACGGTACAAGTACGCTTATTGAGGTGCCGCATCATGACAGCCTCGTTCCAGGAGGCGACGAATTGACAATCGAAGCATGGTTCAAACCTGCTTCGTTTCCGGCAGGACATCCACCGATCGCAAGGAAAGGCTCCGTCGCTGAAAGCGGATGGGGTTTTGATACACCCGGTGGAAAGATCCGCGGATTCGTCTATACCGCACCCGGTGCCGCCGCTGTCGCACAAGGCGCGACACAGATGGAATTGGACACATGGCACCATGTCGCTATGGTCTACGATGGTTCGGAAATCCGTATCTATCTGGACGGCGAACTGGATGGGGAAGTCGATCGAAAGGGAGACATCAACAAAAACGAAGCCTCTGTCTGGATCGGTAAAAAAGCGAACGAAAGCGTCTGGCTTGATGGGACGATGGATGAACTCCGTATTCTCAACATCGCAATCACGGAAGAACAGATTCAGGAGGATATGGAGGGCATTGCATTTGCCGTTGAAGTCACCGGAAAACTCACAACGATGTGGGGACGGATTAAAACTGAAATCCATCGTTAATAAGTAGGAGAGATGACAATGGATACAAGTTGGCTGGAATACTGCGCTACGGAAGAACAACTCAAAGCATTCAATGACGAGGGGTATCTCATTGTTGAGGACGCTATAAGTCCTGAGATGGTGGACGCATTAGAGGAGGTCGCGGATCGGCTTGATGCGGAAGAACGCGCCAAAACGGGGTTGGCACCGCACGCGTTGTTGTCAAAGTTCCGTACCGTCATCGAAGACGATGTACTGTTGGAACTCCTCGATAATAAGAAGGTTTTCCCATTACTCTGGGACATTCTCGGTTGGAACATCCAACTGTATATCTCACACCTCATCATGTATCCCCCAGAACCTCCCGATACGCCGCGTGTTACCAAAGCAGCGCATTGGCATCAAGACGGCGGGAGACCCGTACCCGAGATGGAACGTCCACACCCTCGACTCTCATTGAAGGTCAGTTATTGGTTGAGCGATGTTACCGATCGTGATAACGGTGCGATGCGTATTGTTCCGTGTAGCCACAAACTTGACACCCGTCCCCCCAACAGAGACGACGATCCTGATGGCGATCCGGAAGGTGCGATAGACTTGACCGTCAAGCGCGGCACAGCCGTGCTTTTTGATCGACGGATGTGGCACTCACGCGGCTGGAATTTTTCCGATCAAACTCGGAAAGTCCTGTTTATGGGGTATAGCTATCGTTGGTTACGTGGGTTGGATTACAACCTCATGCCACCCGAAATCCTTGAGAAATGCGACCCAATTCGGCGGCAGCTCTTGGGGGACGGCGTGGACATTAAAGGGTGGTGGCAACCTACAGATGCGGATGTCCCGCTGAAGACCTGGATTGCAGAGCATCGTGGCGAGGAATATTTGCGGTAGAAACTTTTGGGAATCTCATCGTGTTCAGTTACCATTGCGCGCTTTTCTTGAATTTTGGTGCAGAATATCGGATAATTAGAGGAAGCGTTTAAACGAGATTCGTGATGGTGAAATTTGGGAGAACACTAAAATGGATAGAGATGAATTGATTCTACAAAAGTTATCCGAACTTTCAGAGGATGTAAGGGATCTACGGAAAAATGTCGGTGGTCTACAGAAAGATATAACTGATATAAAACTACAACAAGCTGACGATCGCCGTCGGTCGGAAACTGCGGATGTGAAACTGGCTGCGAGTTTAGAACGCATAGAATCCAAGTTCACGACAGATTTGCAACGGGTGGAATCCGAAGTAAAAACAGATTTACAACGGGTGGAATCTAAAATCGACGGGGTTATCACCAACATAGGCGAGCGGAAGGCGGATACTAACGAGCGGTGGAAAATCGGGGGTATTATTGTCTCCACTGCTATAGCGATTTTGGCACTTATCAAGTCATTTTTCTTTTCCTAGATCATCTTCAGATTTTTCTGAAGGAGTCCGTTTGGATGGATCATACGGGACATATTTGACCCCGTTCCGTTTGCCCTCTTCTTGTAGTGCTTGCAAATACGCGGAGAATTCTGCCTGAGTTTTGAACTGTGCACTGAGCTCTGCCTTGATTCGATAGCATTCTTCAAGGATAGGATCCGTATACGTTTCGGGATCGAATTCTGGGTGCTTTTCTGGGACTTCTTTCATTTGAATGTCCTCCATCAGTTCTATAGGTGTACAGATAGTTGTCGGCTGAAATCCTGCCTCTCGGCAAACGCGATTGATATGCTCACGTTTATTTTCATTTACAATATGTTTATGGTTCCACGACACCAAGTAATCAACACCATGTGCGTTTGCAATAGCGATATGCTGAGCATCAGGTCTGGAATTTCGTGGTACTGCCCCGGAATCAAGCAGTTTTTCCACAAGCATATCCATATCAGGTGAAACTTCCAATATCGTTAGCAAGGATACCACTGCGAGTCGTTGCTGTGCTGCAGTTGCGTCCCCCTGGCCGATCTCGTCGCGAACTATAGGTGAAATGACAAACTCAAATTTGTCCGCATAGTCTTCCCACAATTGTCGACTTGCTTCTTGCCGGGCTGCTAAGATTGGATTGTTACTCGGTCTCGCTACCAAGTAGCTAACAACTGTTGGCTCAATGTAGACTCTCGGCTTTATTGTTGTATATTTTAGCACGAAATACTGCTTCTTTCAAATCAACCTCTGACGTAGTGAAAGCGTAGAAGGATGGCAGATTGGTAGAGGCTCCGTTTCCACCTTTCCATCCTTCCAACTCAGACTTAAAATCGTCTCACGCCAACATATCTTCCCCATCAGTTAACCACGCCAAATCGAACTTTGCGAACGACACTGTTTCGTAAGCACCGTTCTCACCACGCTCATAGAGACAACAGATACGCATATCCGAGTCAATACAGAGATCGGAATATGCGGCAGGACCGGCGTGCAAAAT
Organism: uncultured bacterium; assembly: GCA_964523645.1. GTDB lineage: Bacteria > Poribacteria > WGA-4E > WGA-4E > WGA-3G > WGA-3G. Next base: position 2,038 of record CAZGAW010000094.1, on the reverse strand, counting down.
CTTCCCGCTACTCCAACTTTGACACTCGTCATAACTGATGCGAATCGTCATCCGCTCACGACTTTCGCTGGCGGGGTTAGAGAACAGGATACGGTTCTTGTCGTGCTGATTGGCATCCGTATATCGCACCATGCTCGCCTGACAGATCGGTTCAACGAGATCTTCCTCGTAACCGAATTCCGTAAACGTATCACCGCTATCACTACTTCGCGCATAAGCACGCCGCTTCGGTGCAACATAGTTCCGACAGTTAAAATAGAGTCCACCCTCCACCGTCTCAACGACAACCGATTCGTTGGTACCCGGCTGCGCCTTACCACCAATCCGCCACGTTCCACCGTGGTCATCGCTGACAATCAGATGCGAGTAGCCATACGCAGCGTAGTCTCGACTGTTTCCAAGCACATGGTCACACGGGATTACTAACCTGCCGTTTGCGAGTTGAATCCCGTGGCAGGGGCCGGTCGCATACCACGTCCAATCCTCGCCTTTCGTGGTGGCTGTGATTTCTCTGGGTTCTGTCCAAGTTTCCCCATCGTCGTTACTGGAGGTTACCCAAACCGTGCGTGGTGCTTCTCCCGCAACAATTTTTCCTTCTGCGCCGTCAGCAAGATTCTTGCAAAAGAGGAGCCAGATTGTCCCTGTGTCGCGATCAACGACTGGCGCAGGATTGCCATCCGTATCGCTGCCAGTGGAGACAGCGATTTGCATCGGTTGCCAACGCTCACCGTTGTCGAAACTCCGTTTCAGGACAATATCAATGTCCCCTGAATCCCCGCCGCCTGTGCGTCTACCCTCACAGAATGCCAACAGTGTTCCGTCGTTTGATTTGACAAGCGCGGGAATCCGGAACGTGTGGTAGCCTTCTGTCCCTGCCGTGAAAAGCGGACGCTCCGTTTTGTACATACTTAAAGCCCTCTTATGTAGGGAGAAATATTAACAGCAATCGTCCCTACAGTGATTGTTACTTGGCTTGCTTAATCCGCGCCCATGTCGTTGCGAGTTTTCCGATCGGTTGCACATCTGCGGGATCATCCATGACAAACTCACCGGGTTCCTTCTGATGGTCAGAGAGCCGAAGCCCATCAACGACGCAATTCGTAGGGAATCTTGGATCTGGCGGCGAGGCGTTGTTGATTTCAAAGGTTTCCGCGAAGACGGTAGGTCCCTTTTTGAAATCAGCTTCACCCTCGAGTTTACCATCCAAATAGAGTTTCAAACCGTCGGGTCCCCATGTACCCGCCATGTGGTGATGCTCTCCCGTTATCCAATCAAGTGCAGCACTGTTGGCGTTATGCCATGAACCCGCGCTTTTAATCCGCATCTGTGCGATTCCGCCGGTATTAAACTGCAGAAATACTGCATCGGTGCCACGTTTGTAAGTCATGAACGTGAAGAGTTCACCCTTGATGTCACGGGTATCCAATCCCATTGTTACCCACAATTCAACGGTGCCTTCGTCAAGGTTGACGAATCGGTCATCCACCGGAAAATGGATAACATCCCCAGCTTCTTCACTAACAAAACCGTTTCCAAATTTACCGGGTTTGAAACTTCCACCATCAACCGTGCCGCCCTCTTTTTCAACTTCCGCTTTGCTTTCCAATGCAGAAAAGAAAGTCTCCCTTGCCATAGCACCAGAAACGCAAAGCAATGTAATCGCTAAAAGACATAACGTCTTCATGAGACATCCTCCTATCCAGGTTCTTGACCAAGTAATGAGGCAGGAATTAGCGAGATACTCCTTAAACGCGCTAAAAACCTGCATCAATTGTAAAATAATAACAGGTTTAATAAAAACAGTCAAAATCGAATCCTGGCTGACCCTCCTATTTAGCATTCAACTTATACCATTATTTGAGCAATACCCTCAAACAATAGGACCTCGGACACTCTCACTTTGATTTTGTACAGAGTGCGTAGACATACGGTGAAGTCAACTGTTGATTTGGCACACGAAATACCGACAGGAGATTGCCAAGGACAATATCCGTCAGATTGACACACTTGCAAAGCACTTCGTGTCCCCACCTACCAA
>CAZGAW010000093.1:0-21439 GCA_964523645.1 uncultured bacterium | reverse complement strand
AGCAAGTTCCCATCCATCTGCTATTGTGCCATCGGACGTGTCATCTCCGTCATACCGTCGGATGATGGAACTCCGTTCACCCTCAACCAGCGGAAGTCCCCATTCGGGTATTGCCCCCAGGTTGCCTGCTGTATCGCTTATCAACTTGCGAGGAGTTTCCGTGGTAGTTGGTGCGGTGAGAGTAACTTTGAAGGCGGTTTGACTCAAGAAACGGTAGCCCGGTGTGCCTCCGATACGGTTTTTTAGGATGACGATGTTGTCTGCTCGAAGGTCACCCTTTGACGCTCCAACGCTGGCGTTGTCTCCCTGTTCAGTCACGAGTAGGAGTACCTGGTTTGCATCGAGTATCACTGCGCTTAAAGTAAAGGTAAGCGTGGTAGCAAAGACAGTTGTATCTTCCGGGTGGTTCTCAATTGTAACTTCCCATCCTTCAAGACTGACCTTTCGCGTGCTTCTGTTGTGAAGTTCGATCCACTGAGGAAGTTTGTAGATGTCGGTAGTGGACATGATTTCGCTAATGACGATGTCGCCCTTTGCAGCTACTCGGGTGTTACCATCTTTACGAGACGATTCTAATTTCGGCGGTTTTGGTATTTGTGGAATGACGATCTCACGGAGTAGGGCGTTAGCAATGTCTTGGATGCTAAATGTTAACATAAGTGCCATAAATGTACTAAAAATAAGCCTTCGCGTCATCAGGTCTTTCATGAAAAACGCCTCTCTATATTTCCAAGTTTCGGTTTCAGCACGCATTTTGCCATCTATTATACGCTACATCTGCTGTCGCGTCAAATTTTCTTGTAGGAGGATAGGGGCAGTTAATTCTTCTGTAGGAGGGATTTCCGAATCCCGACTTCTAAGCACTCCTTATGTGCACCTGTTTCATTTCATCTTTAGTTGTAGGTTGCTTCGTTTTTCTTGAAAAATGTGAATTTTTCAGAAAACCGAGGGTTAAATGTTCCGAAGTAAGTTTTATAGAGATATTTAGCACCCTAAAAATATCGTCCCTAAAGGATTTGACATCTCCCTGCAGAATGTGTTAAAATACTTAACATACATAAATTTAAAATAGGATGATCGAATGTTTTATCCGTGTTACAAGATATAATACCTATCACTGAACGTCATAAAAGCGAAGTTTCGGTGAGGGTGTTTCTTTTTTAAGTGACAACATGCAGGCAAGAACCTTGGAAGAGGAGAAGAGATGCGTTACAGGACCTTTCTTTTAATATTCACACTGATTGCAGCATTGAACATAAAGGTCGAAGCCAACAAAGAAATTAGACCCCTGCTAACCCAAGAAACAATCGAAATTGACGGGCATCTCAATGAGGAGGATTGGGCACGGACACAGGTCATTGATGACTTTACCCAACAATCTCCCGATGAAGGGCAACCGAGTACCGAACGCACCGAGGTTCGTATGTTGTATAGTGCTGAGAAACTCTATATCGGGTTTGAGTGTTACGATTCCGAACCCGAAAAAGTTGTCGCGAACGAGATGCGGCGCGATGGGCAGCTTTGGCAAAATGACAACGTTTACGTGATGCTTGACCCGTATGGCGATAAAAGACAGGGTGTCTTTTTTCGGATGAATGCGCTCGGCGCACAGTCAGACACCGCCGTCACAGACGGCGGCGAAAATCTTAACGGAAGTTGGGATTGTATCTGGGACGCTGCCGGACGGCGACACGATAAAGGGTGGACAGTCGAAATCGCAATCCCGTTCAATCAGTTGCGGTTCAAGCAGAAGGATTCGATGGTGTGGGGTGTGAATTTTGGACGTAATATCGCACGGAAGAATGAAACGACACAATGGATACAGGTCCCTCGCAGTGAGAGTTGGCCCGGCACCTACCATCCGACGTATCAGGGCAAACTGATTGGACTGCAGGGCGTTGCATCGCCGTCATATTTTGATTTCAAGCCGTATCTGCTCGGTGGTTTGGCGAGGAATCTTAATGATAGAGATTGGCAGCGAACCACCGAACGCGACCTTGGACTCGACATGAAATACGGGGTAACGTCGAACCTAACCTTAGACTTGACGTTAAACACGGATTTCGCACAGGTGGAAGCAGACCAGGAGGAGGTGAACCTCACACGTTTCAGTCTCTTTTTTCCGGAGCGACGTGAATTCTTCCTTGAGGGGAGCGGTTTGTTTGCCTTTGGGGCAGGACTCGGAGATTTCGGTCCGCCACCGCTCTCGGTTTTCTACAGCAGACGCATCGGCATCGAGGACGACAAGCGGGTTCGGCTGCTTGGCGGTGGCAAGTTGACTGGAAAGGTTGGGTCTTACAGTGTGGGCGCGCTCAATATGACAACAGATGCCACAGCGGAATCGCCCCTGACGAACTTCTCTGTACTGAGAATGCAACGCGACATCCTCAGCGACTCAACCGTCGGCTTTATCCTCACCAATCGGCAAAGCGACCTCGGCGATTATCACCGTAATGGCGGAGTAGACCTATTTTTTAGACCCCATGATCAGTGGCGGATGCGCGCAATGACGGTTGGAAGTTGGTCTCCAGACCCAGATGAGCGAGATTTCGCATGGTACCTTTCAAATGATTGGCGCAACGATCACTTTCATGTTAATGCCGCTTACCTCGACATCGGTCCCCAATTTACGAGTAAAATGGGGTTCATGCATCGGACGGATATCCGCTCGTTGATGTTGAATACCGATTATGAAGTCCAGGTTAGGCGGTATGGCGTACGAGATGTTGGGGCAGTTTTTAATACCAGCTACCTGTTGGATCATGATAACGAGGTTATCGGTTGGGACGTGCTTGTTGGGGCAGATCTGCTTTCGGAGTCCGACGATGGATTTAACCTCGATTTTAAGCGGTTTTTCGACCGAGTTGAAGAACCTTTCAGTATCGGTGATGTTGAGATTCCGGCTGGTGATTATGAAATGAATCAGGTTTCGCTAATGACTTTCACGGAAACCAGTCGTCCGTTTGCTGTGTTCGGTGGTGTGGATTATGGAGATTATTTTCACGGCAATCGTGTAAGTGTCAACATTGACAGTCAGTGGCGGATGACCTATCAACTCGCGATTGAGACGCGCTATCAACGGAATTGGATTAATCTGCCCGAAAATGATCTGTTCACAACAAACGTTGTCGGCACACGTATCAGTTATGCGCTGAACACCCGTTTCTTTACCAAATTATATGCCCAATGGAACGATAGTGCAGAACGGGCAAGTGCGAATTTCTTGCTCAATTATATCTATCGTCCGGGGAGCGATTTTTATATCGTGTTCGATCAAGCATGGAATGCAGCGGACGGCTTGCGAGAGCATGAATGGACGGTATTGAGCAAATTTACCTATCTGTTCAGTCTATAGTGTCTGAAAACATCAAAGCATAGATTCGTGTATACATGGACTGGATTGAACGGGTGTCAGCGAAAACCAAAAAATCACAGAAGAATATCGCCTCGTCCATACACTATACATTAAAGAGATACCGAGTGAAACCGAACCCCCTACTTATATCGTTTTATGAGATTGGGTTTCACTCCCTTTTTAGATTTACATGGTAGCATATTAGATTTGAGGCGCGTTAAGAACCCCTTATTCAACTTTGCTCAATCTGACTGAATATTATACACGCATTCGGTCCTGATATGCTACATTCAACGTGGGTATCAAAATAAAACACACCTTCAAAATTCAAAGGAAAATTATGATACAACCGGGTAACTTTGCATGCCATAATATTCACTTGGAGACTGAACACCTGAAACTTCGACCTTTTAAGGATGCCGATTTTGATATTGCTGTCCCTTTCTATAGAGATCCCGAATTCCTAAACGCCGTTGAGGAATCGCCACCTGACGGACCTGTGACAAAGGAGTATCTCAAAAAAGCTGGTAAATTTATGAGGGATAGTGGGTTTCTATTTGCAATCGTAGAAAAGACGAGTGGACACACCATTGGCGAGGTATGTTTGCAGTGGATGAATTTGGAACGGGGGAAAATCGAGGGCGAGAAGATAATGCGTCTACCTATTGCAATTTGGGACAAGACCCGATGGGGCAAAGGCTACGGGAAAGAGGTCGTCCGATGCTTGATGGCGCATGCGTTTGACAAACTGAAAATCGATCGGTTCTGTCCAGTGGATGTTCCTGTTGACAATATCCGTTCACAAGCGTTGTGGCGATCGCTTGGACTAACTGTTTCAAGAGAAGCAGACGGCGGGAAGATGTTGGACTTTGAAATCACACGGACAGAATATGAGAAACGTGTTCAACAGAATTTCAAATCGGAGGAGTCTTAATGTTCAGTACGCAACTTGCCAAGCGCGCAGCGGAGAATAATCCGATCCGTGTCGGTATCATCGGTGCAGGGAAATTCGGTGCCGGATTGGTGGCGCAGCTATCACAAATGCAAGGTATGGTGGCGAGCGCAATTGCCGACATCAACTTGGGGCACGCTACAGGTGCTTATGAAGCCAGCAACGTTCCAGCCGACGCAATTCAGCAGGTCAAAAGTGTTGACGCGATGAACGATGCGATCTGCAGCGGTAAACCTACAATCACTGAGGATGGGCTGCACATTATTCAGTCGGACCTGATTGATGTGGTTGTGGAAGCCACTGGTATTCCTGAAGTCGGCGCACGGATGGCATACCACACCCTGATGCACAAGAAACATCTGGTGATGGTTAATGTTGAAACCGATGTTACCATCGGCCCGTTCCTGAGACGTTTGGCAGACAATGCCGGCGTGGTTTACACACTCGTTGATGGCGATCAGCCGGGTGTGACAATGAACATGGTTGAGTGGTCGAAAACGCTCGGTTTTGAGATCGTTGCCGCCGGGCGCGGCACTATATTTTATGACGATGACCGCATCGGGATACCGGACACCGTTCCGCAGCGATTCGGGTTTAGTCAGGAACTGATTGAACGCCGCACAATCAACTTCAAGATGTTCAATTCGTTTCGGGATGGCTCAAAAGCGCAGATTGAGATGACCTCATTAGCGAACATGGCAGGACTGCCGCCGGACATTCGCGGTATGCACGAACCGTCAGTGAACATTGAGGACATCGCCCAGGTTTTTAGCTTAAAAGAGGAAGGCGGTATTTTGAAGCACCACGGGGTCGTCGAACTCGCGAACAGCGTTGCGCCCAACGGCAAGACAATGCTCGACAACCCACTTCGGATGGGGGTGTTCGTCGTCATTCGGACAGATCATCCGTTCACACAGGAGGATCTTGCTGGCTACAATCTATATCCGGGTGGCAATGGTAAGAACTATCTCCTGTATCGTCCGTATCACCTTGTGGCTGTTGAAGCTCCAATTTCGATTGCGAAGGCTGCCCTCTATGGACAGCCGACAGGGGCACCGTTACCGACACCCGTTGCTGATGTCATCACAGTTGCCAAACGCAATTTGAAATCGGGAGAAGTCCTTGATGGTAGCGGTGGATATACTGTTAATGGATTGATTGAGAGGGCAGAAATTGCCCGCGCTGAGAATCTACTTCCCCTCGGTTTGGCTTACAACGTTAAATTAAAGCGCGATGTTGCCCAAGGGGAAGCAATCTCTTACGATATGGTGGGATTAAACGAGGACTCTTTCGTTCTCAAACTCCGCCGTCTCCAAGACGCGACTACCTGAGAATCCACTATTCCCACGGATGCAGTATCACCTTACCACATTCTCCAGTCGCCTGTAGTTCCCACGCCTTCTGCACGTCGCGCATCGGGAAAGTGTGCGTGATAAACGTATCAATCTGTTCGGTTGAATTTTGGATGACCTGCATTAATTTCGGATAGACACCGAGATTGTAGTGCCAGTTCCCACGGAGGACTAAGCCCTTCCGAATCATGTCTCGACTCGCAGCAAGTGGGAAATCGCCACCCTCGCCAACAAAAGTGACTTGTCCTTTTCTTCGAGCTGCGTCTACCATCAATCGGTGCGCCGCAGACGCGCCTGAGCAGTCCAACGCTTTGTCGATACCGATACCGTCCGTCAAATCTTGAATCTGATCGAGAATATCCTCATCAGTTGGGTCCAGAACAGTCTCTGCGCCTAACTTCTTGGCGAGTTCGGCACGGTAGGGATGGCTTTCTACACCGATGACGCGTGCACCGCGGTAGTGCGCATTGATAATGCCCCCTAATCCGACGGGACCTAACCCGGTAACCATGACTGTATCCAATGAATTGACTTGCATCTGCTCCATCGCGCCAAACGTCGGTCCGAGTCCGCAGCATGCCATCCCAGCATGTTCGTAGCTTAAACCGTCTGGAATCGGAAACAGCATATCCTCCATTTTGTGCATATACTGCGCGTAGGTTGCCGAAGCGACCTCCGTCCCGACGAGTTCCCCGATACTCGGACGACGAGCACTCGTGCAGTGAATGTGTTCACCAATGACACACATCTGACACTTGCCACAAGCGTTCTGCGGTTGCACCACCACACGATCTCCGACTTTGACGCGACCGGGCTGTGCAACTTCCACAACTTCGCCAGCGGCTTCGTGTCCGAAACCATCACCGGTGCTTCCATGTATGAACCCTTTATATTCCGTACACATCGGAACGGCATGAATCTTAACAACAGCGACATCTCCCGCTGCACGTGGATCAGGTTTGTCTACCACGCCACCTTTGCCTTCACCAAACATTGCTGCAACCTGCATAAAAATATGGTAACCGAGACTCTCCGCATCCCCGACAAAGGTTTACGAGGTTTCCATCGCGAAGAGAAAAGGTCCTCCTCCTTCTCAAAAGTATTGATTTGGATAGGATAGCATAGGGTGTGTAATCGGTCAAGACATAATTTGGATACTCAGAAGTTTCTAGGGGGAGGAGTGGGAATTGACACATTTCCTGAAAGCCTCGGATATATGTCGTACAGGATGTTCCGGTGCGCATCGACAACACCGGGAAGTGCTTTCAATTCTTTGAGCATGGGTGACGGGTCAATATCTTCACCGATATCTATAACCTCAACATGAAAGCTAAAAAAGATATCTATTGTTCTCGGCGTGTATCCTTTGCTGATGAGGAACTCATTCACTACGGCTATCGGTGTAACGCTTGTGTCTACTTCCTCTTGGAATGTTTGATAATCGTACTGTACCACCACGGCTCCCAATCGGTGCAGTAGCCCGTCTTCCGTTTTACCGGCCTTGACAGGTCTGATTTGCACAACAAAGTCAGGATTCCTGAGTGAGGGCATCGGTCTCAATTCCCATGTTGCTATTTCAAAGATTCCTTGCAGCGTAGCTAATTCTGCAGTTGTAACATCGGGGATTGCTCTCAATGCTCCCAGCAGTGGCAGCGGATCAACATCGTCATCCACTTGCACGACCTCAATACGGTAGCCGGACAATACTTCTGTTACTTTCGGCGTATACCCTTTGTTCGTAAAAAACTCGTTCACCGCAGCGATCGGCGTGTCCGTCGTGTCCACCTGTTCCCAGGTGTCCTCATCGTACTGCACCAGCACCACTCCCAGTTTGTACAGAGTGCCGCTTGCTCTCTCTCCGATGTTGATGGGCAATTCACGGTTTTCTGTGCCACTCAATATCGGATTTGAAAACTGCCTGTCGCATCCCATAAGTGTGACCACTGCCATGAATATTGCCGCAAACAGCATTCTTGTTCTAAAAGTTTTCATTTTTTTTCCTCCATTAAAAAGTGTTGATTGGAATACTATGTCTTTTCGACAACTTCAGCGCAATATGGTACTATTTTAACCCAAGTTGCCGACTAAAATGCCATAATTTGTTCAGTACTGTTCATTTATTGAAAAATATTATTTTAACCCAAGCTGCTACCTAAAAGGTTACAGGCAACCTGAGTCATTAAGTACGCTCCATTTCGTGCAGTCAAGTATAAAGAATGCCCTATTCTAAAGAATGCCCTATTCTGTGCAGCACCTTCTCTGTGTTTTGTAGAAAACTCTGTCAGTATCGTAGTGTTCAGATTGGCACGGAATTTGCTAAATCTAAATAACGTGAGTTCAACATCAATGTGCAGATCGGTTTGCTTCAACCACAAAAGTTATGCGTGGAAAGTTGGATTGTTTTAACACCATTTCAAAAGGAGCAATCAAAATGAAACGCGGAATCTATTTTCTCATATTTGCGATAATCATCGGTATTTTCTCACTAAATATGGCACCCGCATCTATTGTAACAGATGGCCTTGTCAGCTATTGGACCTTTGATAAAGTTCACATTATAAATAAAACAGCAAAAGATGTTTGGGGTGACAACAACGGGACAATCATCGGCAATCCTAAAGTTGCCCCCGGCCAGGTAGGAGAGGCACTTAAGTTCGATGGGGCTGGCGATTTTGTAAACCTGACTACCCTTGGGGATTTTGGCAGACAGATCGCTACATCTTCGTTTGAAGCATGGATCAAAACTAGGAATAAGACTGATTGGATGACTCTCATCAATACGCATGGTAACCAATGTCCTTATTGGGGCATAGACCTTAATAGGGATATAGCATTTGATGAGATTATTGAGGGAACTCTTCAGTATTACTTTAGTGCTGAAAGACCAAGAGGATGTGGAGGCGTTGGTGGCGGAGGGAGTGTGGATATCTTTGATGGAGAATGGCATCACATCGTTTATACAAATGACTTTATGATAAATGAAGGAGGATTCGGCGGAAACGGTAAAAGAATTATCTATATAGACGGTGTATCCAGTATTGTAAGCCACTATGGATTTGGGGGTAACATAGCATTTTGGCCATTCACAGCACCTGTATATCTTGGGGCAAGCAAGTTTCCAGGGATAGCCCATGGTTACTTCAAGGGTATGATTGATGAAGTCCGTTTTTACGATCGTCCTCTCACAGCAGATGAAGTGATCCAGAATTTTAAATCAACCCAGCCTTATAACGTTATGCCTAAAGGAAAATTGTCAACGATCTGGGGAACTTTGAAGGCAAAATTATAGCGTTATCCTCGCCTTAAAAGATCGGCTAAAGGCGTATACTCGCTGTTTTGAGATAATTCCGTACGAACAACTTCTCCTTTACGCTTAAAGAGTTTGTATGCTTTCCCGGTAGGGGCAGAAGTGATAATCCGATAGTGATCACCTACAATCTCAATTGCGGCGTTGTTATCACAGGCGATTCCGATCCCGCCCCGCTTCGCAATCATCTGTGCAAAGCCAATTTCTCGTCCTTCAAAGTGATAGTGCGGGCAGTATATAGCGTTGATGAATCCGAGTCCCCTCACGCGGATATAGTCCCATTTCGGATTGCTGGAGAAAGAACGGGAATCGCTATGTCCGTATCTAAACCAGCAGATCGCCCCGGCACTGAGCCCTGATAGAACGATGCCGCGGGAGGCAGCTTCCGCCAATAAGGTATCTAATCCCAGTTGTCGCCAGAGTTTCATCATGCCGAAGGTGTTTCCGCCGCCAACGTAGACAAGGTTCGAGTCCAACACGAGTGCTGACATCTCATCAAACGCTGGTGGATCTTGTGTGAGTTTGAGACTCCGCGTTTGACACCCGAGGTATCTGCCGTAATACGCTTCAAAAGTCTCGATATATCCAGGGGCATCGCTGCTGGCAGTTGGAATAAAGAGTGCCTTCGGTTGTGTTTTGCCGGTTAATTCAATGATGCGTCTATCGATCGCCTCGGTTTCCTGTTCACTAATTTCTCCGCCACCAATTGCGACAATCTTCGGGGTCGTTTTCATTGATCATCTCCTTAGGTTAATAATAGCGGATTTGATAGAAATTGTCAAGAATCCTGAGGCATTAATGCCCGATGCTTCTGCTGCTGGAAACTGACCGCTAACCACCCTTTTTGTAGGAGCGAGCTCCCGCTCGCGATTTATCTCATACGACCAACAGAAAACTGAATGACTCAGATGATCCTTGAAATTTAACTGCAATTTCACCAACAATTGTGGTAAAATAAAAGAGGAATGGATAGAAGGTTTAGGCGACTACTTGGGAGGGAAAATGGCATCCGAAAAGACAGGTTTGACACCAGCACAAAAAACGTTCTACGGGGAAAACGGGTATCTCGTGCTTGAAAGTGTCCTCTCGCAAGGAGAGTGTCGAAGTTTCGTTACGCACATGGAAGACCTTCACGCAGGACGCGAGCAGCTTGAGGGGTTCTTTCAACAGGATAAATACGGATCCCGGACCTTCAATCAGCATCTATACGATCAACGCGTATTGGAGCTGCTTATCGATTCCCGCCTACATAAACCGCTCACGGACTGTTTTGGTGGTGAACCCGAAGGTGTCCAAACGATGCATTTTTACGAGGGATCGGAACATCCGCTGCACCAAGACCAATACTACTTACCTGACTGTATGTCTGCATGGATCGCAATGGTTGACGTTGATGAAAACAATGGCCCCCTGATAGTCCAGCCGGGTTCCAATCGAGGACGGTTAATTACGAAAAGCGATGTGCCTATGACCCTGCTCCCCGATGAGACATACGAATTGCAACAGCACAACCGCTACTTTCCCGCAGTTAAACAGGTTGCTCGCGAAAACGGTAATGAAATAGTTCAAGTTATGGTGAACGCTGGCGATGTAATTCTATTCGATGGAAAGTTAATCCACGGTGGCGCGCCGATTTTGAAACCCGGCACACGTAGACATGCGTTGGCGTGCCACTATATCCCTTACGCCTCCGAAAACTGGGAACGTGACTGGCCCAGGATCTCATTTGATGGCAGTCGTCGGATTCATTATCAGTAGGTGGAAGAGCCTACAAATCTCAAATACCATACACTGACATTAGTGTTGAAAAAATTGTTGTTATAATTATAATTGTCCTTACACGGTTTTTTTGAGACTTAATTACCATTTTGCTTAAGTAGCAACTTAGTTTAAAGTTCAAAATAAGGAGAAGAGACGATGCGATATCTGTTAGCATTTTGGATATGCCTTATTACGATAAGTGGTTATTGCCTTTTGGTGTCTGCGCAAGAAGCAGCACAACCCGCAAAACCCGCAACACAGGAAACACCCGCAAAAAAGAAAAAAGAATTTGAGGATTTTTCTAAAGTTACTGAAGACAGCAAAAGTTACGATGGTTTCTTCAAACTATACCAAAAAAAAGAGAATCTCTATTGCGAAATTCAACCCGCACAACTGGACAAGCCGTTTCTCTGTATGATTAGTGTTGCTCGCGGTCTGGGAAGCGGATTCCTACTCTCGGGGATGACGCTTGAAGAGTGGATGCTTGTCTGGCGACGCGTTGGTGACAATGTGCATCTCGTCCGAAAAAATGTGCGTTTCCGTGCTGAGAAAGGAACACCCATCGCGGAAGCGGTTGATTTGGGTCATAACGATTCCGTGCTGTTTTCACTCAAGATAGAAAGCATCCACCCACAACGGAAGAGTCTCTTAGTGAATATCTCTCCCGTTTTCATATCCGACTTACCGCCTTTGGCGCGTCGTATTGCCGCCGATGCCCGCTTCGACAAAACGCGTAGCACTTGGGGGGCAGTCAAGGCGTTCCCGAAGAACGTTGAATTGAAAGTTAACGCCGTGTACACGTCAACAAGGTCTATGACGGCTATTCCGGATAGTCGGGGTATCCAGTTGACACTGCACTACAGCCTCGCTGGACTTCCAGAAAACAATTATCGTCCGCGGCTGGCTGACGACCGGATGGGGCATTTTATGACGGCGGTTAAGGACTATTCGTCTAAGACCAGCGATGAACCCTTTATCCGATATGTCAATCGGTGGCATTTGGAGAAAGCGGACAAAGACGCGAAACTTTCGCCACCGAAAGAACCGATTATCTTCTACATCGAGAAAACGGTCCCACACCGTTACCGTCCTTACGTCCGACAGGGGATCCTCGAATGGAACAAGGCGTTTGAGAAAGCAGGTTTTGCTGATGCGATTGAAGCACGGATTCAACAAGACCATGAAGACTGGGACCCCGAAGATGCACGATATAACACGATTCGCTGGGTTGTTGGTGCAGGTTTTGCGATCGGTCCATCTCGTGTGAATCCGTTGACAGGTCAGATATTGGATGCCGATATCCTTATCGGTGAGAGTTGGATCAGATATTGGCAGCGAGAATATAGGACGTTCTTTGATGAACTCGATCATGAACGTGACCATCCGATGGATCACACTTCACGGTTCCATTGTCAGATGGCATCTGGGCTTGCACGGCAGATGAGCTTCATGGCGAGTGTCCTGCATGCTCGGGGGCTAATGGATGAAAGTGGCGAAGTGCCAGAGGAGTTTATCGGGGAAGCCCTTAAAACCTTGACGATGCACGAGGTTGGACATACGTTGGGGTTGCGCCACAATTTCAAGGCGAGTACGATATTTTCTCTCGATGAACTGAACAATAAAACAGGCGAGGCACTTATCGGTTCCGTCATGGAATACGATGCTGTAAATATTGCACCTGAAGGTAAAGAACAGGGGGATTACTATACAAAGACAATCGGACCCTGGGACTACTGGGTGATTGAGTACGCCTATAAACCGATCGATGCAAGCAAACCTGAAGGTGAATTGGAGGAACTGGGTAAAATCGCTGCTCGCGTCGCAACGTCAGATCTCACTTACGGGACGGATGAGGATGCTTCTGCGTTTCAATACCGTGATCTGGATCCATTAGTTAACCGTTGGGACCTCGGTGCTGACCCACTTGCGTTTGCCAAACAGCGGCGGGAGATTGTTGTTGAACTCTGGGATAAGATTGCAGACAAAGTCACGAAAGAGGGGATGGGATACCAACGGGTCCGACGCGCATTCGGCACACTGCTTGGTGAGCACGGTTATACGATGTACCTCGCCAGCCGTTATATAGGCGGACAGTACCACCATCGCGATCACCGTGGTGATGAAAACGGACGTTTACCGTTTGTACCTGTCCCAGCGGCAAAACAGCGCGAAGCACTCCAATTTCTCAAAGAATATGCCCTCTCCGACAAAGCCTTCGGTTTTCCAGCGGATCTGCTCAATAGTCTCGCAATCACCCGTTGGAGCGATTGGGGCAGAGATAGTTGGAATTCCACGCGTTTTGATTATCCCGTGCATGATGTGATTCTGCGCAATCAAACCCGTATTTTGGGGCGGTTGCTTCATCCGAATGTGCTGTCTCGCGTTCAGGATACGGAACTCAAGTTTGCTAACGGTGAGGATGCATTCACGATGCCAGAACTCTTTTCGGGCATTACGGATGCGGTTTGGGTAGATCTCAATAAGGATGCTGGCGGAAAGCAGTGGTCGAATTCGGATGCGTTCATCTCCAGTTTCCGCCGGGGTCTACAACGGGAACACCTGAAACAACTCATCAAACTGGTACTGGATGCCGATAGCGGCACGCCTGAAGATGCGAGATCGCTTGCACGTCTCCATCTCGGACAAATCAACAGTAAGATCCAGCGTGCGCTTCAAAATAGCAGAGGCAACCTTGATGATTACAGTTTGGCGCACCTTGAAGAATCGCAAGTCCGGGTTGAGAAGGCTCTGGATGCCAGTTTCCAAGTCCAGAAACGTTAAATGACGCTATATTTTCGGTTAGGATCAACCCGTGTATCTGCTGGCGGGGTTTATAACCCCGCCAATTTTCTGTTGTATCAATAATTATAACGTGAGTTTGAAAATAAAATTAAAGTCTGAAGTAGGTTGGGTAGAGCGGGAAAACACCAAATATCCTTCACTTTATACGCAGAATGGCAATTTTCGATGACACATTTTTGGAAATAGGTATAGCGAAACCCAACAATCCAACCCCGATGGCATGTGAAAGCCATCTATTTTTTGTCGTTTTTAGCTAGTTCTCATTCAACGACAAGAGTCAGTCTCTTTTATCAAACTCACGTAAAGGAAAGATAGGAGTAACAGATGGAAATCGTTCAATATACGCCTGACTTACAAACACCGATGACGCAATTTTATAACCGCCTGACCGCCGACGTGCCACATTGCTATCCTGTAACGGAGGCGGAATTTGCCATTGCCATGCACCGAGTTACCGCCGATAAAGCCGATATAAAGGAGAATGGACTCGATGCCGAGACTGCCTTTGTCGCAATAGCAGATGGTATTATACAGGCATTTATTCACGTGGGTATCAGTCATATCGGGGAGAATCGAGAAAAAGACGTAGGTGTTATTCGGTTTTTCGCTTACGAACGCGGTACCCGGCGCGTTGGGCAGACTGTGCTTGAAAAGGCGGAGGCTTATCTCAAAACGTATAACGTTTCCCAAATTTTCGCTTTCCCACAGGACTACCGGTATCGTTTCTATCATTTTGGGCACGCCTATCTATCGGATGCGCTCGATCAGGTTCAAGGACTCCTTGGATATAACGGATACCGCCGCTCTGCAGGCGAGGTCTTTCTCGGTTGGAAAGACTATTCCGTTACACCAGTCCCTTCAACGCTGCCGGTAAAACTTTCTGTCGAGTGGAAGGATGGACGTGGACAACATCCGAATTGCACTGTGCATGCGCACCAAAACGGCGAGAAGGTCGGTATCTGTCAATCCGTTTGTGGCGGTGAGTTTTCAAGCCACTCGGATGCACAAAACTGGCTGCATACCACTTGGCTCGGTATCGAAGATGATTTTCAAGGACAAGGTTTGGGGCGTTATCTGCTCCAGTACGCACTTCAAGAGATGAAGAAGATCGGGTACCGGCATGCAGCGATTAGTACTGCTTGGGATAACCACCGTGCGTTCCTGTTTTATAGCAACTGCGGTTATCGGACGGTAGATTGGACCTACGAATTCGTTAAAGACCTCTCCGAAGCACCAACAGAAAAGTGGTAGTCTGCGATTCAAACAATCAGGTGTTGACCGCAGCCTCTCATTTCCTACTTTCTGGAAAGGTAGGAGCGATAAATGAAAGTATTCCAATATACTCCCGATCTGCAAACATCTGTAACAGAATTTTATAGCCGTCTAACCGTTGGTGTACCGCATTGCTACCCTGTAACGGAGGAAGAATTTGCTATTGCACTACGCGGGGTTACGACCGGTAAAGCCGACAAAAATGAGGGCGGACTTGATTCCGAAACTGCCTTTGTCGCGATAACGGCGGGTACGGTGCAGGCGTTTATTCACATCGGTCTCGGTCAGATTAGAGATGAAGACATAGGTATTATTCGATTTTTTGGCTACGACCGTGGTGCTCGGCATGCTGGACAAACTGTGCTTGAAAAGGCGGAGGCACATCTGAAAGCGTGTGGCGTTTCCCGAATTTTTGCTTTCCGATCAGAATGTCGATATCGTTTCTATCATTTTGAATACGCTTCTCTATCGAATGCGCTTGATCACATCCAAGCACTCCTTGGATTCAACGGATACCACCGTTCCAACGGATGGGTCTTTTTAGACTGGGAAAATTACGATATTACACCAGTATCGCCACCTATACCGGTAACACTTTCTGTAGATTGGAAGGACGAACGTGGACAACGCCCGGACAGCGTCATAAAGGCACATCGAGGCGATGAAGAGGTTGGTTTGTGCGTATCTGTTTCCGGTGGTGAGTATTCGATCCACCCAAATGCACAGGACTGGTTCCATACGGTTTATCTTGAGGTCGAAGGTGAGTTTCAAGGACAAGGATTGGGACGCTACCTGCTCCAATACGCCCTTCAAGAGATGAAGAAAATCGGATACCGGCACGCCGCAATTAGCACGGGTTGGGATGATTATCGGGCACTTCTGTTTTACAGCAACTGCGGTTATCGCGTTGTAGATTGGACCTACGGGTATGAAAAAGTTTTCTCTGAAGCACCAACGTGCAATTAGCACGACCTTAACCGCAGCATCTCATTCCCTGTCTTCTGGAAATGATACGGAACGCGTTCGATTGAATAGGCAATCCCGTCTTTTTCAAGTGTATCAATAACAGGCGATAAGAATGGAGAGGGTTTGCTATTTACGTCAACGATGGGGAAAATTCTTACCTCAGATCCAATACGGAGCAACTCGCGGACAGCATCGAGGTGAAATGTCAAATCTCTGTTCGCTGAGTAGAAAAAGAGAAGATGCGCCGAGAGCACAAGGTCAAAGTGTCCGTCAGGAAAAGGTAAGTTAGGGAGTGAAGCGTCTATGTAACGTCCTTGTTGCTTGCCACGCTCGAAATCTCGGCAGAATTTGTCCATCGCCTGCATCCTGATTTCCGCCAATTCATCAATAGACGAGATGTGTGTCCAAACGAATTTATCCTGATTCTGACGGGCTTGTGCGATGACATCGTCGTAGGTTTCTTGAATCCGCTGACGCAATTCCGCTTCTGAATATCGGTAAATCGGATCAACCGATACTATTGAGGTGCCGCGCTGATGCATCCAGAAATTAAACGACGCGGGCCCGTCGCCTACGCCCACAATGTCTCGCGCCAAGTCGTCCTCGGAGAGGTTAAACATATCAAGATATTCGTCAAATGACCTACCCCACGGTACGATGTCTTTATAAAGAAAATCCATCAAATGTCCTTATAGGATGCCTCATGCTTTTTGGTTAACCATGCTGGAGAGGATACCAAGGATCTTATCGCACCGCTCAATCGCGTACAGTCTCATATCAATGTAAAGTTTCTCTCCTTCCAATTTGAGGAATAGCCATTCTGTGCCAGTGGTGGTGGCCCCATAGATACAACGGACATTATTGCCTTTCTGCTGATTAAAGTATTGTGCTGCGAGCATCTCAGCAACGCATTGCCCGATGCCAAGTGTTGGGTCAGCATTCTTTGCTTCCACCAGAACAATGACAGGTGCCTCTAAATAAAATTGCTCTGGCGACAGGCTTATCAAAAAATCACACGTTCCTGTTAAACCCTTCTCGGTATCAACGCTGAAGTCGATTCCCGAAAAAAGACTGATGCGACGATCGAATTGCTCCCGTAATTCAACGAGAACGTTGGTTACAATAAGTTCCCAACGTGCCTTCTCTGTTCTTATGGCAATTGCTAACTGTACCTTCTTTGCCAATTCTGTAACAAGGGCCTCGCTCGGTGGCATAGGCTCTATATCAGAAAAAATATTTGCGGATTCGATCGTCTCTAACTGGAACTTTTCCCGTACTGTTTCTAAGGTAAAATGGCTATAAGACATGGGGTAGAATCCCCTTAATCGGCTGCATTAACACCAGCTTCTTGTAAAACTGCTACTGCTCGCTGTGCTAATTCGGTCGTCGCGTCCCGTTTGATTGATCGGTTTAAATGTAAGATAGCACGTTCATCCCCATCTCTTGCCAATTCCAACGCTTCCTCAAACCCTTTGTTCCCATAGCTGAAATCCCTTGGCAGCACTGTCAAGTCGTAATCTTTCCAGTAATACTGCAGTTCATCGGACTCCCAGTCGCGGTAGACATGCTCCCACTGAAGCGAGTTGAAGAGGTTCAAGTGCGGTTCAAGCATGTGCTCAGCAATCGGATCATCAACAGCTTGATAACGGTTGTCGAGCGACACGCGGAGTCGATCTTCAGTCAAATTCGGGAGTGCCTTGTGAATAGTCAAAGCAGGGAAGATGAGCGTATCGCCAACTTCATAGTTCGTGGAATGCCACTCACCCGACAACTCGTCCTCGTTAACGCACAGACTGCCAGCACCGAGCGAAAAATGGTGCTCCATGACCTTATTGACTTTATGCGAACCCGGCAAAACAGCCAAACCGCCTAACTCAATCGGACAATCTCCGACGGGTGCCCAACAGGTATAGGTCTGGAAATTCCCTTGGAAGTGAACGAAGTCTTGGTGTATCGGTGTGGTGTGTGCTGTGTACTTAGGAAACCAGAGGCGCGCAATCTTCTGTGGGTGGGGCAGTACCTCTCTACCGACAATTTTCTCCACCATGTCAACGACTTCATGCCAGTGCCCTGAACGGTGAAATGCTTCTAACTTATACACCTCATGGTATACGTCCGTGTACTCGGAGTCGCCCTCGGTACACTGGGTGGATATATCGGCGATGCCGTCCATCGGGTCAGTACCCGCGACGAGCCATCCGCCTTCCTGCATCGTCGTTAGCATCTCTCGCCGCAACGCCCAGAGTTTGTCGGGATCTTGCAGCTTCTTAAAGAAAACATATCCTTCTTCCGATATCCGGTGACGCAATTCTTCCGGATCATTCATCGCATCGTTGGATACGCGAAGTTCTTTTAATGCTGTCATTCGTGCTCCTCCTTGTATCTATCCGTGTTCGTCTCCGTTCTGTGAGGGCGGCGGTTCATTGAAAGGAACGCCTTTCGCCTCGGCTGCGAGCCTGCGTCTATTCCAAGCAGCAATGGCTTGGTATGCTTCTGCGCGCCCCTGTTCAACGCCTTGTTCAATGCCTTGTTCAATGCCTTGTTCTTTTGCTTTTGCAAGGCTTTGTGCATGTTCAACACGCCATTCGTTAAAACGCCTTAACATAATATCCACCCCTTCCTTAAAGACGATGAACGCAATTGCTGTCCGATTAAACACTGGGAACGTTGCGTCTAACTTCACTAACAGCTGCAGTGCATCATTCCATCCGGCAACGATTTCGTAAAGACCTATCCCGATAATGTAGAGGAATCCTAACACCGTATAGGTAACGATTGCACTCTCTGCATCTCGGACGGTAAATAAGGATCCCCGTTTTTCTGCCATAGACCGTTTCTTTACTTTTTCTTCCGACTTAGATGACAACTTCAGGTATTTACATTATAACATATACGTAATGAAAAATCAATTTTTTAGATTTAGCGAGTCGCAATCGGCAGGTCGTTCCTAAGTTCTATTTTTCTCAAGCCAATCGACAGCAAAGTCAACCACAGCGCGTTGTGGCATGAGTTGGCAATTCGCCTTGCCGACCTTGCCGTGCTGTACCATCTTTCCTTCGTCAGAACGCAAAAAATCTTCACCAATGCGATCAAAATCCGAAGCGTCCATATCGATATCTTCAAAGGTAGTCCATGTCCTTGAACCCGCCTGTGAAACCGGAGCACCCTCCTGTACAATACGTTTCGTTGGGAAGTCCGATCGGTATTCTGCGAGATGTATAGAAGTATTGCTTGAATGTTCCACACCGAGAAGTAGGATGAATCCGTGTAAATCGTAAATTCTGGCGAGCGGTGAGTGTTCACCCATCCCATAATCCAGCGAGTGATTATTTACAATATGTGATGCTTGAGGTCCGCGCGCACAAAATGAACGCTGTGGGTGTGCACTGCGGAGAACATTTCTTTGCTTTCGGAATGTTTCGGCAATTTTGCCCATTGAACGGGTCGGCGTTAAATCGGGATCATAGGCAGGCATCGTCTCACGTATGCATTGCCACCATGATTCAGGAACGGGCGGATTCTTCCATTGACTCGGGTCGCTCAGGTCGGTTGAGTGGGTCGGCATTACGAGCGTCCCGGTTTCTCCCAATACTTCCTGAAGTGCGAGAATGACAGCGACAGCGCCGCCACAGACCCATCCGATCGTACTCAAGGAGGAATGGACGAGTAAGACCATCCCCTTTTCGATACCCAACGCTTTAAATTCAGCTTGCAACGATTCGACTGTGACAGGTGTTTCCGTCTTGTGGACCACTTGACTTTCAGGCATTATCAATCACCCTCTACTTCGTTCCGATCGCGAGGAGGTGTGCACTCATACCGAGTATTGAAGGCTCCGCTTCGACCTTGCGAATCATATCTAAGACCATAGCGCGTTGGTCAGGATCTGCCCAGTAGCTTTCAACAGATCTGAAAAGCCATGCCGGTCCTTCCACAGCAAGCGTCGCCTGATGTTGAAAACCGGCTTCAACCACCTCGGAACTGAATTCTTCAGGACGGTGAAGATAGGCATCTGTAAAATACTTAAGGTTCGCGGTCAGGTTGCGATGGTAACCCGTTTCAAGATCGTTTTGAACGATGTCTCTATGAACGGGATCCCTGAATCGATCCTCAAAAAAACTGTCGAGCATCGACGCAAAGCGTGAAATACCAGCAGCAATCATAATCCCGCCATTTCGTAATACACGGTACGCCTCGCGCAGTGCGAGCAACCGTTCACTTTTATCAATCAGATGATAGAGTGGACCCAATAACAGCACAACATCCGCGGATGCCGACGAGAAACGGAGTGCCCGCGCGTCGCCAAGTGATATGCTCGCAATAGGATGCTCTAAAAGCTGACCTGACGCTTTTTTTTCCTGTTCAATATGTAAATCTACAGGATCCACGAGGTGGATCTCATAGCCATCTTTTTCTAACCAAAAGGCATATGGACCCGAACCGCCACCGATGTCTAACACCACTGCTGGCGGTTCAGGTAAATAGCGGGTAATAATCTCTTGCGTCCGCGCGAATTCTATCTGCCCTTTGACATTATTTGTAAGTCTTTCTGATTCTTGCGTCTGCCTATAGAACGAAAGAATTTTATCTGAAAGTTGATACAATTTCTAATCCACCCCCATTTTGGACAATCTCTGGAAAGATGTAATCTCTTTGTCCGCCCCAATCCTTTGCGAGGCACTCACCGGTAGGTTTACTCATGTTCATCCATGCTTCTATTGTTATCGCAGTTTTCGGGTTCAAGCTATCGCTGTTTGGCACTACAATGGCGGTCGCACCATCTAACTCCAGTGCCAGATTTTTCGCCCAAACTGTACCAGGTATTGCCAGACAGATAGCGAGGGTTATAGAGAATAGAACTTTCATTGTCTTCCTCCTAAGTTGCTAATGTTCGATTAGCGATTAGAAATTGTTCATTCTATTTCTGGGTCCGGCTTGCATCCGCCGAAGATGGCGTGTCCAGCCTTCATCCAGAACACATCAACATTAGTGAATCCAGCCTGCTCAAGCCATTTGAGTTGATCGAACAGCGACGAGGGTTTGTCAATGGAATCTGGATCGGGTTCGCGTTGCGCGTAATGGTTCCAACCGAGCTCACAGAAGTAATCATAACCTTTCAAGTTGCCATCGAGATCCAATGAACGTTGACGCACGGATGCATCCCACGCATCCGCCGCGAGTTTTCTTCCAAATGGGTGCATGGATTCAGTTAAATCAGCAATGACGAAACTTCCACCCGGCATAAGGAGGGACGCTATATCTTGGAACAATACCTGTTTTTCAGTGCCATCCAAGTGATGAATCGCAAGCGAAGATACAACAGCATGAACAGGGAAAGGAAACTCGCGCCAATCGCTTGCGGCCAAATCAAATTGTTTCGTTCTAAAGCGCTCCCCATACGAAGCGAGTGCTTTCTCTACATGTGCAATCATTTTCGGAGAGCCGTCTAAACCGTAGACGTGGCATTGAGGAAATTTGTCTAACAAGGCACGCGTGAGGAGTCCTTCCCCACAGCAGAGATCGAGGATATAGGCAGGTTCGGATGGTGGCGGAATCACTTCACAAATGCAATTAATCTGCACTTCCCGATCCGGCACGAAGTATTTTCCGTAGTCGATGAAATCTTGGGAATTATCCTCTTCCCATTGAGGTGTGGTAACAGAGTCTTGCAT
>CAZGAW010000092.1:0-21441 GCA_964523645.1 uncultured bacterium | reverse complement strand
AATGAAAAGACTGAAACCGCGCCGCCAAAAGTAGGTAATCTGGCACCGGATTGGACGCTCCAAGACGCTGAGGAAAAGGAACATCACCTGAAGAAACTTCGCGGCAAAATCGTTTTCCTCATTATGGGTAACCGCAAAATTCGGAAAGAAGATGACAAATGGGCAGAGGCATTTCAGAAGGATTATCATGAAAACGCTGAGGTTGTCGCCTATATCATTGGCGACTTACGAAGCGTCCCTGGATTCATACCAAAACGGTTTATCAGGAGCCAACTAAAGAAAAATCCGCCCGCTGTGACATTTTTACTCGATTGGAAGGGAGCGGTACATAAGCAGTATCAAACGGAAAAGAAGAAGCCGACACTTTATCTGATTTCACAGGACGGCACAATCGTGTTCCACCGGAAATCGAATTTCAAAGCAGAAGTTTACACTGAACTGAAAAGAGAAATCAACAAACTTTTAGGGACATCCGATGCTAATTAATCTTTTGTGTATTTTTATCCGTGATGGAGGGAGATATGTCCACAAAGATTAAAATAGAACCCTATTTGTCCAATCCGATCTTTGCCCTGATTGTAGGTCTGTTATTGGTCGGATTCGGTTTTTTCGCGATGCGTATAGCCGTGGATGACTTACTCTTTTTCATTTTAGTGTGGATTTTGACAATCTGCGGCTTTTCGGCTGCGGTATACGGGTTCATGGGGATAGTAGAAGGCAAACGAAAACAGATTAAAGGAAACTCGCAAGAGGTACGTTCCCTTTCTCAAAGTCTCAAGGTTAGTTATCCCACTTACATTTTGAAGGTTCACAAATTAAAAGAGAAGTACGAAGCACTTCATGAGAAGTTTCCTGAAGTTCGGTCACATTCGGAGGAATTCAAACGTCGAATCAAAGCATCTCAAGCGGCGTTAATCGGATTGGAAACACAAGTGACGCTTTATCATGAATTGTTGACAGCGTGTACCAGTGAAATCTCAGCATTTGAAGCGATCCTTGCGTTGAAACAGGAAGTTGAGGAAATTGACACGCTGTTGTTGCAGCACGAGGCCGAATTACAAAAACTGGAGACAAACACCCAAACGCGATATGAACTGTCGCAAATAGCGTTATCAATGTTCCAAGAGCGTTTTGAAGTGTTCAAAATAGGTTGTGAGGAACTGTAGAGAGGAAAGGACATGAAGTATCTCGTCACGGGTTGCGCTGGATTTATCGGATGGAAAGTGACCGAATTCTTGCTGGAGGCAGGACATACCGTCGTTGGGATTGATAACTTAAACGACGCGTATGATTCCCAAGTCAAGCAGTGGAGACTTCAGCAACTTGAAGGTACCCCAAATTTCCACTTTCATCGTTCGGACATTTGTGATCGGGATGCCCTGCAGACGATATTTCAAGAGGACCCCGCTACATTTGACGCTGTGATCAATCTCGCGGCGCGCGCCGGTGTACGACAATCTGTTGAGAATCCGTGGGTCTACGTTGACACAAATGTGACCGGTACGCTGAATTTACTGGAGTTATGCCGCGAATTTGCAGTGAAGAAATTTGTGTTGGCATCAACATCAAGCCTCTACGGCGCCAACAATCCGCTCCCCTTCAGTGAAGAGGCAAACACAGAACAACCCTTATCCCCTTATGCTGCCTCAAAAAAAGGTGCCGAATCACTCTGTCATAGTTACCATCATCTCTACGGCATTGATGTGACAATCTTCCGTTTTTTCACCGTGTATGGACCCGCTGGCAGACCCGATATGAGTGCATTTCGGTTCGTCCAGTGGATTAGTGAAGGGAAACCTGTTATAGTCTATGGTGATGGCAAACAATCCTCACGAGATTATACCTACCTCGAAGACATTGCCCGTGGTGTGATTGCGGGACTGAAACCCCTCGAATATGAGGTGATCAACCTCGGTTCAGATAGCCCTATTGTGCTTATTGATACGATTCGGTTGATAGAGGAACTCGTTGGTAGGAAAGCCGAACTCTCGCACCAACCGTTTCATCCTGCAGATGTCCGTGCGACATGGGCAAACATCCAAAAAGCAGAAAAACTTTTGGGTTGGCGACCCCAAGTCAGTTTTCGTCAGGGCATCACCGCACTTGTGGAGTGGTATCAGGAAAATCGCGAATGGGCAAAACGTATCCAGACGGGCTAACCGTGGTCCCGCTTTGTGAGCCGTTACTTGTTATTGTAATAGGGAGACGGCTTTCTCTAATGCCGCTGCTTCCACTTTTATCTTCGCTATCTCTGCTTCGCGTTGGACATAGGTTAGCGTATGTTCGGCACTCATTGGGGCAGCGATATCCTGAACAATCTTATGGAGTCGCTTCACATCGGCTTTCTTGATGCCGGTCTGTGCTTCGATACGGGTATGCAGCGCAGCAGGGGTTTCTGCTTCTTTTACAGGTGCTGTGCGTTTGGAAGACTTTCTACCGGTTTTGGGCTTCGATTCCGTTGAAGCGGAAGCCGGTGTTTTCGCACGGCGCGTTCGTTTTCGAGATGCCCCTTGCTTGGAAGCCTGAATCTTTCCGGCTTCCAGCGATTTGACCCCACATTCCTTGCACAGTTTCGCTGTGACATCAGCCAATGTCATCGTTACAATTATTTCTGTGATTGCGCCGCAGAGTTCACATTCTGCGAGGTTTTCGATGCTTGTCAGGATCTCTTCATGTATGACGAGCATCTTCGCTTTGTCGGTTTTCGTTTGTTTTTCTTTCTGGCAGAGTGCGATGAGTTTCTGTGCTGCTTTTTCAATTGTGTCTAAATGTCCCATGTTTTTCTCCCAAAAGTATGAGGCACGGTGACCTCAAGGTAGGACGTTTTCAAACGCTGTGTATAGACAAGATTTCTGAGAGGGGACGCGCTTATAATGAAGACAGATTCTATCTTCATTAAAGCGTGCTTGTCGGACACTGTGGTATGTCCTCTTACAATTATTCGATTTACGACGAAGTTACGGAGACTTTGTCTGTATAAAGTTTATACTCGAAACTATCTATTAAGGCTTCGCAGCTTGCGGAGATGATATTCTCTGAAACACCGACAGTACTCCAAATCCTTTCACCATCTCCGGCTTCAATTAACACCCGAACTTTTGAAGCAGTGCCTGCTTTCGTATCTAACACCCGAACTTTGTAATCTATTAGTCGGACTGTCTGCAAAGCCGGATAGAACTGCTCAAGTGCTTTTCGGAGAGCCGTATCAAGTGCGTTGACCGGACCATCACCATCAGCGGCGGTGTGTGCAGTGAGACCATCTGGCATCGTAACTTTTATGGTTGCTTCAGAACGCATGGCGAAGTCACTGAATTGCTCGATAATCACACGGAAACCGACAGACTCAAAGAAGGATTCATATCCATTGAATACCTTATGTGTCAAAAGTTCAAACGATGCTTCAGCGGCTTCGTATTGGTAGCCCTCCTGTTCCGCTTCTTTGAGACGTTTGAAGAGTTCCAGTACCTGTGGTGAATTCTTGGCGTAATCCGGATATTCCTTTTCGATTTTCTTCATAAGGGTGCCGCGCCCCGCTTGGTCGGAAACGAGAATCCGTTGCGTGTTACCAACCGTTTCCGGTACGATATGTTCATAGGTCAGGCGATTTTTACGGATGGCATCGGTATGTAAACCGCCTTTATGCGCGAAGGCGGAACGTCCAACATAAGGTTGACGTTCATCGTGCGGGAGGTTTGCCAATTCACTGATGAGCCGGGACACACTCGTTATGGCTTGCAATTGGGTATCACTGAGGCACTGTCTTCCGAGTTTGAGTTGAACTGTCGGGATGATAGCGGCGAGATTCGCATTTCCACACCGCTCACCGTAGCCGTTAAATGTGCCTTGCACGTGGGTTGCACCGGCTTGCACGGCGAGTACTGAATTTGCTGCGCCCATTCCTGCGTCGTTGTGAGTATGAATACCGACTGGCAATGACAGTTCAGAGCGGACAGTTTTGACACCCGCCTGAATTTCTAAGGGCAATCTACCACCGTTCGTATCACAAAGGACGAGGCAGCTTGCACCACCAGCGGCGGCGGCACGTAGCGTTTCTATTGCATACACGGCATCGTCAGCGTAGCCATCAAAGAAATGTTCGGCATCGTAGATGACTTCGCGACCATTTTCCACGAGATAACGGACGGAACTCTCAATTAATTCCAAATTTTCTTCTGCTGTGACGCGCAGAACATCTGTGGCATGGAGTCGCCAACTTTTTCCGAAGATCGTTACAATTCTTGCGCCTGTATCTAACAAAGCGGTTAGATTTGGATCGGCATCGGCGGTATAGGTAGGATAGCGCGTGCTACCGAAAGGTACAATCGTTGCCGTTTCCAGTGCCATGCCTTTTGCGCGCTTAAAAAATTCTATGTCTTTCGGATTGGAACCCGGATAGCCGCCTTCAATATAACGGATGCCTAACTTATCCAGTGCCTCTATGATAATGAGTTTATCTTCAACAGAAAACGCTACACCTTCTGCTTGGCTGCCATCCCTGAGCGTTGTATCATAAAATTCAACCATTTTGTTTTTACAGCAAGTTTTGGCTTGCACTTTGAATATAGGCTTGCAAGCTTCGCCCTACAATGCCAAAATTCAGTGTCTCCTTATTATACTTCTATGTCGTAATTCCTGTCTAATCTGCCTACTGATATTTTATCACATTTCAGGCTAAAAGTCAAATTTTGTCTATGTTTTGCGCAGTGTGAATGAGGAAATAAAGACCCTATGCTGCGCCCTTTTTGAACGTATAAAATCAGAGGTGTTAATTACAATCGGTTTGTATTTTGACAATTCACGCAATTGTGATATTATTAGAAATCATGAAGATTTTTGCTATCTTTCTATTTTGCGTTACACTCTTGTTCTCAGGTTGTGGAATATTCGCTACCAAGCCGATTCAAACCGAACTCCCACCAACCTCTGTAGATCCACTCGAAAAACTACGCACCGATATTGATGCCGTTTTAGAGGAATCGTTATTCACAACCGCAAGCATCGGTATCAAAGTGGTGGCAGTGGAAACAGGAGAGGTGATTTACAAAAAAAATACTCACAAATTACACCACCCCGCCTCCACAACGAAACTTTTCACGGCGGCGACTGCCTTATCGAAACTGGGATCGGATTACCAGTTTGAAACAACCCTCTATAGCGATGCTGTTATCAATTCTGAAGTCGTCGGAAATATCTATCTAAAAGGCAGGGCTGACCCGGTACTCCAACCTCAAGACCTTATGAAGTTAGCGGATGCGCTGCTTCAAATGGGTGTGAAGTCGATACAGGGTGACATCGTTGTTGATGAAAGATATCTCGATGCCATTTGGGAAGGTCCGGGATGGATGTGGGACGATAGACCACTGTGGATCAGTGCTTTGAGTATTCGAGAAGTCGAACCCGATGGAAATACAATGAGCAGGGCATTTGCTTGTGGACATCTTTTGAAAAAGATGCTTATGGAAAAAGGTGTTCACCTGGAGGGTAAAATCGTCTCTGGAACGGTTCCATCCGACGCGCATAGTGTTGCCAAGCATCTATCACCACCACTTGCCGACCTCCTCAAATTGATGAACAAACCGAGTGACAATTGGATCGCTGAATTGGTTTTCAAGACGATGGGGGCTGAAGTAATGGGTGAACCGGGAACATGGAAAAAGGGGCGAGAAGTCGTCACTGGGT
Source organism: uncultured bacterium (assembly GCA_964523645.1). Classification (GTDB taxonomy): domain Bacteria; phylum Poribacteria; class WGA-4E; order WGA-4E; family WGA-3G; genus WGA-3G. The sequence goes on along the minus strand of CAZGAW010000092.1, from coordinate 15,762 downwards.
TTTTAAAGGAAATCGTGGACGAGCCGCCGGCGCATCGGTTCGTTGATGGTTCTGGACTCTCTCGGTACAATTTGCTCAACGCCGAATTGCTCACGAGGTTGCTCGTCTATATGTATCACAATTTTGAATTGATGCCGGAGTTTCTATCATCGCTTCCGATTGCGGGTGTTGATGGCACTTTAAAAAATCGGATGCAAGGCATGTATGCCGAAAAGGTATTACGTGCAAAAACGGGGACGTTGAGCGGTGTCTCCGCACTCGCTGGTTACACCGTGACAGCAGACGATGAGGTGTTTGCGTTCGGGATCCTCATCAGCCATTATGTTGGTCCAGCAGCACAAGCACGGAATATCCAAGATAAAATCGGGAATTATTTGACTGGATTTAGTCGTCTTTCGGTTAGTAACGTTAGCGGTAAACTCTCCCAAGACAAATAGGGACAACTTGAGTTTGCTGGTTTATCAATGCGGTTTCTTGATATCTATGTTTAAACACGTTATAATATTGGCAGTTTTTAGATTGTAAACTTACCAGTCTTTATGAACTTTATGAACTTTTTTCTTTACACTGATATTTTAGCATGGTATACTGAGGAGATTTTGAAATGCTGGATAAACGAGAAAGTAGGCGTTAACAAAATGTCTATACCTATCTCAACATAGCGGCAAACTTATGTCCATACGATGCTAACATGCTAAACTGCGATAAAGGAAATTAGAGAAATAAATTATGTTAAAAGCATATTTCGCAGAATTTATCCCTTCACCTGAAATCAAAGATACTGATGAATTAGACATGTTTGGACTTGATATATTGTCCAAAAAGCAACTTGCCCCACATGCTCCATCGGCAGCAGATATTGATGAATTTAATCGTGCCCTCGGAGCCCAAGAGCAAGCACCCGTTAAATTTAGTTCATCACCGATACAACAGAGCTCCGAGACCACAGCATCTGCAGCATCACTTAGGTTCTATGCAACCAGAGAAGTCAATAGATTTCAACTGCTTATTGCTGCTGTGGACACACTTGTCAACATAACCGAAGATCAACTTTTAACTACGTTGACCGAAAATGATTATCAAGAACTTGTGGTAGCATTAGACAAGTTGATTGATGTTGTTGGTGAAGATGAAAATCATTTCTTAGTTCCGTTGATGGAATTCATTGGTAACTTGATTGAGAAGTATAAAGGGGAAGTTGATATGACTGCGTCACGCCCACCGGGCCGTGGGCTTAGGGCGGCATACAATGCTGATGAACCAGAATACACACCGGCTCAACTCAACTTGATAAAATCTCAACGTCAAAACCCCACCGTGAGACAAAGAACTGCGTCACACCCACCGGGCCGTGGGCTTAGGGCGGCATACAATGCTGATGAACCAGAATACACACCGGCTCAACTCAACTTGATAAAATCTCAACGCCAAAACCCCACTGAGAGATAGATAGTTAGATCGTGCTTACCTTAGGAACGTTCTTAAGACAGCACGCGGTGATGGTGAGATCATAGTACATAAAAGATACTAAATTGAAGGATATCTTGACTGTGGCTGTAACAGAGAGGTCTATAATTCTTATCCCTATAGAGAGTCAGCAAGAAATTTTGGGTCTATTTCGAGATCAATCTCGACTCTACCAAAAAGAAAAATCGGACTTAAAGGCACATTTGGCTTCCTCTTCCTTAAGAAATCCTAATGCATATCTTGCAGGAGAAATAAAAGACACACAGAAGGAAGTAACGGCTTTTCCGCAGCGGGAAGACGCTCATCTTTATTTGGCAACACTTTACGAGATGAATGGGAACCTTGAGGAGGCAATAAACACGCTTGAGAATTGGGTGAGTGGTAATCCCAATTCTCCTGGTGCCTATGTACAACTGATTTCGCTGTATGAAAGACAAGGAAAGTACGGTATAGCTTCGGACTACTATGAGCGAATAGGCAAACCCAGAGTAGCGATTTGCCTAAGAGAGTTTTCGGAAGGAGGATATAACGAATTCCTCGTTTGTGGCATAACCGGACAAGCAAATGACTATTACTATGATGATTTGGACGAAATTGTTGATCCCGACGATTCCAAAGATCGGGATCTAAAAGAACACATTACCAGAAAATCTGTGATCCGCCTTGGTTTTCTAAGTCGGATAAGGAAAGAACACATACCCCAGGAAGTAGTTTTAGGCGAAATAACAGAGGAGCGACATGAACGTTTGCTGAAAAGATTAGCGAAACATATCACCTCATCCTACCCATAAAGAAACCGTGAACACAAAAACGTTAATTGAAATCATAAAAAATATCAGCAATCTGCAGGAAGTTGGATCAGTAACCGAAACTGTGCAAAAAGCACTGCAGAGCACTCAACTATCCTTGGTAGAAAGAGCGATAGTTGATGCCTATCAGTTGCAACAAGATGGAAAAATTGCAGATGCTATAGAAAAGTGGCGATCCATAGCAAATATTGCGGAAGGAATGGATAACGAACTTGCTGCTCATGCTTGGTTTTCCATTGGTGGTCTCCTCGCGAATAACAATCCAGAAGATGCACTTCTTGCTTACGATAAGGCAATTAGTTTTAAACCTGATAACGCTATTTTCTATAACGATCGGGGTGCTGCGAAATCTATTTTAAAACAATACGAATCCGCTATTTCTGACTATGATGAGGCAATACGTTTGAATCCAGAATATGCGGACGCTTATTACAATAGAGGATGGGCAAAAAGTGAACTCCATCAATACGAATCCGCAATCACGGATTATGACGAGGTTATACGACTGAATCCTGGTTATACGGATGCATACAACAATCGAGGGAGAGCAAAAGGTAAGCTAGGGCAACATGAAGCTGCGATTGCTGATTTTGATGAAGGTATAAAACTCAAACCAGATGATGCCCAAACCTATTTCATCCGCGGACATGCGAAGAGCATGCTGGATCACTATGAGGCTGCAATCACCGATTTTGATAAAAGCATCCAACTCAATTCAGATTATGCCCGTCCGTACTTTAGGCGAGGATGCGCGAAGATTGAATTAGAACACTATGATGAGGCTATTGCTGATTTTGATGAAACCATCAAGATTGCTCCAGATTTTGCTTATGCTTACTTTATGCGTGGACATGTGAAGGATAAATTAGAACACTATGATGAGGCTATTGCTGATTTTGATGAAGGTATAAAACTCAAACCAGATGACGCTAATGCCTACTTCAGACGGGGTTGTGCAAACGATGAATTAGAACGCTATGAGGAGGCAATAACTGATTTTGATAAAAGTATTGAACTCAAACCGGACGAGGCTTATGCCTACTTCAGACGGGGTTATGTAAAATATAAACTGGATCAGTACGAGGATGCGATTACTGATTTTGATGAAGGTATAAAACTCAAACCAGATAATGAAGGGATCTATTTCCTACGAGGCTATGCGAAGGTTGAATTAGAACGTTATGAAGCTGCGATTACTGATTTTGATAAAGGTCTCGAACTCGGACCAGATGATGCTTATGCCTACTTCAGACGGGGTTCCGCGAAGGTCATGTTAGAACGCTATGAGGAGGCAATAACTGATTTTAATGAAGCCATCAAGATTGCTCCAGATGACGCTAATGCCTACTTCAGACGCGGTTATGCGAAAGATGAATTAGAACACTATGATGAGGCTATTGCTGATTTTGATGAAACCATCAAGATTGCTCCAGATTTTGCTTATGCTTACTTTATGCGTGGACATGTGAAGGATAAATTAGAACACTATGATGAGGCTATTGCTGATTTTGATGAAGGTATAAAACTCAAACCAGATGACGCTAATGCCTACTTCAGACGGGGTTGTGCAAACGATGAATTAGAACGCTATGAGGAGGCAATAACTGATTTTGATAAAAGTATTGAACTCAAACCAGATGATGCTAATTTCTACTTTATGCGTGGATATATGAAGGATAAATTAGAACATTATGAGGATGCGATCGCTGACTTTGATAAAAGTATTGAACTTAAACCAGATGACGCTGAAGCCTATAACAATCGCGGTTTTTCAAAAATTCAGTTAGATCGGACTGAGTCAGCTCTTATTGACTGTGACGAAGCGATTCGACTAAATCCATCTTTGGCTGAAGCCTATGATACCCGCGGTCAAGCAAATGCGCTTTTGGGCAGAATTCAGGAAGCAAAAGCCGACTTCCAGAAGGCCTTGGAATTAGCAGAACAATCCGATAATCAAGACCTCAAGACTAAGATTGAACAATCGCTTCAAAAACTTGACAACACCGAGTAGGAATCAGTGTCAATCAGCGCGGCGGAGCAGTTCACCACACAACTCTCATCAATTGAATCGCGATGCTATATCCGGTGGTGGGTCTCCCACCACAGACTTTCCATCCTTCAGCAACGGCTCTGCATTGCCCCACAAACGGCTTCCATCGTGCGAAAGCAGCGGTTCTGCGGAATACTGGGCAAGATACGCACGCCGCAGGTTAGGCGTGTAGTTTGTGCCGCTGGAGTGGAAATTAATACTCGTGAATGCGACAATGCTCCCCGCAGGCACAACAGCAGGCACACCTTTCTCCGGTCCGAAATAGCCCACCATATCGTTGCTTGTCTCGTCTCGGATGTGTTTTACCCATGAACGGACACCGATATGAGAAAACGGCATCACGTAGACCGTTCCGTTCTCCTCGGACATATCGTCAAGCGCACACCAACAGGTGAGATACGGCTTATGGTCGGGATATCCGACGTAACCCGAATCCTGGTGCCAACTAAATTTCATCCCCTCTTCCGCGCCTTTGACGACGTACTGTTCCCAGAAGAGGTACGCCGTATCGCCTAAAGTGGCACGGCAGACCTCTGCCATCAGATCGCTGAACAGAAATTCGCGAAGTTTCGGCTGTTGCCTGAAACAGTTTGAGACGAAATACCGTTTGTGGCGATGGTTGAGACCGAGGACATCCGTGTCCTGACGATCCATCTCGGCATCCATCTGACCGATAAAGTTCCCACACTCACCACGAAGTAGTTCCAACAGCGGTTCTGGGATCACATTCTCTAAAATGAAATAGCCTTCCTCTTGGAATTGCTGTTTCTGTGCATCGCTTATGTTCATATTTTTTTACTTATTAGCTTTTGCTCTGCCCTCCACTTCGTTTCGGGCAGGTTTCTGGTTAAGTTTGAACTGGGATCGGTGGTGCTAACGATTTGTAAGTTTCATGAGGATTAATTTTTTAATTCGGGAATTACTAGACGTGCGATAAATCGCACCACTACGAGCAGGTCCGTTTGTAGTAGGGCAATTCATGGTTTCCCGTCAATTACCGAAATATTTTATCAATCTTCATCCTTACAAAGAGGTACTATTCAATATTGACGCTGCGGACGATCTGACCGTTGCTCTCCCAGTAGGTGTGCTTTCCAGTGATGTAGTCGGAATCGCCTGCGGGTTGGATGTTTCCCATCGTATCGATAGCTCTGGAGACGACGGTGTGTTCACCCTTCGATGGACTGTTCCAGTCGAGATGCCAGATTTTCCACGCGAATTCCGCATCCTCTTTCGGGTCTATCGTTGCCTTTTGCCACGCGCCGCCGTCGATACTCACTTCAACCCTTTGGATAGGAGCACCCCACGCAGCACCGTAGACACGGTATTTATCACCGATATGCGTTACCTTTGCCGCTAACGACTTCAACTTCGTTCTGCCCACCGAGGTTTCCATCCAGACCGATTCGCCGTCGGGACGTTTTTCTTCACGCATCGTGACGTAATCGCGTCCCATGAATCGCCCCATGTACCGGGTATCGCGCACCTCAATACGTTTAAGCCACTTGACGCATGCGATCCCGTACCAACCGGGGGCAATCAAACGGAGTGGCGCACCGTTCGCGTGCGGCAGCGGTTCACCGTTCATCTCATAACAGAGGAGATTCGTGTCTTCCAATGCGTCTTCAACGGACATACTTCGGGCAAAATTCTGGCGCATTTTTACATCGCGTCGTTCCTCTTCACCGACATCGTGCCCGAAGAAGATAACCTCAATGCCGTTTTCTTGGATGCCAGACTCCTTAAGAATCGGGGCAAGGGGTGTACCTGCCCATTTTGCGGTGCCGATGCCGCCAGTGAACGTTGGAAACCCATGGTTGCCAGAACATTCGAGCGTAAAAGTTACTTCCTGTCGAGGACGTGCTTTGATGTCCGCAATCGTGAGCATCAGCGGATTCTCAACCAAACCGCTTATTTCCAGTTTCCAGGTTTCGAGATCGATTTCAGGTTTGCCGTAATGCGAAACATTGAAGAATTCATCGTTCGGTGTGATAAAGGAATCGAGTTCGTTCCAATCCAGCAAACCGCGCGTTGAAGGTGGCTCTGGTGGCTGATCCGTAAACGGAATAAGTATTTCACCCTCACGGCTTGGAAAGGCATAGACCGCCCACGGACTGAGCAACAATCCCGTGAGCGTCAAACCGCTCTGCCGCAAAAAATCTCTACGCTCCATAGTGCCTCCTCTGATAAGCACGGTTTTTAACCGCGCTACAGTTGTCACTTCATTGCTGCGAGGTAGTTAGCGTTAACCTGTTCCCAATTGACAACCTTGCTCCACGCGTCAACGTAATCAGCGCGTCGGTTCTGGTATTTGAGATAGTAGGCGTGTTCCCAAACATCGAGACCGAGGATAGGTGTATGTCCCTTCATCAGCGGACTGTCCTGATTCGATGTTGCGTAGATCTGCAACTTCTTATTTTCATCAACGACGAGCCATGCCCATCCTGATCCGAAATGCGTTTTCGCGGCTTTGGCGAGCATTTCGGTGCCATCATCGAATGAACCGAAAGTCGATTGAACGGCTTCGGCGACCTTGCCTGTCGGTTGGCTGCCACCGGGAATCATAATGCTCCAAAAAAGTGTATGGTTGGCATGTCCACCACCGCTGTTGATAACGGCTTGACGCAGATGTCTCGGCACCATTCCAAAATTACGGAGCATGCCCTCAAGGGTCATGTGCTGCAAGTCATGACTGCTTGCAATTGCCGCATTGAGTTTATTGACGTAGCCTTGATGGTGTTTTCCGTGATGGATTTCCATTGTGCGTTTGTCAATATGGGGTTCGAGCGCATCGTACGCGTAAGGTAGTGGCGGTAATTTCTGGCCTGCGTGATGGTCATGCTGAGCATATACACGCAGCGGACTGTTCACGGCAAAAAATCCAGCTAACGCTGTGCTTCCTTGAATTAAAAAATTTCTACGATTCATGAGTTCTCCTTAAGTCCTGCTGTTTTGAGTAGCATTTTAGCAAAAAATGTGGGTTTGTGTCAAGTGCCAAAATTCCGTTGATTTTGGCAAAGAGGTATGGTATTTTGATTATAGCATAAGGAAAAGAAACAAAAACGAAAAAGGAGACTGCACTTTATGGCTGCGATTAAAGAATTATCCCGTCTTGAAGAAGTTGAACTACGCAAAATCTGGCCCGATGAGGCTCAGAATTTTACACCTTGGCTTGTTGAAGAGGAAAACCTAATCTTGCTTGGTGAAACACTGAAGATGGATATTGAACTTGAAGGTCAAGAAATAAACGTCGGAACTTTCCGCGCAGACATTTTGTGCAGGGATACAAGTGATGACTCGCGGGTTCTGATTGAAAACCAGTTGGAAGAGACTGATCATGACCACCTCGGCAAAATTCTGACCTATTCAACCGGATTGGATGCTTACACGGTTATTTGGATCGCAAAGCAGTTCCGAGATGAACACCGCGCTGCTTTAGACAGACTAAACGAAATTACAGATGATCACTTCCAGTATTTTGGAATAGAGATTAAAGTATGGCAGATTGGAGATTCTATACCTGCACCGCAATTTGATGTCGTTTCTAGTCCTAATGACTGGAGTCGAACAGTGAGTCGGGACGCGCAAAGTGCAGTGAGTAGAAATCTTTCCGAAATCCAATTGCTACGGAAAAAATTCTGGGAAGAATTTGGTCAATACCTAATCGACAATAACTACCGATTTTCGATACGAAACCCTCGACCTACGACTCAGATAGGTTTCGGTATCGGCAGGGCAGGTTTCACGCTATATACAAGTTTGCTTACACAAGCACAGACGATTCGTGTTCGACTCACTATGAGGGGAAACAATGCCAAGATACACTTTCACCAATTCAGAGACCAGCGCGAAGAAATTGAAGAAGAACTTTCTCATTCTCTTAGGTGGGAAGAATTGCCAGATCAAGAAGCCAGTTGGATAGCATTGGATAAGGATAACATAGATCCAACTAATGAACAAGACTGGCCGAATCAACATAAATGGCTTGCTTCAAAACTGGAACTGTTTGATAAGGTCTTCGGCCAGCATATCAAGGCACTCAATGCTGACGACTGGGAACCACCAGAAGATGAGGATGACGAATAGACGCAAAAAAATAAGCAATGGAAAACACTGACACCTTCCACATCCTCGCGTTAGATGGTGGGGGCACTCGTGGTATGTACACCGCTCAACTCCTCGCCAAAATTGAACAGGCTTTTGGGATACATATCAGAACCTGTTTCGATCTCATCGCTGGAACGAGCACAGGGTCAATCATCGCCGGTGCCGCTGTCTCCGACATTCCTATGCAAGATATTGTAGCACTTTTTGACACTGAGACCTCCTATATTTTCCAAAGAAGGTGGTATCGTATCCCCCTATTCCTCAGTAAGTATCCCAACCAGAAACTTTCGCAAATTATTGCCAAGCATCTCCCCGCAACGCCCCTCGGTGACATAGCAACTCCCTTGATGATAACGAGCTCAGAGATCGCCAAAAGTGAGGTACACATTTTTCGATCTAATTATGAGGGTCGCGATTCGGAGGTAGTGCCTACCAGTAAAGACGTGAGTTTGCGAGATGCGATCCTCGCCTCCTGTGCCGCCCCCACCTTTTTCGCCCCAAAATCCGTTGGCAACTTCCTGTTAGCAGATGGAGGCTTGTGGGCAAACAATCCCTCCACGATCGCCTTCACAGAGGCACTCTCGGTGTTTGGGAAGGAGGCACAAGAAATTCGGATGTTGTCCGTTGGCACAGGACATTCGGTAAACATGTATCGCAACAGACGCGGATGGGGATTTATTACGGGATGGGGCGGTGCGAAGTTAACCTCCTACGTGATGACGCTGCAGTCTCAAGCATCCGCGAATATGGCGAAACTGCTACTGAACGGGAATTATCTACGCATCAACCCAGAAATTAATTTCTGGGAACTGGATACCCTTACACAGTTAGACAACCTGAAAGCTCTCGCCGAACGCGATTTCAAGAAGTATACAACGGAGATTAAAGCGTTTCTTCGCGTTTAGCGTAGCGTAGATTTGGCGATTATTTGAAAGGGCAATATTCGCGCATTCCGCCGCTCTATATGATACTGTAGTCCACAATTTAGGCATCCCCACATACTTTTTTGTAAAAAAAATTGACGAAATATGTTGCAAAATGTATAATGCAAGCAGATTTGGTAGGTTGTTTTGTTAAAACTGGTTAAGGACCTCAAATTTCATTGACTAACAATGATGTGTCCAATTTCGTTTCTTGGGGCAAGATTTAACTATCCCGATGCGGGAAAAGGAGAAAATCATGGCAGCCCTCAAGCGAGTTATAGGCGTTGTGCTTATCGTCATTGCGGCGATAGTTGCCATCCAAACAGTATTTGAACCGATTTACCATACCTCTACCGATGATAGTCCGCACAGTTCCGCGTGGGACTACATCAATCCACTCTCTGCTATTTCGATAATACTGGGAGTGATATTCGGCTACATTCGTATGAGCCGTGCTAGTGCGGATGCAGGTGTTCAAGAGTTCATAGCGGCTAACACACTCTTCTATGGATTCATGTTCGCAGCGATAATCTTCTTCTGGAACTGGTTCGGTATCAGTGACATTGGGGCGGGTTTTACTGCTGTTGGCCACAACACCCGATCATTAATATGGATTCTGTTTGATGCGACACTTCCATTGTTAAACGGCGCGATGGGTGTCCATTTACTACGTTCCGGTGATAGCGGATAGGCAACGAAGCCTATTGTCTGTTTTGACGTTGACATCTCGGTTTGTAGTGTAATTTATTGGATGAAAGTGCGCGCTTTCCAAGTGCGCACTTTATTTTTTTATAGACAACTTTCGAGATTCTTGATACCCTCTATTGCAAAACCATCTCATGGGAGCAATCTATGGAAATACGACCAAATCGGGTTAAAGAGAAATTAGCAGCTGGTGATCTCGCGTACGTCATCTCAGGACTCACGAATGCCGATGATATAGACCTCTTCGGTCCGAACGGATACGACGGCGTATGGTTGGAAGGCGAACACGGTGCCGTTGATGCGTCGCGAATCGGCGACCTCACGCGGGCGTGCGACCTCTGGGGTATGACCTCTATCACACGTGTCAATCGTAACGATCAAGGACTTATCTACCGCACACTTGACTGTGGGTCAATGGGCATCTGTGTTCCGCATGTCAACACGAAAGCAGAAGCACAAAACGTTGTGGATGGCACGAAGTTCGCACCGATCGGACACCGTGGGATGTACACCAGCCGCCAAGGCTACGGTGTAGACAACTATTTCGACGTGGCGAACTCGCAAACGCTCGTCATCGTCTTGATTGAAGACATTGTTGCCGTTAACAACTTAGACGAGATTCTCACTGTCGATCATATTGACGTGTTTTTCGTGGCACCGTCGGATTTAGCCACTTCTATGGGGCACATCGGGAACCTGACGCATCCCGATGTCCAGAATACAATTGATTCCGCACTCGCTCGCATCCAAGACGCTGGACGTGTTGCCGGCACTTTAACGCTTGATGCTACAGTTGAAAAATATGTCAAAGCAGGTGTGCGGTTCTTAATGACAGGCGTTGGGGGATGGATTACGTCCGGTGCCGCAGCATTTAAAGAACGTGCGGAAGGCGCGAAACCTTAACAGATTCGACCTTGACAACATTCTCCCTTCTTATCGGCGCGGTTTCTAACCGCGCACTTTCTTTAAATCCAAGGCGACTATGCTAAAAAGGTTACGCTTCCAGATGCTTCTCTCCCCTGCCAGACGGAACCTGTCGGATAGGTGTGCTTCTCGACGAACGCTGGATACATCTCAAGTCCCCAACCAGGCACTGTCGGTGTAACATAGGCACCGTTGCGTACCTGAATCGGGTGCAGGAAAACTTCTTCTTGTAAGAAGTTGAGGTATTCAACGACCTGCGTATCCGAGTGTGCGGCGACACAGATTTGATCCCAAATAGCGTAATGTTGGATCATATTACACAATCCGATGCCGCCACCGTGTGGGCAGACCGGGATATCGTATTTCGCCGCCATCAAGATAACGCCTAACACATCGTTGACCCCGCCAAGTCGGGTTGCGTCAATCTGACAGTACTGGATCGCTCCACTCGTGAGTAACTGCTTGAAAATGACCGGTGATGGCACCTGTTCTCCTGTTGCAACGCCGATGCCGTGTTGCTCTAAAGCGCGTGCGATTTTCACGAAGCCGAGGACATCATCGCGCGCTGTCGGTTCCTCAATCCATGTCGGTTTGAATACTGCCAATCCTTCCATGTAAGCGATGGCTTCATCGACACCCCATATCTGATTGGCATCGAGCATCAAACGTGCATCTCGACCGATTGCCTCCCGAATAAAAGCGAGTCGTTTCTTGTCAAAGTCCAGATCCTGTCCAACCTTCATTTTGAAGCAGTCAAGTCCCGCAGCTTTCACCTGATTCACCGTCTCAATAATCTGTTCGTCTGTGAGACCGAGCCATCCTGCGGTGGAATAAGCCTTCGGTCCCTGTCCATGAAGCGTTTTTTCACGGACTTCGCGACTATCCCTATGTGTGTTGAGGATCTCCGCTGCTTCGTCAGAGGTCAGCGCATCTCGTAAATACCGCCAATCGATGCATTGCACAATCTTCTCTGGTGGCAGATCGACAAGGAGTTTCCAGAGCGGTTTATCAAGGAGTTTTGCCCACGCATCCCACATCGCATTGACAATACTCCCGATTGCCATTCGATTCACGCCGTCCGCAAGCCAGCGTAACTGATGATGGTCGACGAGAAGTCTGTGGAACGCCCCCGGATCATCAATGAAAGCATCCATCTCCATTCCGACAACGAGTTGCGCGAGATCTTTAACCCCGTAGGCGATCCAATCGTTTCCGGCACCAGCGGTAAACGCTACAGATATACCGTGGTGTCCTGTACTCGTTTCTATTGTCGTTAGGACTGCAGAGTAATTCGGCTTTTTATGAAACGGATCGGAGCCGAGTAGCGTATCCGATGTAGGGACGCGTAAATCGACAATATCAATTTTTGTAATCTTTCCTGAAGTTTTCATACTTTATTTGACTCCTTTTTCAACAGAGTATATAATAGGTGGATATGAAAATCTATACTAAATTTGGTGATTCTGGAGAAACCGCACTATACGGTGGTACAAGACTTGGCAAGGATACACAGCGCATTGAGGCGATAGGCACTGTTGACGAACTGAACGCCTATATCGGTTATGCGCAGACGCTGGTTGACGACACCGATCTTTCCGAACTCATGGCGCGAATCCAAAACCATCTCTTTGATGTTGGGGCAGATTTGGCAACGCCAGCAGCACACACGAAAGCCGCTGAATTCCGTATACCATCGGATTTCACGGCAGAGATGGAAATTGCAATAGACACACTTTCTGAGGAACTTCCGCCTCTGACGAACTTTATTCTACCGGGTGGATGCCCCGCGGGTGCTATTTTACATGTCGCGCGTGTTGTGTGCCGTCGAAGCGAACGGTGTGTCGTACGACTCGCGCGGGAAGAAGAGGTCAATCCTGAGATAATTCGGAGTTTAAACAGGCTTTCCGACCTCCTATTTGTTCTCGCTCGAACTGTAAATTGCCGTGCGCAGACTCCAGAGCCGATTTGGAAATCGCAAGTAAACTCTTAAAAAATATTATATAATAAAAATATTGTATAATATCGTATGATATGTTAGAGTCATGGAACTCTAATATTTTATTTGTTTTTATTTTACCAGAGGAGACGAAACAATGAATTTGAAATTGGCAAATGTATGCTTAATCATTCTCATTGCACTTGTTGCATTGGTAGGTTGTGAGAAGGCACAAAGAATGGTCGTAGATGGTGTGCCAGCAGACACCGCCATGGACGAAACCATGACCGATACGGAAGCAATTCCAGTGAAGTTTGTTTTGTTAATTGACTACCCAGAGGGAGGGAAAGATGCCTATATTGCATGGGTCGCCTCCGTTGTACCAACGCTGCAAGCTCCTGCAGAGGTTGTTCGGATACGGTCTTACGACAACGAAGACCCGGAAATGAGTCCTAACCGGCTTGTCGAATGGGAATTCAACAGTTTTCTTGATATGGCGACCTATCTAAACCGTCCGGAGATCGCTGCGATTCTCGAAGATATTCCGAATCACTCAAGCGTATCAACCGCCCACACATTTATCCTACGCTCTGACTACTCGAAAGGTGAAGAAGGCGATTTGCCAATTAAAGGTGTTATTCTTGTTGACTATCCGCTGGGTGGGAAGCAGGCATACCTTGAGTGGGTCGCCTCCATTTCTTCGGCACTCGTTGCCCCCCCTCAGTTGAAAGCGACGGCCGCTTATGACAACTACTATGGTGAATCTCCGCACCGGCTCGTTGAATTAGAGTTTGAGAGTCAAGAGGATATCGATGCTTATGAGGCGTTGGAGGATATAATGGCGATTGAGGCTGAACTTGATAACCAGGCAGGTAGCTGGGTGTTGCATACATTTGTGTTGCGCTCGGATTACATCAATGAATAACATCTCATAAATTTAGGACTTACGCATGATGCTCTTTTGTAGCATAACCTGTTAGGTTGTGCCACGAGAACATCTATGTTTTTTCGATTTTCCCTCTAACAAAGGGGCCTATCGTCAAAATTGCGTAAGTCCTGAAATTGATTGTTTTTCGCAGGCGCGCTTTCCGAGCGCGCCTCTCTTTTTTCCATGTCACCGTGCGTACCCTGGACCATTGTATTTTCTACCAAACGCCAAACTATGGGGTTCCTCAAAGGGACGGAACGGCACCATATCCGCGATCTCCTGAAGTCGTCCTAATATTTCTGAGGGCAATGGACCGGCTTCAACAGCACGAACGTTCTGTTCAACCTCCTCTACAGACTTCGCTCCGACTAACACGGTAGAAATATCGGGATTGGATATAACCATGCGGATACCTGCCTCTGGAAGCGAGAGTTCGATTTCATCCAAAAACCGGTAGAGGGCTTTAAACTGCTCCTGACGCGGACGACTCAGCCACCATGCCCCCGTTTCTACTTCAGCGTGGCGGCGTGACAATGCGCCTTGCTGTAAGGGTGCTCCAATGACAATTCCCATATTCTGCCGTTTCGCTTCTGGGAAAATTGAGATTGCCGCTTCACGCCAGAGTAGACTATAGTTTTGCGCTGCCAGCACCACGTCGTAGACCCCTGTTGCCATAATTGCGGGTAGTTGGTGTGCAGTCGTACCACCTAACCCCGTGAAACGGACAATCCCTTCCGCTTTGAGTTCCGCTAACAACTCGCACACCGGGCCGTCAAAGGTCTCGTGGCTTGTCCACCAATCGTATTGTCCGGGGCGGTCTGGCTCATGCACCATCAAAATGTCAATAGTGTCCCTTTTCAGCAAACGAAGGCTCTCTTCGACCGACTGACGCAAGCATTGCTTATCTTTCGGGTCAAAGGGCTGCGGTCTACCACCGATTTTCGTGGAAAGATAGTGGGGTTGCAGCACGCCGTTCAAGGCTTCGCCGACGACCTCTTCACTGTTACCGTAACTCGGTGCGGTATCGACGTAGTTGACACCGAGTTCCAGCGCGCGTCGGATAGCGTTATGACCATCCGCGCGATTCCTACCACCACCCGTTGAGACAAAGAGTCCACCCATTCCTAAAACACTCACTTCAAGTCCTGTCCGTCCGAGAATTCGCTTTTCCATAGGCTGCCTCCTTCGGTATCTCTGTAGCGTTAACACATACGGTGATACAGAAGTTTACAATGGATTCTGGCTTGCGTCAACACCAAAATCCATCCTTATTGCGACAAACGGTTCACTTCATTGCTTTCGCGATCGCGACAAGGTCAAGGATATTGACAACACCATCACCGTTGACATCCGCTGCATTTCCGTCTCCGACTTGATCGAGATGATCAGCAACAAACCTTAAATCATCAATATTTACACTTCCATCGCCGTTAACATCTTCTGGTATATCGGCAAAGACTCCTTCGATCCCTGTTTTCCACAACAGAATCGTGCCATCGTAACTGGCACTGACAAGCGTTCCACCGTCTGGCGAGAAGCCCAAATCTGTAATATCCTCTGTGTGTCCCACGAGTGTATTGAGCGGTTGGAAGGTCTTAAAATCTAACAGTTGTATCTGATTGTTTGCCCACTCGCCCCATCCAACAGCAAGGGTTTTGCCATTGGGAGAAAACGCAATGGAGGTGATAGCGTCTGGACACTGCAACGCCACCTTCTGTTCTCCCGTCTGCGGATCCCAGAATCGAAGCGTCTGGTCATAACTACCACTCGCAAATGTTGCACCATCAGGGGAAAATGCGACAGAAGAGACACCTTCTGTGTGGTGCGTCGTTAGACTCAGACGGCGTTGGAGCGTAGAGATATCCCACAAAACAATCTCGGAATCTCGACTCGCGCTCACAAGTGTTTTACCG
>CAZGAW010000091.1:0-21581 GCA_964523645.1 uncultured bacterium | reverse complement strand
CAATAGGGAGACGTGTCCCCATTCTTCATCTGAAAGATGCTTCAACAGTTCGTCCCAGATAATGTCGCCTCTACCTTTCATAGTGTATCCATTGAATTTTCGGCTGACAACCACAACGTGGATGAAATCGGCAGCGCCATCAGAGACATCAATGAAATCTTTACTATCGCTGAAGTAGCCTGTTTGGAGCGTGTCGTGAATTTTTCGCTTTAATATCTTGCACGCCATATCTACATTCTCCATTAGAGGTTAGTATTTATCCAATGCATAACGTTTTCAATATCCGTCATGAACTCGATTGCTTCTTGACGTGTGGCTTGTTTGGGGGTATATCGCCAATGGGGTGTCCATCTGTTAATTTCGTGAAAACTATGCCAGACATCCGTATTTCTCTTTAGTCTATTGTAGCCTGGAGTCAGCCTTAGCAAATCTTCCAGTTGGTGCGTAAAAACTGTGCGGTTTGTAGGCAGTATAGAACGTTGCCGAAGTAATTCCTCCAATTCTCGCAAATTGTTGCAATCATAGATATGCAACAATTTCGTTTTCAAAAGGCATTCCACAGCGTAACCAGCCATGTACATTGCCCCGCGATGCCGAGAGGCATTGAAAAGTACCCTCGCATCTGCTAAGCGTTGACGACTGGCTACAGCGAGTTCGCTAATTCCATTGTGCAAGTTGTGGTTCATACAGTTGCGTTCATCTGGGCTAAACTGCCTCTGTTGGCTACTTTAGAAAACTATAGGTATTTTTATTAAAAGTATATCACATTTTCTCATCTCTGCCAACTTGTAAATTACTCTGTAGAAAACACCGCAATTTCACCGGTTCCAACCCACTTCGCAACCACACTTTTGCCGGGAATCACGACAGCTTTGTATGCAAACGCCTCCGTCCCGAAATTTGCAAACAGTTCAACCATATCCCCAAACTCGGTACGTTGGACTAACTTATCATCGCTCAACCACTCAAAATCGGTCATCGTCTGTCCCCCGATTTGCCGATGCAACGGCGAAAAGAAGGCGTAATACTGCTTTATCCACGCTTCATGCTTTGAAAATTCTGCCATATTCAGATGATACAACGGCGGCACGTTGTAGAGCAACTCTAAGAGTGCCAACGTCTCAATCGCATTCTCAAATTTGAGACTTCCAGAACCCCAATGGTGCGTCGCGATCACCGAATCGTGGAACACAATTTGATAGAGCGGGAGCCGGAAACGCGGATCGTAATAGTGATACAGATAGTTCGATTTGAGCGGTACCTGCTTTATGTGAATCGCTGGACCCTCGGGGGGCCAATACCCGCCGACGTAGTAAGGCGAGGTTTTCGTCTTCATATCGGGATCACCCCACCCAATGACAGGCACCGTCATCCCGTGTGCGAAGTGGATCGTCGCTGCAGCATAAGCAGAACCGCCTTCCGAACCGACGACCATCTTGTGCATATCCCGAATCCACGCAATACGATCAAGTCGTGCGTTCATATCGTCCAACTGTGTCGCCGGATGCGATACCGAATAATCGTCGAAGAGTTCGCCGTAAGCATCACAATCAATGAACCACGCGTTGAAATCCGTAGGCATCTGCGTGACGATACCGTTGACACGATCTTCGACATAAGGCTGTGCGACGAGTGGACTTAGATGATACCCTTTCTTTTTAAATCCTCTGTTCTTTGTGCCGTCTGCATTGACAATCGCGCCTATTTCATAAAGCGACAGGTCAAATTGTGCGGTTTCCCACGTATCTTTTTCGTTAGGGTGGTGAATGCTATGATAAGAATCGTAGGGGCCAATTAGATACCCCAATTCTTTCGCCTTCGCGACGGCGGTCGGATGCCGAAACCCGTCCTGCCACGAATCAACACCGAGCCAGAGTCTATCCAATCCACCCTCAGCAAACCGCTCCAGCAGCTTCACTGAGAGACCATCACCCCACGCATCTGGGTGCCGCAGTGTATCGGGAAATGCAGCGTAAAATAGTAGGCAGTTGCGTCTGTAAATTTCTGGAATTGATAGTGTGGACAGGTCTCGTGAAATCAACTTTTCCGTTTCTGGGGCAAGGGGAATCCCTGTCCACGCAGAAGTATCGTAGAAATCCGACTTTTCAAGTTGTTCACTTAATGCCCGACTGACGACACGTTGACTATAGTTTGAGGCATAATCTGATTGCGTAATGTCTCGGACAATTTCCTGCGCCTCTGTGCTTAGCTGCGTCCAGATCCGTTTTGCAACAGCACTATCACCGCTCAGTCTTGTCGCAAGCCGCTTCCAATCCGTTACATCGTATTCGCTGAGGAGCTTACCGCCCCAGAGATACACATGCGCAGCACCGAGCAGTTTTTCCGCTTCAGGTGTCTGCTCAATCTTTTCAGCAAACGAAACAAATTCAGCGTTCTCCATTACATATTGTCTATACTGCTTAGCAGGGGCAACAGGTGATGCTGTTCCTAATGAAATGAGGAGTCCGTATGTTTTGCGTTTCCAATTCGGCGTGAAAGTGTGTGATACTTTCATTCCTAACGCAGAAGTTGATGTCTTGCTGAAATGGATTTTGTTGTTGAATGGGTGGGTTAAAATGTACGTCAGTGTTCGATCGCCGAGATCCAATCCCCAAAACGGCATCGAGAGACCCGCTGTTGTGTTTATCGGGCCCCGTTCGCTCAAAAAGTCGCGCCATTTAACGTCATCCTTTGGAACATAACTTCCCTCAAAAAAGGGGAAAATATAAGCGCGGAGCGATTGGAAATCATCAATAACGGGCCAGGTCAAACTTAAAGTGTCGCCGTCAAGCCCATCTTGGATGAACTCAACCGATAGCGAGTCCGCCAATAGTTCAAAGCGAACGGTGAGAAAACGATCTGGAAATCTCCAACTGACAACGTTGCCTTCCTGAGAGAATTCCGTCACATCGCCAAAACCCGCTTGCCCCGTTGAAATCGGCGTTGCTGTTCTTTCACCCACCGGATATGCCTTCACAGCAAGCGATTGCGGAACAATGTCTACCGTCCACACAGCATTGCTAAGACGGACGGTTTCAGGTGCTGCACCAATACCAATAGCAGTCAACAGATATATTCCTATAAATAAGATGGGAAATTGTAATCTGGACAATGGGTCTGTCCTTGCTTATTTTTCCTGAGTTGCTACAAAATGGCGCGTCTGAGGAACGCGCCACGAGAACCACTTATCTTGATAACTCCTCCCACAGCGCACGATAGAAATTCATCACACGGATGGGATCGGAACTTCCCGCAATTTCCGCAAGCGTATAGCCGGTATACCCAGACGCTTTCAACGATGTAAAAAGCTCACGCCACGGATACTCACGCCGATGCAATTCCGTAATGTGGACCAGACCGATTCTGCCTTTCACGAGATCAAAGTTCTTTTCAATAGAACCGTCTTCTACCTCACCGAAATTAGAGTTCCAGCAGACATAGACGTTCTCGTGATCAGCGACATCAATAATCGTGCGGATATGCGGGAGCTCAGAGGTGCCACCGCCGTGCACTTCCAACCGAATTTGTACACCGAGGTCAGCCGCAAATTCACCGCATTCGCGTAACGATAATCCAATTTGTTCCAACGTCTTTTCGACAGGCACCTCGTTCGGGAGTCCATTCGGACGGACTTTCACACCGGGCGCGCCGACATCCGCTGCGAGTTGAGAATACGCCTTCGTCCCCGCTATATTCCGGCGAAGTACCGCCTGATCGGTGGCATGATAGTCAAATGCGGAACCTAAACCCGCAATCTCGATTGGAGAGTCAGCAAATTGCTGTTTGACCGCTGCCCGTTCGCTTGCCGACAGATCGACTTCAACACCGTGCGCATGCGTCGTTCGCAATTCCACGCCTGAGAACCCTGTTTCCACACAGTTTTCAATAATTGTGGGGACATCCCAATCTTTCGCCATATTATACGTAACTAAACCCAACTTCATAGAATCTCCTTATTCAAAAAGTTGTGCCACCTGGCACGAAAAGCCTTCGACAACATCCTCACCGCTGACGGTATCTTCGCGCGTAAGTAGCTTGATATCTGTTTCCGAACGATAGACGGTTACGGTTTTTGATCCGGGTTCAATCACCCAGACGATCTGTGTGCCTGCCTCAAGATAGGCAAATGCTTTTTCAATGACACGCCGGAAAGCATCCGATGGGGACACGACCTCAATCGCAAGGTCTGGCGGCACTGGACACGCTTTGCTCAGGTCGTCAGGCAAATGTGACGTTGAAAGGAAAGCGATATCTGGTTTCAAAACGCGCTCGCCGACCTGGAAACCGGTGTCCGGGGTGACCACCTCGCCGAGTTGATTCTCACGCACATACAAACCCAAGTGTAGAAAAACCCGCGCGCTGACGATTCCGTGTTCCCATGATGCAGCTGGCATCGGTATCAATTCTCCTTTTACATATTCATATCCCTCTAAATCACTTTCAAGAAATTCCTCCAGCGTCATCTTACTGTGTTCAGGCAGGGGCATTTCTTGTTTGAATTCGCGGGTGTTTCGTGGATCCATTGCCCGTCCCTCCATTATAAATTATTATATCTATTCAAAAAGTGCTGCGACTTGACACGAAAACCCCTCAACAACATCTTCACCCGTGAGTGTGTCTTCAAACGTGAGCGTTTTGATGTCTGTTTTAGAACGATAGACGGTTACTGTTTTCCCAACAGGTTCAATCACCCAAACAAGACGGGGTCCGGCATCCAGGTAGGCGAAAGCCTTTTCAATAACACGATACTGAATATCTGTCGGTGAGACAACTTCGACCGCCAGATCTGGTGGGATTGAAAATACTTTACGCCTGTCGTCAGGCAATCTTTCTAATGAAACAAACGCAATATCTGGCATCAATACCCGTTCACCAATCCGAAAGCCAGTGTCCGATGTATAAACACGACCAAGTTGATTCTCACAGACGTGTGAATATAGATACCATTGTACATTAGAACTAATTTCACCATGTTCACCTGATGTTGGGGGCGTCGGTATGAGCATTCCTTTTACGTATTCGTATCTCTCTAAATCGCTCTCAAGAAAATCTTCCAACGTCATATCGGTTTCTAACGGCGTGAGAGATATTGCCGTTTGTTCATGACCTTTCTTCAGAATATTCATCAGAACGCCTCCCATTCGATATCTGCCATTTTCAATTGTATTATACCGAATTTTTTGCTACAATGTTCTTTAAACTAATATGTATGGAGAACACCCCCATGGCATACGCACTTGAAGATGAATTCGGTGACATCATTGGCAAAGCCCGACGCGGGCAGAACTTGTCTCACAGCCAGATTGCTACTGCAGCAAACATCACAGAGGCAGACCTCGCCCGTATGGAACAGTATACCTTAAAACCGACAGAAACGCAAGTCTTTCGGCTCGCAGAAATCCTGAATTTGGACGGTGCCAAGCTGCTCGATATTGCGACAGAAACGTGGGAACCCGATCCGCCGCAACAAATTAGCGATGCAGACTTTGAGGTAATCACCATTAGCGCGCCGGTCGGCGGGTGGCCCGTCAACGCCTATCTCCTCATCTGCAAATCAACTAATAATGCAGCGATTATTGACACTGCTGCACACCCAGACCTCGTCTTGGAACAATTAGATGTCCACAATGTGAATCCCGCAGCAATTCTTTTGACACACGCCCACAGCGACCACACCGATGGCTTACCGAAGATCCAAACTGCTACCGGATGTGAAACTTACATCCATGAAGATGAGCCGAAACCGCGGAGTGAAACAAGACTTCGTGAAGTAGCACACGGAGATACCCTTACCGTTGGTGAACTCACAGTAAGCGTCGTCAATACCCCCGGGCATACCCCCGGCGGATGTAGCTTCCTCACGCAGCACGTTGGGTTCGTCGGCGATGCGATCTTCGCTGGCTCGGTTGGGGGTCCCAACATCTCCCTTCAGGACGAAATTGAGAGCGTCCGAGACAATCTATTGTCGCTTCCAGATACGGTTAGACTCTTTCCGGGGCATGGTCCTTCTACTACTGTGGGTGAAGAGAAATTACACAATCCTTTTTTCTAATGTTTTAACGACGGACACCCCACTCAGATATAATCGTTAAAAAATACGGAAGGTTTCAACTTTGCTTTCCTATCTTCTTCAACGCTTTCTTTCGATCGGTTTATCCCTTTTGGCGGTATCGCTGCTCGTGTTCCTGATGGTGCACCTCATCCCCGGCGATGCCGCCGTCGCCATTTTGGGAGAACGCGCAACCGAAAAAGCACTCATTGAACTACGAGAAGAGATGGGACTTGATAAACCCCTGTACCAGCAATACGCCAAATTTTTGTGGGATGTCGCACATCTTGACTTCGGACGCTCGTTTAAAACTAAGCAACCCGTCATCGACGAAATTAAACGCTATTTCCCAGCAACCGCTGAATTGACCCTCGCTGCGATGGCATTTTCGATCTTTTTCGGTATCGCAGCAGGTATCATCGCTGCGGTCTCTCGTGGAACGTTTTTAGATTATTTCTCCATGTCAATATCCCTCGCCGGTATCTCTATGCCCATCTTCTGGCTCGGATTAATGCTCATCCTGCTTTTTTCATATTTCCTGCCGATACTCCCAAGCACGGGACGCTTGGATGTCGTCTTGGATTTAGATGTACAGTCTCGCACAGGTTTTTATCTCATCGATACCCTAATTACTGGAAACTTTCCTGCCTTTCGGAACGCCATCACGCATCTCATCCTCCCCGCGATAACATTAGGCACGATCCCATTAGCGATTATTGCTCGGATGACCCGATCCAGCCTCCTTGAAGTGCTAAATCAACCCTATATTACGACCGCTTACGCGAAAGGTTTGCCCCAGTGGAAAGTCATCAGCAAACATGCAATGAAGAACAGTATGGTGCCTGTTTTGACAATTATCGGCTTGGAATTCGGCTATCTATTAGGTGGAGCGATTTTAACCGAACATATCTTCTCATGGCCCGGGCTTGGCTCATGGTTGCGTGCCGCCGTTGAGGCGCGTGATGTCCGCGCGGTACAGGGGGGCGTACTGTTTGTTGCAACGGTCTTTATGTTCGTCAACCTTATCGTGGACCTGTTGTATGCCTATTTTGACCCACGCATTCGAGTCGGAGACGAAGCCAAATGAACGACGCAACAACCGGTACCACCCAACAATACGTCTTTCGGAAACTTTTAAGACACCGTTCCGCTACTATCGGGGCATCTATTATACTGTTCTTCATTCTCATTGCCATTTTCGCACCGCTTATCGCAACGCATGATCCGAGACATGCTAATGTTGTTGAACGCCTCAACGGTTGGTCGAGTTCACACTATCTCGGTACAGACGGGGTTGGGCGCGATATTTTCAGCAGAATTGTTTATGGAACGCGCATATCTCTAAAGGTCGGACTCATCGCGATGACCTTCTCCATCGGATTTGGGACCCTCTTCGGGGCAATCGCAGGCTACTACGGTGGCAGACTCGACAATCTAATTATGCGCCTGATGGATATGATGCTCGCAATGCCGAGTATTCTCCTCGCGATGGTTATCGTTACCATTTTGGGACAGAGTCTCACAAACGCGATTATCGCCGTCTCCATCGTTTATATCCCACAATACGCCCGAATTTTGCGTGCCGCTGTCCTGAAAGTTCGCGAGTTAGATTACGTCGTCGCTGCGAAGGTCATCGGTGCCAGCGACAAGCGCATTCTGCTCACCACTGTTCTCCCGAACTGCATCGCGCCGCTGATTGTCCAAGCGACTTTAGGGATCGGTGCAGCCATCTTAGATGCCGCAGGACTGAGTTTCCTCGGACTCGGGGCCGAGATTGGCGAACCCGAATGGGGGGCAATGCTCAATGAAAACCGAAAGTTTATCCGCCGTGCGCCGTTGACTGTTACCGCGCCTGGAATTGCTATTTTCCTGATAGTCTTGGGGTTTAACCTTCTTGGTGATGCCCTCCGAGATGCGCTCGATCCTCAAATAGATTGAAGTTAAAAGATAACAGTATAAATAGACAAACAAGAAATTTTAGATTTTTTTGACACCCCCTACTTTTTGTGGTATAATTCAATGCAAATTTAACCGGACGAGGTTTAATCTTTTATGGAGTCCGCTTTAAAGTCTGGGTTTCTGAAAATGAGTCTCAATATCACAAAATTAACATGGAATATCCGCCAACCGCGTTCCCCGCTCAATCGGGAAAACCTGAAATTCCCGTTTTATACACTTCTTATACTTCTAAGTGTTCTACTTCACTGCTTTACCAGCTTCACTGAAGCCGCAACGCGCGAATACTGGATCACTGCTGAAAAAGTCGAATGGAACTACGCCCCCAGTGGACAAAATCTCATCAGACCGGCAATGGGGTTGGACGTTTGGGGGAAAGCACTTGTGTATGAAAAATACCGCTACATCCAATATACCGATAACACCTACACGACCCAAGTCGAACAACCCGATTGGATGGGCATACTCGGGCCACAACTACACGCTGTTGAAGGCGATAGTGTTCGAGTACATTTCCTCAATCGCGCTGACAAACCGCTCAGTATCCACGTACACGGATTGCAATACGACGAAGCGAACGAAGGCGCGGATATGAAAGGCTCCGGTGCTGCCGTCCCGCCAGGCGGTACTTTCACCTATCATTGGGAAGCCGATAGCGATGCTGCCCCAGGGCCCAATGATCCTTCGTCTATTGTTTGGCTTTATCACTCACACGTTGATGCTGTTACCGAAGTCTACGACGGTTTGATTGGTAGCATTGTCGTTACCAAAAAGGGAATGGAACGTAGCAAAGATGATCCACGTCCCAAAGATATTGATAAAGCGTTTACGACCCTGTTCCTGGTCTTCAATGAAAATGACCGCAAAATCGTTAAAAGCGGACAAACTGCGGCGTATGAATCCCCTGAGGAAGCTGAAGAGGGCAACCTCAAACACGCTATCAACGGGTTAATCTTCGGCAATTTACAGGGGTTAGAAGTCGAACAGGGCGACAAGGTGCGCTGGTATCTCATTGGGTTAGGTACGGAAGTCGATATGCACACCGCACACTGGCACGGTCAAACCGTGCTGAACGCAGGAAAACGCACCGACGTTGTAGAACTTCTGCCCGGCTCTATGGTTACAGTTGACATGACAGCGAAAACACCCGGCAACTGGCTCTATCACTGCCACGTTACAGATCATATTACGGCAGGTATGAACACACGCTGGCGCATAGTACCAAAGCCTTGACAAACGCGTATTAAGCACTTATTGAAAAAATGAACCTTTCGCAACCCAATCTGACTAAATTTATATCAGATTTGATTCAAATCTACAGTCCATTAATTACCACAAGGAGACACTATGTTTACCAATCGATCCAATTTGTTCGGTTACGCTTCGTTAATTTTACTTTTATTCACGCTTATTGGGACAGTCTACGCCGAAACGCTGACTCTCTATTCTGGGCGAAGTAAGAGCCTCGTTGAACCGATTATCAAGCAATTTGAAGAGGCGAGTGGTATCCAAGTCGAGGTGAGTTACGCAGGGACGACACAACTCGCTGCTGCACTCTTAACAGAAGGCGACAAAAGTCCCGCCTCGCTCTTCTGGGCACAGGATGCCGGCGCACTCGGTGCGGTTAGCAAAAAGGCGATGTTTGAAAAACTACCAGAATCCATACTTACAAAGGTTCCTTCGGGTTTCCGAGATGCTGAAGGCTTCTGGGTAGCGACAAGCGGTAGGGCGCGCACAATCGCATACGCCCCAGAACGCGTTAAAATGGAAGCACTTCCCCAAAGCATCTTCGATTTAACACAACCGATGTGGAAAGGCAGAGTCGGTTGGGCACCAACGAACGCTTCTTTTCAGGCGTTTGTCACTTCTCTACGCGTACAAGTCGGTGAAGAACGCACAGAAGAATGGCTACGCGGTATGAAAGCAAATGGTGCGAAAAAATACGCGAAAAATACACCCATCATAGAAGCACTCGCTGCAGGTGAAATCGATCTCGGTTTGCCGAATCACTACTACCTTCTCCGCTTCAAAAGCAAAGATGCTAATTTTCCTGTAGCACAAACCTTCTTTAAAGCAAGCGATCCAGGGAATCTCGTCAATATTGCGGGCATCGGATTGTTAAAAAGTAGCAAGAACAAAGAAGCAGCCCTGAAGTTTGTGGAATTCTTGTTATCTACCAAAGCACAGCAATACTTCACCCGTGATGTTTTTGAATATCCTGCCATTGAAGGTGTAACACCACACGCGAATCTGTTACCCCTCTCTGAACTGCTTCAATTGGCGCCGACATTCAATCTCAACGACATAGACGATCTTGACGGTACAGTTAAACTGTTGAGGCACGCTGAGATTCTATAAGAAACAGCCACACGAGTTAGGCAGTTGAGGTAACGGGAATCGGATGCCAAAACCAAGAACAATAACCGCACAACGCTATTTCTTCATCCCTGCGATTGCGGTAGGCATTGGTGGACTGATTCCGTTGGTGTACCTGCTCGTCAAAGCGTTTTCAGCGGAAGGCTCTGCGCTTATGCAGATCGTTTTCCGCTGGCGAAACGCGAGACTCTTCTTTAACACACTACTGCTGACCGGTGGTGTTCTCGCGTTAGATATCCTTCTGGCAACCCCCGCAGCATGGTTAACAACCAGAGTGAACCTGAAGGGAAAACGTTTCTTCACAGTGCTGTGCGTGTTGCCCCTCGCTATCCCAGGCTATGTAATGGCGTACGCCCTCTTGGCGCTCGGTGGAAATACGGGTATCGTTGCCCAATTTTTCGGTACAAGTATCCCACGTCTCAGCGGTTACTGGGGTGCACTTCTCGCACTGAGTGCTTACACAAGTCCTTATCTTTTTTTAAATCTACGTACCGCCCTGTTAGGACTCGATCCAAGCCTTGAGGAATCTGCCCGAAGTCTCGGCTACCGCTATCGCGAAACCTTCTTTCACGTCGTCCTACCCCAACTTCGTCCTGCCTTCTATGCCAGCGGCTTACTCATCAGTCTACACGTACTCGGTGACTTTGGCGTGGTGTCACTGATGCGTTACGAGACCTTTAGTTACGCACTCTACATAGAGTATACACTCTCTTTCGAGCACGTCTATGCGGCATGGCTTGCCCTTATGCTTCTGGTTTTCACTGCGTGCCTGCTCTATACGGAGGCAAAATTGTTGAATCAAGTGGTTCTCCACCGCGCAGGGAGTGGCGTTTCCCGCCAGCTGCCACAGATTCTTCTCGGTATATGGCGCGCCCCGGCTTACCTCTACCTCAGCGTACTCTCACTCATAACTGTCGTTATCCCTGCCGGTGCCGTCCTCCTTTGGATGTTCAGAGGATTCGATACCACCGCATTGGAAGGTCTTGCGAATGCCCTTATTGGTTCATTGTCGATTGCAATACCTGCGGGGCTCCTGTGTGCGTTTTTTGCAGTACCGTTCGCCTATGTAGGTGTCCGATATCCGTCGCGAATCTCAAACATGTTATCACGTGCCGCCTACATCGTTTACGCTATACCACCCCTCGCCTTCGCTTTATCCCTCATCTTTTTCGTCTTAAATACCGTGTCTTTTATCTACAAAACGTTACCGGTGTTAATCTACGCGTGCACCTTACATTTCCTCGCAGAGGCCATCGGACCGGTGCGGAGTTCGCTCTACCAAGCCTCACCCCATTTGGAAGAAGCAGCTCGCTCGCTTGGATATTCACCGATACAAGCATTTTTCAGGACTCTTTTTCCAATTCTCACGCGTGGTATGCTTACCGCCACGGCACTTGTTTTCCTCGCAACAATGAAGGAACTCCCGCTTACCTTTCTTTTATCGCCAGCTGGATATGAAACCCTTGCGCTCAACGTCTGGAGTTACACATCAGAGGCGATGTTCGCCGAAGCAGCACCGCACGCGCTGGCAATTCTGGGCTTTTCAGGGATATTCGTTGGAGTCCTGATCCGTCATGAAGCCCAAACATAAGAATAAATCGAAAATATTACTATGGTAGATTTTACAATTACCTATACACTATAGTGGGTAGGATATTTTCCTTCGGATTTCTGCTCCCAAAAACTTCTGAAATGTCCAGATATTTCTATAATTTGCTATAAAACAACAGGAGAAACAACTTATGATCCGCCTTAAAAATTCTATCTACACTGCTTTCGTATTTGCCCTACTCCCATTTGTGACGCTCGGTTGTCTTTCGATGGCAGCGCAGAACACCGTTCGCGTCGATAGTGGTATGACGGAGGCTTACGAACTGTCCGAGAGTGGTACAGGGGCAATTCAGAAATGGATACTCCCCGAAAGACGATCTATCAGTCGAATCGAAATCCACTTTGATCCGATTGAACCGCTGAGAAACATGACCGTTTATGCCCGGATGGGAGAAGATAATTGGCGAATCGTCAAAGCGATTAAAACGCCGATCCGAAAATCCCCGTATATCATTCGCGCCCCTCTCTCTACAGATGCCATTCGCGTTGTATTAGGATCATCAATCGGTATGATTGATCATATCGCCCTTTACGGAGCGGAAGCGGAATCTAAATAAGTATAGCCCAGAATTTCTCCGCTGAAAAACGGGCGGAATCATCAAGTAATCCGCCCTTACAATACCATCAATCCTGCCCTACCCCCCATTCGCGGAACACAATTTTTCAACAATTTCTACACATACTTGTCTAATTGTGATAGACTGTAACGCAACCCTCTAATCGGCAAACTGGAATGAACATATTACAAGATTTTTTAACGCTGCCACCGCTTGTCACGCTTGGGGCTGACACCCTGAGATTGATACTTGCGTTCGCGCTGAGTGTTTTTATTGTTAATATCTACGTGTGGACACACGCCAAAGTTCCACAAAAATCGTTTACCGACACACTCATCATCCTGTGTATGTTGATTTCTGTGGTGATGGTGATTATCGGGGACAGCATCGCCCGGGCGTTTAGTCTCGTAGGTGCCTTGTCTATTATCAGGTTCCGTACGGCTATCCAAGATCCACGCGACATCGGCTTCGTTTTTTACGCATTAGCTGCTGGCATGGCAGTCGGTGCAGGAAACCCATCTGTCGCGATTCTGGCAACATTCCTTATCGGTATCATTATCCTCTGTATGTATCACTGGCACCAACGCTTCGATGATGATAACGAATTTAGCCTGGAATTTTGCCTGCCCCCTGATCAGAACTTTGAAACCGTTTACCGTGCTGCTTTCAATAAGCACCTGATTTATGAACGCTTACTTGAACAACGAATCAAAAAATCACAGCAGGTGGAACTAACATTCCGGGTTAGATTGGCGAATCCGCAGGAATGGCTCGCTTTCTTCAATGAACTTTCAGGAATTGAGGGTGTTACAGAAGTGAAAATGGATAAGGAATGAACAAAGCAGGTGGAGAAACAGCGAACTTTTCGATGTTGTCAGGAGAATCAGTGTCAGTTGTTGGTTAAAAGCGGATTTGGTTAAACACTATATCTCTTTAACTGACCGCCGACTCCTGATAACTGATAACCCCTAAAAAAGGAGAATATCATGAAACACCTTAAATCAATAATCCTCATTGTACTAATAACTATTAGTTGGACAATACACGCAAACGCTCAAGATAATCAGGAATCGCCAAAACTCTCAGATGAACAGAAACGGTTTGACCTCGACAAAAACGGTGCCCTCAGCGATGAAGAAAACGATCTCATGCTCCGGGTTACAAGTATGGAAGCACTCACAGGCAATAAACTTACAAACGAAGAAATTAAGCGAATGCAGGGTGCCCAAGATCCTAACAGAGGTTTTGGCGGGCGCGGCGGAATGCCACCCTTCGGTGGCGGACGCGGTGGACGTCGCGGACCTCAACCTCCCGAAAAATTGCGCGATCAATTCGACGAAGATAAGAACGGGAAACTCACAGGTGCCGAGCGACAAGCAGCACTCAGCACCCGAGGCGGTGGAGATTTGCCTTCAATCAACGAAGAAAAAGTGCGTGAGGGTGTTCACATCGATGTGCAGGCAAGCATTCCTGCTACCCCAAAAAATTCGCCTCCACTCTACGATGCGCAAACACTCCGTACCCTTTATCTGCGATTTCATCACGAAGACTGGTACGAACAGATGGAAGCATTTTATCGCACGGACATTGAAGTTCCAGCAGAACTGATTGTTGATGGAGAGGTCTACCCAGAAGTCGGTGTTCATTTCCGAGGCACCTCTTCCTACTTCACAGTCGGATCAGAGAAAAAATCTTTCAACATTGCCGTTGACTATGGTGAAGATGGACAACGCCTCTACGGTTACAAAACACTGAATCTACTCAACGGGCATGTCGATGGCTCTTTCCTTCGTGAAGTACTCTACAATCAAATTTCTCGCGACTACATCCCTGCGATGAAAACAAACCTTGTGAAACTCGTCATCAACGGCGAAAATTGGGGCGTTTATATCAATCTTCAACAATATAACAAAGATTTTCTCGCCGAGTGGTTTGACACAAAAGACGGTATCCGCTGGAAAATAGGTCCCGGTAGAGGAGGCGCCTTAAATTACGTCGGAGACGACCCAACCGCCTATCAAGAAACATATCAACTTAAAACAAAGAATGTCGAAAACCCTTGGGAAGGTCTTATTGCACTCACTAAAATGCTTGACGATTCCACACCTGACGCGAAACTTGTGGAAAAACTTCCATCCATCCTTAACATCGATCAGGTGCTGTGGCAACTCGCCGTCTCGAACGTCTTTATGGATGATGATGGCTACATCCACAAAGGTGGCGATTACGCACTCTACCAAGATGTCAACGGTAGATTCCATCTCATACCACACGATAACAATGAAAGCCTCAGATTTGGTCGATCGGGTCGAGGCGGTCCAGGGGGCGGCGGTCCCGGCGGTTGGTCGTGGGGAGACTTAGAAAGCGGAATGGTATCTCCGGTTGCGCATGAAGACAATGCTGCACGTCCACTTATTAAACGACTGCTTTCAAACCCAGAATGGCGCGCCCGTTACCTCGCACATGTCCGCACCGTCACGGATGAATGGCTCGATTGGGAAGTGTTGGAACCAATTATCAAGGAATATCAAACGCTTATTGATGCAGAGGTTCAGCAAGACGATAAGAAACTATACGAATATGAAGAATTTACAACCGGTGTCCCCGAAGACCTCAAGCGATTTGTCAACCAACGCCGTGAGCATCTGAGCAATCACCCCGAACTTAGTGGATCCGTTCCGAAGATTATTTCGGTTGAGATCGGATCTGACACGCCTCCCGTAGCGAATCAACCCGTCTCGGTTAAAGCGACACTTGATAAATCTATTGCCTTTGATTCGGTTTCGTTGTATTATAGTGCTGACCGGTATGTCGTTTTCAATCAGGTGCCGATGACAAAAAATGGGGATAGTTACGTTGGACACATTCCCGGTTTTTCCGCAGGTACCACAGTCAACTATTACGTAGAAGCAAACGCCGTCAAGACACACGGAACAACTGCCTTTTCACCGGCAAGATCAGAACAAGGCGCGGCACAGTACTACGTTAATGTCCCTGTTGCGAAAGAAACGCCAGTTGTCATTAACGAACTGATGGCAGCCAACACCAAGAGTCTCACTGACCCGCAAGGACAACACGAAGACTGGCTTGAACTGCACAACCTCACTAACAACGTCGTGAATCTCTCTGGAATGTACCTGACAGATAAAATGGACAACCCTAAAAAATGGGAATTTCCAGAGAATACGACGATTCCAGCACACGGCTATCTCCTTGTGTGGTTAGATGAAGACGGGAAAGCCGATGTCGGACTCCATGCGAACTTCAAATTGTCCCGTAACGGTGAAACTGTAATGCTCGTTGATACCGATATACGTGGCAATCAAGTGCTTGACACAGTAACGTTTGAAAAACAGGAGCAGGATATTGCACTCGGCAGATGGCCGAATGGTAGTGGCAAACTCAAGCAGCTCCAAACGACGCCGGGTAAGGAAAACGTGCCTCAATAAAATAAAACGAACCTTTTGTTTTGTTAGATGTCCAATTGAACAAGAGCGCCATTCAGTTTCTCTTTATATCCAGCAAATGAGGGCTATTGGGGAACTGAACGGCTCTGAATTGAACGAAGCACTTTCTTTATCTTAGCAGTTTGGAGAAGAAGCATGCCCGTTGCAACCCTTAGAGCGACTATGGAAACCTATTCGGAGATAAGCAAGACAGAAGAATTAGATCTCGCGCAGGAACGTGAGATTGTCTTGCGTTGTCAAAATGGTGACGCCGATGCAATGGGAACCCTTATCATTCAATATCAACACTGGGTTTACAATATCGCTTACGGTATGCTCGGTCATCACCAAGACGCTGAAGATGTCGCGCAAGATGCATTCCTCTCCGCATGGGAGAACATCGGAAAATTCCAATTCCGATCCCGATTTTCTACATGGCTCTACCGAATCGTCAAAAACAAGTGCCTCAATCACATAGATCAGTATCAACGCCGAAAAACCGATCCAACGGAAATTGACGATTCACAACCGTGGGTACCCCTTGATACATCGACACCAGAAGATCAGGCGCTGCGAACCGAAGAGAAAGAAATTGTTCACGCCGCCCTCGCAAAACTAAAAGAGAGTCATAGAGAAATTCTGGTGCTGCGGGAGCTACGAGATATGGCTTACGAAGAAATATCAGAAATTCTGGGATGCACGCTCGGACGCGTCAAATCCCGGTTACACGAAGCCCGGAAAGCGTTAAAAAAAGAACTGGAGCGAGTCGAGTGGTAAATACTTGTTACCGCTATTCTCGATTGAAAATATGAACCATCAACAAATCCAACAGGAATTATCCGCTTATTTAGATAATGAATTAACTCCCGCCGTGCGCGAGCAGATTGAGGCACATCTGCGTTCCTGCGACGAGTGTGCTGATATGTTGTCGGCGTTTCAAACGAACCGTCAGAGGGTCACAAATATTGAGTGTCGAGTGCCAGCAACGCTTAAAGAGACAGTGATGGCTAAAATACACACGCAGTTTCAGGATGAACTATCCGCCTATTTGGATAACGAATTGGCACCTGCTGCGCGAGAACGGATTGAAGCACACCTCCACTCCTGCGACGAGTGTTCCGATATGCTGTCAGCGTTCCGCCAAAATCGTGAGCGGATCAAAGGACTTGAGCATCAGGCACCAGCATCAATTGAGAACGCAGTGATGGCAAAGATACGCAAACAGACATCAAAGGCAGATTCCCAGGAACCGACGCGTACACCGTGGTTCTCTGATATTCGTAGATGGTTGCCCGATTTTGGACGCTGGTTTTTGCGTCCTGTTACAGCCGGCGCAACCGGTATTCTGACGCTCGTACTGATTTTGGGAGCACTCTACTATTATCCGACTGCCCCGCAATACGAAGAGACGCTCGACCTCTATTTCGGGCTTTACACTGAACAACTCGAAGACAACCCGTTGAAGTCAAACGTCGTCAAATCAATCGACGCAACGCCAATAGATGGCGATAACGCAATGACAGGAACCGCCGACGATACTGAACTCTTTCTCGATCTCTATCTGGAAAATGTAGGGGATTAAATTTATCACCAAGGCAACCGATAGGTGAATTTATGCGAATCCATAAATATCTCATTCTTCATTCTGTAGTTTTAGCCTTTTTGCTGTGGACACCGCACACACTTTTTGCCGACATCAGCACACTCGAACGCATTGCAGAAGCCGAACGCGAAGTCAGTTATGTGGGATTACGCTTGAAGACGTTTAGCTCGTCAAGGGGCACGCGCACCTTTGAAGAAGTAGTTATTCACAAATCTATAGATGCTTCGTATCGGAAAGTGGTATCCATAGTCGGCGAACGACACGCATCCGACGGATCGAGAAACAGAAATGAACACCGGGGCAACGACAGACGAAGAGATGATAACGAGAATCGCAGAGACCGGCAGGAAACAAATCGGGACCGGCACGAATGGCGACAAAGTAGAAGCCAGTTTTCAAAGGAAGAAATCCAATTAATCGCCCAAAATTACAACTTGGAAGAATCAGCATCCACAGAAAAAATAATGAACTATGAAACGAATATCCTAACGATCACACCCAAATTCGCCGGTAGACCCTCAAAACGAATCTTCTTTGCTCGTGAAAACGGTGTTATCTTGCGGGTAGAGGACCTCGACGCTGAAGGCGTGCTTCAGGATATGTTTGTCTATACACGCATTAGTTTCAAGCCTGAAGCCGTGGAACGTAAATGGAAAACCTTAAAAAAAGAGATTAAACCGAGCCCCCCGCGCAGCTCCTCAATTTCGCTTGCGAATGCGGAAAAAAAGATCAAAACTAAACCCATCCAACCTGAATACCTGCCGCCTGGGTTTCAACTAAAGGATGTCCGTCTTATCAAAAGTCGGGAGAATGACTCAATTCTTCTTGAATATACAGACGGATTGGTAAATTTCACGCTGTTTGAAAAAGCAGGCAAACTGCCTCGTATCAGGGACAGAGACCGTAGAGAAGAAACCGAGATTGAACTCGGAGGGATAACTGTGTATAAACGCCTCTTCAGAGGGGCGGATACCTTCAGATGGTCGGGCGCGAAAATCCACTTCTTCCTGATCGGTGCACTGCCCGCGTCCGAAATGCAGAAAGTCGTCGAATCCATTATTCACAAAGCAAACGAAAAATAAGGGAAAAATATGCAAATATCCCATGTTCTCATGTTAGGTGTTGTTATCAGTTTATCAGCAATCGGAAACGCTGGGGCTGATAGTATAAAAACGCAACTCGAAGCATCACCCCGCCACGGCGAATGGGTGAAAGTCACAACAGCTGACGCTCGGACCGTCAATACGTTTGTTGTGTATCCAGAGGTCAAAGAACCCGCAACCGCTATCATCGTCATCCATGAGATTTTCGGACTCACCGATTGGATCCGGCTCGTGGCAGACACACTCGCCGCTGAAGGGTTTGTCGCAATCTGTCCAGATCTACTTTCCGGTATGGGACCTGACGGTGGTGGCACAGAAAGTTTCGACTCCGGTGATGATGTTCGACGGACGATCCGCGAACTCTCTCCCTCCCAAGTTGCATCCGATCTGGATGCCATCCAGCAATATGCGCGAGACCTGCCATCAACCAATGAAAAGGTCGCGGTTTCCGGATTCTGCTGGGGCGGCGGTCAAACGTTCAGCTACGCCGTCCATTCCGATACAATAGCCGCTGGCTTTGTGTTCTACGGTCGCGCTGCAGCACCAGCGGATGTCCCTAAAATATCAGTACCCGTATACGGTTTTTACGGCGAGAGCGATAACCGTATCAACGCAACGATTGATGCTACTAAAGCCGCTGCGGATGCCGCAAACGTCACCTACGATCCCGTTATCTATGAAGGGGTCGGTCATGCCTTCCTGAGACGTGGTATGGCAGAAGACGCCAACGAAGCACAGAAATCCGCTACGAAAGCCGCATGGGAACGGTGGGTGTCCCTCCTGCGAGGTCTCTAACTGTGTGACACGAAGAACCGTTGCAAAATCTTTTTGGATTTGATAGAATTTACCTATGCAAGACGAACAAATGCGACCCGTCTTCTGGGTTGGGGACTCCAAGAAGCGGCTCTTAGAATTTCCTACGAATGTTCGGAGAAAAATTGGCTATGCACTGGAAGAGGCGCAGAGTGGGAAAACTCCTGACAAAACTAAACCTTTGCGGGGATTTTCGGGAGTGTATGAAATTGTGCGAGATTATTCTCGTGATACCTATCGGGCGGTTTATGTGGCGAATCTGGGAGATTTGATTTATGTCCTCCACTGTTTCCAGAAGAAATCAAAGCGAGGAATAAAGACTCCAAAAAAGGAAATTGATTTAATCCGTAGACGCTTAAACATAGCAAAAGAGCACGCCCGAACGGAGAGATAAAATGACTGAAGAAAAAATTGAAATTGAAAAAGGTAGCGGCAATATATTTAAAGATTTGGAGGTTCCCAACCCAGAGGAATACCTTGCGAAAACCCGCCTTGCCTTAATAATCAATAGCATTATAACCGAAAGTGGACTTACGCGGCGTAAAGCAGCTAAAATGCTGGAGCTCAGCAAATCCCAATTCTCTGCACTCTCAGAGGGACTCCTTGATGACTTTTCTATTGAATCCCTATTTTTACTCATCAGGAAGTTGGATTGTAAGGTCGAAATTGTTGTCAGTGGAAAGCCTGCACACAACCCCGCCGCAGAAATTAGCATTTCAATGCCTTTCTGAGATTTCTTTAAAAAATGGTACCAACCTCCGCATAAAAAGGATCCCGTATGCCAAATCGACTTAAAGATAAAATCGCTGTTATCACCGGTGCCGCACGCGGTATTGGCGCGAAAAGTGCAGAACTCTTTGCAAGTGAAGATGCAGCTGTCGCTATTTGGGATATCAACGCCGAGCGCGGCGAAGCAACCACGCAACAGATTCAAGACTCCGGTGGAACCGCCCTCTTCTGTGAGTGTGATATAACGGACACAACGCAGATTGAGAATGCTGTTGCACGGGTCACGTCCGAACTCGGTAATCCAAACGTGCTGTTCAACAACGCCGGTATTGCTGTCGTAGGCGAATTAGAAGAGATCTCCGAAGCAGACTGGGATCGGCAATACGCCGTTAATGTGAAGAGCATCTATCTCGTCTCACGGGCGATTATCCCGTTGATGCGCGAAGCCGGTGGCGGTTCGATTATCAACATGGCAAGCGAATCTGCTTATGTCGGATTTCCGATGCATCCCGCCTATACCTCCTCCAAAGCCGCTGTCGTACACCTTTCACGCAGCATGGCGGTTCGCTATGCTGAAGACAACATCCGTGTTAACAGCCTCTGCCCCGGCACGATTAACACCGAACTCTATCAAGAATTCCTATCGCAGCAGCCGGACCCGGAAGCAATCAACAAAGAAATCAAAGACATGCATCCACTCGGCATCGGTGAACCGGAAGACATTGCTTGGGCAGCGGTTTACTTAGCCTCCGACGAATCCAGATACATGACGGGTGCCCCGATGCTCGTTGAGGGCGGCATCCTATCGCTCTAAACGGCACTCGGCAATCCATTCATCCTTCAAGCAAACACCTTCCTACACTTTCCTATCAGGACACATCAAAGCGGATAGACGCGATCTATTCCCTCTTATTTTTTATTTTTTTTAGAATTAGGCAACCATTTCGCCTTTAACTCGCGTCACTATAGATTACAAAATGATCCTCTGGTGTTGACGCAAAAAAGGAAGACAGTACCAAGATTATTGCACAAATTTGGGCATCTGTTAGTATCGTCTGCCCTATTTGGTGCAGTGTTCTTCCAAGTATCTTTATCTTTTATAGTAAAGCCCATAATTATTTGTGCACTCAGCGGGCACCGTAGGGGTTGGGTAACCCAATCCCTACGAGTGGAGTGTGTGGATCTCTACCGTTTATAAGGCAATATTTCTAACGTCACCATAATACCATTCTTGAGCTGGCACATAAATTGCAAACCATTATTTATGTTCACCCTTTAAAGGGACTCCGACAAAGTATAGCGATATACCTATTCGCGGAACTAAAGATCAGTTTTCAC
>CAZGAW010000090.1:0-21706 GCA_964523645.1 uncultured bacterium | reverse complement strand
CCCTACGGGTTTGAGACCTATCTGAAAATCGGAAGTTATTATTTAATATTGCTTAGATTTTAGAATTATAGTAAATCCCGCAATTAACTATACACTCACGGGAAGGCGAGGTGTTTTTGATAGGGTGTTTCCTCTAGAAACCGCGCCAGCGGCGGGGCAGCTTTGCTTTGTACGAACAGGAAATTACCGAATTAATAAATTAATCTTCATGAAACCAAGCGAGGTTGAAACTACAGATTACCGCCCGAAGTTTTCGCGAAGTGAACACTGGCATGCGCTAACTGATCCGGTTGTGCTTTTGTAAAGGTTAGTTTGTAAATAGGTTTGTCCCAATCATATTGATAATCACTTCCATAAGTCGCCACACTCATGGGTAGGTAATCCTCTGGTACATGAATAAAGCAGGTTCCCTTAGCTTGTCTAAGGGGTTTGCAAACGAGCAGATAGCTTTGGCTGTGTGCATCCCACCCGGCAGATAGAATCTCAACGCCACCCTGTGTATAGTGCATATCCGTAGCGAGCAACTGCGGTACATCCTGTTCTTCACGAAAACAGAGCAGTTTAGCAGAGCGGGGCGGGATATTCAACAAAGTTACACTCTGTGAAACTTTTCCGAGATATTGGCGCATCCAGAAGTCGTGGACGAGGAATTCTTTAGATTTGGGTAACCCCAGTGCCTCCAGTTCAAAGTAGGCATCATTCTCGTGATCGTCCCAGTTGAAAACGGCTGCAAGCTGCCAAGTTTCATGAGGTGTTGACATCGGCAGGCTCCATAATTTCGGAAAAGGTTCATCGTAAAGATCTACAGGTGTAGCCGCCTTGCCTATAAGCGGAAAAATTTTCGCTAAGTATTCCGCACGCGATGAAGTCAGTGTTGCAAACTGATCTGCGCAGAAGACTGTTCCACCACTCAATGCAGCGGCTGTCATTTCTACAATTGCCTCGTTGATTGGACGTGGTTCATCAACAGCAATTTCGCCAAAGACATGTCCCCAGAGAAGGTTATGCTCCCTCATATGTGCTGCATATCGACTCAGGCGATGTTTTGTACCGCGCTGATGATGCCATGAATCGATTGCGCGGTTGGAAACGGCGCCTACAGTCGGAAGGGAAGGGCTGAGGAGTGGGGTATTAATATCAATACTACCGATGCACGGACCCGGGACGACATTGTATCCTGCCAGTAGAACATCATCCTTTAAAAGCACGTTTTCCAATTTCACTTCATTGATTGCATCTCTGAGCAATTTCCCCGCGAGCCGATAAAGTTGAACTGGGGTTAGGCTGTTATCGTGCCAACGCAAGTTGTGTGAGGCATTCGTGAGCCCTAATGTATAAGGTGTAAAGTCGGCGTTGATAAGTGAATATCCACATTCGCCAACCATTTGCTTCGTTTGCTCTCGAATACGCGACTGCACTTCTGGGTGTGAAACATCTAAGAGTGCGACCTCTTTGCCACTCTCTGGTAGATGGATTGTAGCAGGTTTGTAGCCGCTACGCGCTGAATGATTACGGGAATACCTTCTCCTGCCGCGGGACGCGGTTTTTTCCTGTATACAATAGTCTGGATGGCTTTTTACAAGTTCTGAATTAAGTGATGCACAAAATGGATTGAACCGGATACCTGCTTTGAAACCTTTTGCTTGGATCTGACCGGCAACTGTTTGTATTTCTTCACGGTTTTGCGATAGGGAAGTCTCTGAACCTTGCGTAAAATGCCCCAATTCCGATTCAGAGGTTGCGTCCAATTGAATACAATCAATACCACCCGGGGAGTTCGGTTGAAACAGTGGATTCTCGGCGAGGGCATCCGTCTGTGTCAAGATAGTATTTACGTTAAATGCTTCTTGTATATCCGAAAGCATCCACGCGGCGGTCGGTGTACCATATGTAGGTGAGGTCTGTGCCTCAAGACGATCACTGTCAGGTGCGCTGCGCTGGGCTGCCACCGATGAAATATAATGCTTATAGGCTGCATCGGCTTCACTCGCAAAGTTGATATACGCTGTTTCGGTGGTAAGTTCCTCACCGGAATTGCATCGCTGCCGCCACTCATGATAAAGTGCCCAGGGACTAATGCCCGAAACAGATGACTTTTTGCTTTGTGCTTGCGCCCCGCGTCCATTATTGCCTTGACAACCAATCTGAATTCGAGGCCACCACTTTTCGGTCGTCAGGAAACCGAAGACGAGTGTCTTTCCGGTTTTGGTGTTGCGAAGTACCCCATCATTGCTCGGATGCATCGCGTCGGTCTCACTTAATAAAAACCCGTCATAAAGCCTTTTACTGACACCGGACGAAACAGGTGGCATATTAATAAAGAGATGACAATCCGATGGAAGTCCTCCAAGTAAGACAGCACCACGATTGTCCGAAACCCCAAGCACCGTTACACTGTAGAGTTGGAGCGGTTCCGATTTTAGGTTTTCGATACCAACCTTGAGGTGTATTGCGGGGTGTTCAGTATAGCAATTGAGATAGGTGTTTATCCGAACCCCTTTACTTGTCGCCTCATGTGAGAAGCGAATTTGTTGATAACTTCCGAAAGTGTTTGTTTTCGGGAGTTCAGTGATGAATTCGCGGGTACCAGTATCTTCGGTTTTGACGGTACTTCCATCATCAAAGGTTATCTGTGCGCATCCGTTTCGAATAATTGTGTCACCGCTCTCATCAATGTAATCCCATGTTCCTTTTGAAAGGTTAAACTTAATTTCAAACTTAGTGTGGTTTATCACAGCGAGGTTACCCTGCCGTGAAACTGCTATCCCATTTGATCTCATTCCATCAAATTCCTTTTTTACAGTGGCTGTCAGGAAAATAGCCGTCGGCTGTCAGCAAAGAGGTTTCCTTTCTGAAAACCCGTCAGTCGATGGTTTCCGATAGTACAAGTACCTGATAGCCGATGGCTGATGGCTGTTAGCCAATTTGCTGAAAGCCATTAACTCCGAGAAGAGGCAACCGCCCAACAAGATATGATCGCTGCCGGTTCATCCCCGGTCTGTGAGAGTGAAAAAGTGTCCTTAGGGTCGAGGAAAAGGACATCGTGCCTTTCCAAAGTGTGTTTTTCTCCAGCGTGCGTTATCACTTCAGCACAACCGTCCCACAGCACATATATTGCTTCGCTATCTATGGGTTCATGTGCAAAGTTTTCCCCTTTATTGAG
The DNA here is from genome assembly GCA_964523645.1 of uncultured bacterium. GTDB lineage: Bacteria > Poribacteria > WGA-4E > WGA-4E > WGA-3G > WGA-3G. Next base: position 18,543 of record CAZGAW010000090.1, on the reverse strand, counting down.
ATAGATGTAATCTAAGGAGAGATGTACAGCACCTTTTTCGGGAGAGACGACACTTCGCCACTCGGCGGATTTTCCAAAAACTGGACCACTTCTCGCCATGTTGATGACTTGGACGTTACTTCGGTGTCCATCTTGAGGCGTGGGAGCCGTGTCAGGCGTATCCCGTTCCCCGCGATAGAGTGCCATATCCGGCGGCGCTTGGAAACTAATTAAACGCGCCATGTTCGGGGTCGTATTAACTGTTCCGTGGACTTCTCCTGCTGGGACAAAGATGACATCACCGGCGGTAATCGGTGTATAGACACTTCCCTGCCGTATAGCCCCGCCCCCTTCTAAAACGACGATAGCGTCTTCCGAGGCATCGTGATAATGCTGGGTAAACTCTTGATCGGGAGCATGAACCCCATGATTCAGCGTCAACTGTTTGGACCCCATATCGGGATGCACAACACGCCAATTTTTACCTTTGCCCATTTGAAAGGGCGTTCCGGATTGGAGATTCAGAATTTTCATATTTTTAATTTACCTTGCGGAGGAAAGACGAGTTGATAGCGGGCTGGGAAACCCAGCCCCTACGGGGTCGTGACCTATGTGAACAGTTGATGGCGGGCTGGGAAACCCAGCCCCTACAAATTTTTTTGATAAAACGATACAACCGTATCCCCATACCGTGCTTGCCGACTTCGTTTCAAATTTCCAACTGCGTCTGGCATAGCAAATCGCTTTGCATGCTCAACCAGCAGAATGCCATCATCACAGAGTAGCGAACTTTCGGCAAGTAATGATAAACAGGTCGTATACAACTGCGATCCACCTACTAAATCAACACCGTATGGAGGATCGAAATAGATAATTTCAAACACAATGGATCGTTTACAGAGTTGTGCAATTCCTTTCACAACATCGCGACGGAACAGATGATACCGCGCTTGAGGTTCCGTAAACAGACCACATGCGTCAAGGTTTCTTTCTATAATCTCGATGCATCGCGGGTCGCGCTCCAAAAATGTGACGTGTTTCGCGCCGCGGCTCAACGCTTCAATTCCCATACTTCCTGTACCGGCACACAGGTCCAGGAAATTTGCATCCACTATTCGTTCCCGCAGAATACTAAAAACCGACTCTTTAACGCGATCGGCTGTAGGGCGGACGAGACGATTTCCCTTGGGGGCAACCAAGCGTCTGCCTCTGAATGTGCCAGCAATAACTCTCATTTTTAGTGGTTGTCAGTTATCGGCTATCGGTTGTCGGTTAAGAGACCTTCTGTAACAATCTATCCAACTTGAAGTCCCAAGAAGCGGTTATTGTTAGGCATCCCTCTTTAACTGATAACTGATCCCTGACAACTGATAACTATATGAATAACTCCTCTACCACTGTGCCATCGTCGACGACTCGGATGGGTCGTCCGGAGCGGGAGTAGTTTTCTTCCTCAGCATTAATCCCAAGGGCAAAGCAGAGCGATGCGAACAGGTCTGGTACTCTGACAGCACCACTGACAACTTCAGTTCCATCTTCATTCGTGCTTCCGATGACCTGTCCACCGCGAGTCCCACCGCCGGCGACGACAGCCGCCCAGCCCTCGGTATGATGATCACGCCCCTCATTCTCGTTAATTTTTGGGGTACGACCGAATTCGCCGAGCCATAGCACCACAGTTTCTTCGAGCAGGTCGCGTTCATCCAAATCTTTCAGGAGCATCGCGTACGCCGGATCCACCAGATCCAGGAGTTCTCCTGTCCGCTCAAAGTTGTTTTCGTGCGTATCCCATCCATCGAGTGAAACCTCAACAAATTTGACCCCCGCTTCCACGAGTCGGCGCGCCATCAAACAGCCCTGACCGAACTTGTTCATACCGTACGCCTCGCGGATAGCCATCGGTTCTTCGTTGAGATGAAACGCGTCTATTTTCGGAGAGTTGATGAGTTGATCGGCTTTTTTGTAAATCGCTTCGTGTGCTTCTGTGCTCTGCCCAGTCCGTTTCGCGATAAAATCCGCCTCAATGGCTTTGAGCATTTTCAGGCGTTCCCGAAAACGGTGCGTGTCCATCTGCGAAGGATACGAAAGGTCCTCTACGGGGTCCATCGGATTTTTGACGACAAACGGATCGTGTGATGCCCCGAGGAACCCCCCAGCGTAGGTCGGTGCATTAATATTAACGTAACTTGGCAGATCTAAAAGGCTATCCTCAAGATAGTAAGAGGTGAGAGAACCGAGGGTCGGGTGTCTCACCGCACCGCCTGGGGCATACCCCGTATGCAGTAGATAGCGTGCGCGTTCATGATTGCCTTCACGTGAAACCATCGAGCGGATGATAGCGAGATGGTGCGCTTGCTCCGCAACATTCGGGAGACGTTCGGAAACTTCTATGCCTTCCACGTTTGTCGGGATTGCGGCAAAAGGACCGCCATTTTTCGTACCGGGTTTCGGATCAAAAGTGTCCAATTGACTCGCGCCACCGCTCATGAACAGAACAATACAGTGTTTGGCACGCGGCATAACATCTTCAAGCTGCGCAAGGCTCTCTGAACCGAAGTGCTGCATCGCGACAAGTCCCAGAAAACTGCCGATACCCCCTTTAAAAAAGGTACGGCGTGAGATTTCTTTGTGCCACAATTCGGGCGTGTCGTATTCTGGAACCCACAATTTCGTGTTCATGTCCACGTTCTCCTCAATTCTTCATTCCTATTATTCTAACATGTTAGCGTCTTTATAAACAAGGACAAAATTTAATGGAAGGGGGAAGATAGGAAAGACGGTTCTTTGTTATTTTTTGTTAATTGTCTGAATCGCGGAAGAAGTCTGGTCTTTTCGATGCGTGGAGACTCATGCGAGTTAGGGGGTGTCCTCGTTTTTCAGGTAAGGGGATTTTTTACTTGGGTGTTCTTCGAGGTATTCTTGGAGGTGGAGTCGTGCATTTATGGAGCCTTAGCGTTCTCATAACCCGTGTTCTTTTCCGTAGGGATCCCAAGCATACTCACGAAGAAAGCAGAGAAAATCGTCTGCGTCCCCAATATCATCAAGAGCAGTGCGAAAAGTGCGGGTCTCACCTTCTGCAATTCACCAAAACCACTTTTCACCCAACCGTACGCAATCCAACTGTCAATCAGGAATCCCACGGCAAATATCACACATCCGAGAAGTAATCCCTTTTCAAGGGTAAAATGGCGATATACGCATTGGATAAGTGGATCGCTACTGGAAAAACCGCGAGTGACGCTCAGACTTCGAGCAGAGAGCCCTAAGTTGGGTTTAAAAGTTGTCCGAATCAGGATTATTCGGTTAACGCGATTTCGATTTAAAAATTATTCACCTCTTTATAATTAAAGACACCATTTTGGTCAGAAAAGGTGCATAACACAAGTTAAAAAAGATGAAAAGGTGTAGAAAAAGGCGCGATTCAAAAAAACAAGAAAAATAGTGGCTTCATAGCATAGTAACGCGTATCAAGCATGGGTGGGGTTGCATAAATTCTGTAGTGCATACGTTTATTTAGACCACAATTTCGTAAAGTTAACGTGAACTTAAAAAAAAGTATTAGAAGTCAAGACAGACACCAATTGGGCAAAAAAAAGGGGCAATTTTAGCGATTTAACCCCCTAAATCCCCCTTATCAGGGGGACTTTAAGTGGAAATGCGTCCGTCCTAAGTATTTATCAAACTCACGTTAAATAGACTTCTATCTATTTTCACTTGACGATCACTTTTGAAAAAAGATATTATAGTTAGTGAGAGAAAATAAAAAGTTTGAATATTAAATATGCACATTGAACTTCGATGTCGGGCGCGGAAATCCTGAAGAAATACCCCAGCAAAAACACCCTACGGGTTCTATGCCTCTCCGAAGATCGAAATTTATTATTTTTTATAGTAAAGCCTGCAATTATTTGGACATCAACAGAAGGGCGAGGTTACAAACCTCGCCAGCGGGGAAAGGGGTTTGCGTTTTATAGAGCGTTCACTTATTTTTTCGCTTTACTATAATAATGCTTATCACAATCAAAGGAAGAATTCTCCACAATGTCAGACACACAAAAACCGATCCGCTGGTGGCTTCTGTATATCATCATTGCTGTTGCCATCTTAAGTATCCTGATAATCCAGATATTGGACATGGATCATCGGCAAAGCAAAGTATTCTGGACAGCTGCGGTTGTTACCCTTACAGCCGTTCTGAGTGTCTTATGGCTATTAGGTTTCTCTCGTTTGGGTTGGCGGACGAAGTTAATTACGCTTGTCGTAGCCGTCTTGGGAGTCTTTCTCGGTGCCAATCTATTCCAGTTCAAAGGATTCAGTGGCGACCTCGTCCCGATATTTGAGTGGCGGTGGCGGGATGAACCGACGGCTTTCCGACAGGATTCAGACAACACATCTAACACCGAAACATCCATCGCTGATTACCCACAATTCCTCGGTCAACATCGGAACGGCGTCGTGAGGGGTATCCAGTTAAATCCCGATTGGGAAACACATCCACCGAAACTCGTTTGGCGACAACCTATCGGCGCGGGTTGGTCAGGCTTTGCAGTCGTTGGAAATTCAGCAATCACACAAGAACAGGAAGACGAATGGGAAAAAGTGGTCTGTTATGAATTACACACCGGCGAAGTAAAGTGGAGTCATAAAGACGAAGCGCGCTACAATATGGCACCTGCTGGGCTCGGACCGCGTGCCACACCCACAATTTCAGGGAATAGGGTTTACACCGTCGGTGCAACAGGGATCCTCAACTGTCTGGACTTTGAAACAGGCGAGCCCCTCTGGACGACCCATACCTTTGAAGGGAACAAAGCAAACCTACCGCCTTGGGGTGTTAGTGTTTCACCGCTCGTTTTCGATGAGCTTGTTATCGTCGGTGCGGGTGGTGCAGTCGCCTACCATAAAGACACAGGCAAAATCGTGTGGACAGGTTACCAAACACAAAGCGGTTATAGTTCACCCCTCCTTACAACATTAGCAGGCACAGCGCAAGTTGTTATTTTTAACCAAGGGTTAATCACTGCTCATGAACCTTCAACTGGGGACCTTTTGTGGAAGCAGCCGTGGGTGGAAACGTACGCAGAATGTGTCGCGCAGCCGGTACCGATTTCTGATGACACACTTCTCGTTTCAACCGGCTATGGTGTCGGTGCTAAGCTTTATCAACTCTCGCGGAATACCACCGGTGAATTCGATGTTTCAATTATATGGGAAACGCTACACTTCAAGGCGAAATTCACCAATATGATTCATTACGAGGGCTATCTGTACGGACTTGATGACGGAATCTTGGCTTGTGTAAACCCGACTGACGGTGTACGTCAATGGAAAGGTGGTAGATACGGACACGGGCAAACACTTCTCATTTCAGATGTCCTGTTGGTAACCACTGAATCAGGCGAAGTTGTCCTCGTTGAACCAGACCCAGTGCGTCATATTGAACATGCACGTTTTGCGGCTATCGAGGGTAAAACATGGAACACGCCGGCACTCGCGGGTCGCTACTTATTAGTGCGAAATGACCGCGAGGCAGCGTGTTATCAACTACCAATAATCGACAGAAAAACCGATATTGGAATGGACTGATTTGCTATTTACATATTATAGGGTAAGTCTAACGCGCCGAAGCCTCACGTAGACTTACCCATCTCCGTAATATTTAGACGCTGTTAAATGTTTGAGTGGGACTGGCATCCATCCACATTCACACAGGCCCCTGTTACAAGGCTTGCGCGTTCCGATGCGAGAAAGACGACGACATTTGCGATTTCTTCGGGTTTCCCGAACCTGCCAAGGGGCATATCGCTTTTCACAAAGGCATCCATCGCCTCAGGGTCGGCTGCGATGCGGCGCGCCCACCCCCCGCCGGGAAAGAGGATCGAACCCGGGGCGACGCTATTGACACGGATATTGTCGGGTGCGAGTTCTTTTGCCAACGATTTTGTCATACTGATTTCGGCGGCTTTGGCAGCATTATAGGTGATGTGTCCACCGCCTTCTCTGCCGTAGATGGAGGTTATCATCAGAATTACGCCACCGCCTCGCTTTTTCATTTCAGGGATTGCGAGTTTGTTCACGCGTGCGCCAGTAACAAGATTCAAGTCAAGAATCTCGTGCCATTCGGTATCCGAAATCTCTTCTAAAGGGGTCCAGCGACTGCCGCCGACGTTGTTCACAACGACATCAATTCCGCCGTAAGTTTCGACTGTTTCGGTTATAAACGCGTTAACCTGCTCGTTATCCGTAACATCTGTGAGTTTCGCGAAGACTTCAGCACCTTTTGCTGTGAGTTCATCCTTCACATTTTGGAGTGTATCTTCTGTCCTGCCACAGATGCTTAGCCGAGTCCCTTCTTCAGCGAACCCGTGCGCGATAGCACGCCCGATTCCGCGGCTCGCACCTGTTACAACGACCACTTTGCCTTTTAGTCCTAAATCCATTAGATCTCCTATGTCCTTTTGTAATATGGGTTTGAAAATAAAACCCTAACATATTTATGTTGCCATTATAGCGGATAATTATGAAAAATATCAACGGGATAGTTTTTAGCCGTCAGCAATCGGCAATCAGCCATCAGCCAGAAGGCATGGAGATTTGGAGAGTCGGGAATCGGAGTTCCCTCCTACCGCGGATCTGTGGGGTGAGAAAATCCTGCTTGACAATTTACAGAGATTGTGGTAAAATATTTTTATTGAGTGCATTAGAAAGATTTTGCCTAAAAAAATAGGAAAGAGTCATGGCATATTATATCACTGACGAGTGTATTGGGTGTATGGCGTGTTTAACCAATTGCCCGGTGGACGCAATCACGGGTGATAGGAACATGTTGCACATCATCGATCCCAACATCTGCATCGATTGCAGTGCGTGCGGGATGGTTTGTCCCGTTGAAGCAATCCGGGATCAATTTGGTGAGGTGTGCAAGTTCATTCGTCGCCCCACACACCGCCCTATCGCCGTTATCTACGAAGAACTCTGCTCAGGATGCGATTTCTGCGTTCACATCTGCCCTTGGGAGTGCTTAGAGCTCAAGGATCCGGAGACCGGCGAACACGCCGAAAGTTTCTTCGGCATCTGTGAACTGGTTAAACCCAAGGATTGTGTCGGTTGCAAACTGTGCGAAGAGGTTTGTATCAAAGACGCTATCCGCATTGAATCCCCCGTACTTGTGGAACTGGCTGAAGCCGCAGATTAACATTTAGGCGCGACACACCTTTGCAAGGTCGGGATGTCTCCAATGGCGAATACACCTCTTTATAAACCGAACCTTGTCATCGTCATCTCTGGACCCTCCGGCTCAGGGAAAAGCACTGTCATCAAAACTCTCTGTGAAGCGGATGAAACCCTACACCTCTCCGTTTCCGCGACGACGCGTAAACCACGTCCTGGGGAAGTAGATGGCGTTGACTATTACTTTTTGTCAAGATCAGAATTTGAAAAGTATATTCAGCAAGATAGATTTTTAGAATGGGCGGAATATAGCGGTAACCTCTACGGTACGCTCAAATCTGAAATTGCCGATGCCCGTGAAGCCGGGAAAGACGCTATTTTAGAGATCGAAGTCAAGGGTTCTCTGGAAATCCGAGATAAAGACCTTTCACCGACAAAAAGTATCCTCATCTTCATTATATCCCCATCATTCACTCTCTTGGAGGAACGTCTCCGCGGCAGAGAAACAGAATCGGAAACGGAACTGAAACAGCGCTTAGCTATAGCAAAATCCGAAGTCCGTGAGATTCGGCATTACGATTACTGGGTCAGTAACCCAGAGGGTGCAGTTCAAGATGCGGTTCAACAGATTCAGGCGATCATCACCGCCGAACGTTCCCGTATTGATGCTAAACTGATAGAGACCCTTAACCCGTTACTTGGTATTGACAGTATAGATTAGCGTGGCTTTGATTTAGGATAAAGGGCACTATATGGAATTTAGAGATAGGACTATCCTCTTAGGTGTTGCAGGCGGCATCGCCATTCACAAGTCGATTGACTTGGCGAGCCAGCTTGTTAAAAGCGGTGCATCCGTCCACGTCGTGATGACCGAAAATGCTACGCGTCTCGTGCAACCTCTGCAATTCCAAGTTATCTCTCGGAACCCTGTCCTTTTGAACCTATTCGATGCAGGCACAGATTGGAAACCGCCGCATATCGACCTCGCCGATCGTTCAGATCTACTCATCATCGCCCCTGCAACAGCAAATGTTATCGGTAAAATCGCAAACGGTATCGCTGATGACGCACTCTCTACGGTTGCTGTTTCCGTTCACTGTCCAATTCTTCTCGCACCGGCGATGAATGGACACATGTACCACAATCCCTTCGTACAACGGAATATTGACGTTTTGAAAACGAACGGCGTTTATTTTATAGAACCTGCGAGTGGTGATTTAGCCTGCGGTTATGAAGGCACAGGACGTTTGAATACAGTAGAGGCAATCTTGGAAGGGGCAAGTAATATTCTTGCTGCCGAGAAATTGGAGGCTACATCCAAGGTCGAAACACACGATTTACGAGGAACACGCGTCCTTGTTACGGCAGGCGCGACGCGTGAATATATTGATCCGGTCCGATTTATCACCAACCGCTCGAGCGGCAAGATGGGATACGCCATCGCTGAAGCGGCTGCCCAGCGCGGCGCAGCGGTACATCTGATTAGCGGCACCGCCACTGTTCCTGTCCCCGTCGGTATTGAGACTCAGCACGTCGAAACGACACTTGAGATGCACGATGCGGTCTTACAAGCGTTTGGTGAAACAGATATCGTCATCATGGCAGGCGCGCCCGCTGATTATCGCCCCAGCGAATTCACACCCCATAAAATCAAAAAAACTGCTGACACATTGATACTTCCCCTTGAAAGGACCCCAGACATCGCGCAGACACTTGGTGAACGGAAAACGGGTCAGACCCTCGTTTGCTTTGCCGCCGAAACGAACGATCTCCTTGAGAACGCTAAAAAGAAGTTGATACGTAAAAACTGCGATCTCATTGTTGCGAATGACATCCTTGCGGAGGGTGCAGGATTTGAAGTCGATACGAATATTGTAACCTTGCTGGATCGGGACGGCACCTGCGAACAACTTCCACGTACCTCAAAGCGCGACGTAGCGGATGCTATCCTGACAAAGGTTGTTTCACTCAAGTCATAGTCGTCAGTTAGGAATAGTTGTCAGTCGTCAGTTATCAGTTGTCAGTTGGGAATAGTTGTCAGTCGTCAGTTATCAGTCGTCAGTTAAGAGGTTTCTTGTAACAATCTTCCGAAGTGTTGGAATATTCCAAACCGGCAACCCTTAAAAAATGAATCACCGACAGGTCCGCGACTTCTTTACCCTCAATCACACGCGTCCGAAAAAGCACTTAGGGCAAAACTTCCTCGTTAATCCGGAAGCCCTCAAAATTATCCTTGAAGCAGGCGAGCTGACAAGCACTGATACAGTCATAGAAATCGGTGCCGGTTTAGGGTGTCTTACGGATGTCTTGGCGCGACGTGCTAAAAGCGTAATTGCCGTTGAAGTGGATGAATTGTTATATAAAGCGTTGGCAGCGCAATTCTCAACAGATTCACACGTTCAGCTCCTGAACGCCGACATTCTCAAATTGGAGATTGATTCACTGTTGTCTGACGGCATCGGGACTGTGCCTGCTACTTTTAAGGTTATAGCGAATCTGCCTTATAGCATTACGACCCCGATCCTGTGGAAACTCCTCGATTCCCACAAACAGATTCATAGCTGCGTTTTGATGATGCAGAAGGAGGTTGCTGAAAGGATTGTTGCTGAACCGGGGGGAAAGGACTACGGTGCATTGACGATTGGTGTTACTTATCACGCTGATGCGACACTTGTTGCCACTTTGTCACCAGAAAGCTTCTATCCGGCACCCAAAGTGGATTCCGCGCTCCTAAAACTGACGATGCGAGAGAATCCAAAGGTTGCGGTTGAAAATGAGGAATTTTTCTTTAAATTAGTACGGACGGCGTTTCGGACGCGGCGGAAGATGCTAAAGAATACGTTAGTTAGGAGTAGGTTGGCACCGGCACAGGTCTTAGTGGCTGCATTTGAGGAACTCGGTATCGCTCCGGAGCGGCGTGCTGAAACATTGGACATCACGGAATTTGCAGCCCTTGCGAATTTTTTGTTTTTTTAAGGACTTATGCTAAATAACTATCTGAGTTTTATAGTATAATTACCCAAGTTGCTACAGACAAGATTTTGGATGTACGAACCCCATTTCTCAGTGAAAAGCATTAGTGAGCGGTGAAGGCACAAACTGGAAAGTTTGTGCTACAAACGAGTAGACTGCGTAAGTCCTAATTAAAAGATTATAAGCGGATATCCAATTCGAAAAGCTGCCAATAGACAATTTTCCAATCTCTTTCTTCACGACGGAATTCAAATTTGCAACTGGCTTTGAGTTCCCTTAAGTCGATATCTCCTTCCTTCTCGGCGTTGACATCCAAGAAAAGTGTTACTGCTGCCTTTCGTGCGTGCGTTATATCCATCTCCATATCTTGGAACAGGAATTGAAGGGAGACGTACTCTTCAAAAAGTTGTGTCATCGCTGGAACAACATCCGCATAATTTTCAGGAATAATCCCTGATGCCACACCGAAAAGCGTGGCTGGATCGTCCGCCGCGACATAGGTTTCCGAAAAGTGTGCCTGAATGGTTTCAATGTTTTCCATATCTACCGATTCAAGGAGCATCGCAAAATTGTCAAAAAATTCCTGTAACTCCACCACAGGATCTTTCAGCGGTGTCAACGCAATATCGACGACCAATCGTTCTTGTTTAAGGGTAACCGGCTGACTATAGGGCTTGTAATCTGGATCCGTAACGATCAAGGTATGCACCTCTCCGTAAAGAACGCCTTGAAAAGTGTAAGCACCATCTACGCCCGTTTCATAGGATTGTCCGAGTAGCGTCACAGTCGCCCCGGGAATACGATTTCCGGTTCCGGCATCGGTGATATTTCCAGAGACCGTACCGTATTCGAGCATTGCTGGTTTTTCAGTTTCCGGTTCAGGTACTTCTTCGGCTTCCCCGCATGCAAAAATGCAAGTCATCAGTAGGAGAAGCAAGATATTTTTTTTCTGTATCACGGTGTGTTTACCATCCTTTTTTTACTTCTTACATCTATTTTAACTCACATTTGTAGCGCAAGTTGCTACTTATAAGATTTCGCGTAGGCAGCCCTGTTTTTCGGCGAAAAGCACTCAGGAGCCCGAAGGTCTCGTCGCGTAAACTGTTAGTTTTCACATTTACGGGCACAAACTGGAAAGTTTGTGCTACAAGTGGCAACTTAGGTATTTGTAGAACAAAGTTTCCGTACTTTACCAGTGAAACTCTAATTAATCAAAAAATTTCTCAACGGTTTGTAATTTAGGTGGTTTCGTAAGCAAAGAAACCACCACCAACGCGCCAGACGAAACAATAATCAGAATAGCAGCAGGCATAATCCCCGTGTCACCCACACTATACCCGGGTGTTTGCCAGTTTTGGAGAAAGAAGTAGAGCCATAACAGAATAACGCTTATGATTGCAGCGAACACGCCATATTTTGTGCTACGCTGCCAGAACAACGCCGCAACCACGATAGGAAAGAGACCTGCAAACCCGGTAAACGACCAAATAGCGAGCCTGAAAATGCTCGGTGTCGCGATGAGTGAGATGAGATAGGTGATACAAAGCACGCCGCTCACAAATAAGCGTCCTACCCAGACCCGTTGCCTCTCCGAAAACGTTTCTTGACGATAATGCCCAACAATATCGTGCGTGAACATACTTCCTATCGCAAGCGATTGTGAGTCCAACGATGACATAATTGCGGCGAAGACACCCGCTCCTAAAAACCCAGCCAAAATGCCAGGGGCGTGTATATGAATCATCTGAATCAGTACGTTGTTCGCCTGCGCACCCTTTAAACCTGGCACATCTACGTTTCCTAATATTCCGAGTAGCACGCTCGGAATCCATACAATCGCGATACATAAAGGATAGAGGATAATTGCATAGCGGAAGGTCCCAACATCTTTCGCCGTTAGGAAATGCGAAAAGATATGCGGAAACATACCAACACAGAGCGGAATACAAAGGTATGTCAATAATTCCAAGGGCTTTATATGCTCCGTCTGCATCAGTAAACCTACGTCTACTTTAGAGATCGCGTTTGAAAGTCCTCCCATCCGATTTGTGATGACGAAAAAGGTGATACCCCCAAGGATCATGAAAACGAGTGTTTGGAAGGTGTTCACCCAAGCAGTACCACGCATACCGCTATAGGTAACGTAACAGAGAACGACAGCACAAATGAGTAAGCCGCCTATCCACTGCGGAATTTTCCCGTCTGTGAGCGTTGCCAATGTTCCGCCCCCGCCCATCACACCGATAAGCAGATACGGGATCAGCAGCAACACAAACATAACGAAGAGGAGTAGCCCCAAACCATCGGATTCCCAACGGTCTCGGAAGTACTGTACTTGTGTCACATAGCCAAACCGCTTTCCAATCCGCCACAAGCGAGTCCCAATAAACAGAAACACGCACGGCACGACGATTGCAGAGGAGGAAGCCATCAGCGCAAAAACCCCGATACCTCTGTGGTAGGCTTCACCCGATGCACCGAGAATCGAGAACGCTGTCATGTTCGTGCCGAAAAGCGTCATCAACAGGACAAACCAATTAATTGTACGACTTGCGACAAAATAATCTTCTCCGGTGTTTCGGAAAAGTTTATGGCTCAGCGCACCGAGAACCAAGACCGCAGCAAGATAAATAAAAATGACTGCGAGATTCATCATTCTCCCCAATCCGCTCGCGCTTTGACGAGAGCCGCCATCAGCAACGTTGCGACAACGCAGTACCCTATATGATAGAGCAACCCGACTGGCAGCCCTAAAATGAGTTTCGGTGTTTCCCAGAACCAGAAGTCGTTGTGAAGTAGGAATAATATTACGAGTAAACAGCAAAGCCACCACTTAACCGGACGTTTCATAACGTGTCTCCTGTTTATGCCAATTATAGTAGAAAATGATAGCACTTGCGAGTACTACTACCGCATGAATCCACACGAACTGCACATCCAGCGGGGCAAAAAAGAGCATAAGCGCAGCAACAAATAAAACGCAGCGCGTCCATAGCGATAACCTGTTAAAGACATAACCCGCGATAGCCGTCGCCAAGACAACCGTTCCAATTAGCGTTAGCGAAAAATTCACGAAAACCGTCCATACCGCTGGCGTACCACCACTCTCACTTAGCCAGAGCAGTGCGGGACGCAAAACAAATGCATAAGGCAGTGCAAAACCGACGAGGGCGAACCTAAACGCAGCGAACGCCGTTGCCATGATTCCAGACCCTGCGATCGCAGACGCAGCATACGCCGCCAACGCGACAGGTGGGGTCACCATCGACATCATCCCGAAATAGAAAATAAAAAAGTGCGCTGCGAGTGGAACAACCCCTAAGTCCAGAAGTACGGGACCTACCAAGATCGCCATCAGCAGATAACAGACGGATGAAGGCAGCCCCATCCCCAGAATAATTGTTGAAATCATGAGGAAGAACAGTGCCAACATCAGGTTCGTAGACGCAAGTGGCAAAAGTGCCGAGGGCAACTTGCCACCGATGCCTGTCAGCGTCACCACACCTAAAATGATACCGACACACGCTGCTGCTGCAATCAACGATACACCGCTCTGCGCCGCTCGCTCACACGGCGATACTAAGAAGTTTACTCCTTTCAACACATCCGAAACACCGATGCCGGTAGAAGCAATTTCCGAATCGCGATGCTCTTCAGTTTTAGCGTATATTCCACGCACTCGGCGTATCAAGAAGTCCAACAGGCTTATTGTAATGACGATCAATAGACTCCAACTCACCGCACGGAACGCCGTTGCCCCCATCAGTAGTACTCCGATAAGCGTAACAAACGCAGCGAGAAAAATACCGCCTTGCAGCGTCAAGAATCTCCCATGCTTCTCTCCTTGATTTTCATCATCGGCTTCTTCAGAACTCTGAACGGCCTCCGGCGCGTATCTACTTTTTTTCGCTGCACTTTCGACAGCAAGTTTTCGGCTTGCAAGCTGCGCCGAAAAATGCACCATACAGAGCATTCCTGTATAGTATAAAATTGCTGGAAGCAGTGCCGCCTTAATAATCTCCAGATACGTAACGGCAGGCTCCACGATTTCCAGCATCATATATGCGGCTGCACCCATGATAGGTGGAACCAACGCGCCCCCAGAACTTGCTGCGGCTTCTATTCCACCGGCTATTGCGGGTTGAAATCCAGCGCGTCGCATCAACGGGATTGTAAACGTTCCAGTCGTTGCAGTGTTCGCCACAGCCGAACCTGACAGGGATCCCATCATGCCGCTACTCAGGACAGCGACCTTTGCAGGTGCCCCTGTACTCGAACCGAACACACGCCTCGCTAAATCTAAGACGTAATTCGTCGCGCCTGTTCGCTCCAACAACGTCCCGAACAACACGAAGAGGAAGACATAGGTGAACATCACCCGAAGCGCTATACCGAATGCGCCTTGACTGTGTAAAAATGTCTGGCTGACGATGCGTTGAACGGAATACCCGCGATGTGGAAACAGCCAATCGGGCATCAACTGTCCAAAGCCGGCATAAAGCAGAAACGCGAGAGAGAGGAGTGGGAGCGTTACACCAATAGAACGACGTGTCGCCTCTAAGATTAAGACAAGTCCGATCCCACCGATAATGTAATCCAGTGGCACCTCTGCTCCTGCCCGGTCCCCGAGAGATCTGCCATCTAACCAGAACGCTTGAAAAACCGGTTCCGTCTGACTCAGCACATAGCCGAAACAGGCAACTACGCTACCTATCAGCACCCCATCAAGAAATCGAAAAGCACGATTTCCCTCAAAACGTGGATGAACAGGGTATCTCAAAAATACCACTATTAACCCGAGCATCGCGAAGAGTGCCAACTCTGATTGTGGCGCGAGTTGCGGATAGTTGACCTCGGCTAAAATAAAGAGGCACAACAGTACCGAAACTATAAGAAAGATGTTATCCTTTAACTTTTGTATCAATAGACTAACCGAACCTGTCTTCTGGGACGAAGTACCTCAAGTAGCACAGACAATTGATGCCTTGGGCTACAAGCGAATAACGGATTGCCCAAACCCCTTTAAGTTTAGCAGGAAACGAGACAGAAGTCAAGGAAAAGGGAGGCGCAGCCAGGACTATTTAGTTGTCAGCAATCAGCTGAAGGTTCAGATTGTTGTCGAAAAAATAAAATCATATTACCGTCCAGGGTCTCCTGATATCCGAGCTTCCGATATAACCGATGAGAGACCTCTGTATCTGGATCAAGAATACTTCCGCGATACGCTTTGCCCTCAAAGTAAGCGTGCATCTCCTGCATCAATCGGGTTGCAATGCCTTGACGGCGCATGTCCGAGGCAACAAAGACATCTGTAACTGTTCCGAACTTCTGAATTTTTCCTTCGATACAGAGTGAAATGGGTTCCCCCATCGCATGCCCGACAACCCTTTCATTGAGAAATGCCAAGCGAATCCCTTCAGATTCAAGGTCTCCATCGTCGAACTTCTGTCGAAACGCCAAGATAGTGTCATCGTCGCCGGGCTGCCAATGTCTGTAAATGATTGTATTGCGCATACATACCTTTCGCGTAAAGGGTATCAGTTTTTGTAGAAGTTTCATTTCTTTTAGTTCTCGGCTCGGAGGGCATCGATAGGTGAAAGCCGTGCTGCCTGCATTGCGGGGTAGACCCCGAAACCAACACCCATAAAAATCGAAAAGATAACGGAGATCAGTATCCAATGGAAAGAGAGGACGACGGGCCATTCAGGTACAATCGGCACGATACGAACGGCGAGCCGTGCCATGCCGTGTGCCGTAACCCAACCCCCTATGATACCGAACACCCCACCGCAGAGACAGAGACATATCGATTCGGTTAAGAACTGATAGAAGATGTCAATCCGTTTTGCGCCAACGGATTTTCGCAATCCTATCTCTCTCGTTTTTTCGCCGACGGAAACGAGACATATATTCATAATGCCGATGCCGCTCACAAACAGCGAAAAGCCAGCAATGCTACCTAAAGCGATTTTTATCACTTTCTGGATATGCTCAAGTCGTTTCACGTCTCCTGTGGGTACCCAATGGCGGACAAAATCATCTCTGTTCCGGTGGTTTTTGCGGAGGACGGCACGCGCTGCAGCAAGAATCATAGACATATCTACATCTTTCTCTGTGAAAATCGTAATACGCTCTACATAGTCATAGCCTGAAATCCGTTGCTGGTGGGTCGTCAATGGGACACAGACGACATCGTCAAGGGACCACGTAGAGTTAACGGCTCTGCCCTTCACTGCCATCACACCGACAACTCGTGCCCTCATAGAGGCGCGTCGCCAATCGTGATACTTGATCTTCACCTCTTTTCCAATCGGGGATGTCTCTCCAAACAATTCTGTGGCAACATTGCTACCCAAAACACAGACCTGTAGTGCTTGGGTGACATCGCCTTCAGAGATAAACCTGCCGGACTGGACACGCCAGTGCATTCCGAGGGCATAGTCTGCTGTCACGCCTTCAAGAATAGGGCGAGACTGCCCACCTTCCGCGGTAGTTGTGAGGACACGGTATTGCTCATTTTTCGGCAGGACATATCGGACATTGGGGACTTCGGCTTCGATTGCAAGGGCATCCTCATATTTGAGGCGTTCTGTTATTCTATGCCAGCGTCCTCTACGGTAGACCCCGTACAGGTTCCGTAATTGGATCTGGTCAATCCCACCGAGGGTTTCAAGTCCATCGGCAATAATTTTTTTTCCGCCATCGCCGATAGCCATCATGCAAAGCACACTGGCAATCCCAATGAAGATGCCGAGAATGGATAATCCGGCACGGAGCTTATTTAGCACAAGGTGCGCGATCCCCGCGGTAATAGCATCATAGGGTTTCATTTTGTAGCAACTCTCTGACAGCCTTGTGGTTGACATATCACCATTCGGGTCTCGTAGGTTGTAGCGTCCCACAACCGAATTTCTCTAAATAGCCCTCCTGCAATGACACTGCCACATGGCGAAAAAACAATCGGACCTTTTAATTGAATACTAAACTTTGGACAATCTTTAGGAGAACATAAATGCCGCCCCGCTGGGGCTTACACCCGGGAGGCACCGCGTTTCTACACAGAGGTCGCCCCGCTGGGGCTTGGTCCATGGGAGAGAATGCGGTGTTTCTACACAGAGGTCGCCCGCCCCGATGAGCTTGGTTTTTTTTCCACCTTCATATCTTTTTCAGTGTTAGCTGTCTGTAGGGAACTTAGAGAAAAATAGGGATATCCTTGAAAACCCAACTCGGACGCAACACGAATTGTACAAACTATAGACCTTATAAATATATGCGTCTAAAATCAAACCTTTAGATTTTTTTCGATCCTTGTTCATTGCATCAAATCAGGGCGTTTCTGACGCTGCGCACAGTCTGAAAAGTAATATAAAAGACTCGATAATTTGCGTCAAGAAAATTTTAAAAAGAAAGCATTTACACCGAGTTATCTTCAACTTGTCTCGTCTTCCGCGCTGTGCCCTTAAACACAGTGTAAAGATACCAGAACGCAGGGACCAACAGCACACCGCCGATAATCAGCACAATCAGGAGGGGACGTAGCACTGTATCTGGTGCAGCCGTATTTGAAAAGGTTAGGTCGGGTGTAACAAGATACGGATACTGCGCTAACCCCCAACCGAAAACGATGAGTGTAACCTGTATCGGAACGAGGATACGCGCAAGGTGAAACTGACGTTTCCAAATTGTCCAGATTGCCCAGAGTGCCACAGCACCCGTCAAAATCTGAAAAGGGATCGACCAAGGGGCATTACTGAGTCCATGTCGAATTGTCGGTGATCCTTCAGCAGACAAGATAAAACTCAGTCCTGCCATCGCGCCAACACTGACTGCCGCGATAAGGGCGCGTCGCCGAAAATCTTCCTGCAACGCTGAGTCCTCGGTCTCAAGGGTGAGATACACCGCTGCAAGCAGCGCAGATAACGTCAACGCGAAGAAACCGATCGCAAACGGAAACGGCGCGAACCACGCCGAGATGAAATCGGTCTCTACCCGCCCACTTTCCACGTCAACGTGAATCGTGCCGGACGCAATCGCGCCTAATGTAACGCCTAACATCACAGGTGTAATGACACTCGCAACAGCGAACAACCGACTCCAACGGCGATGTGTTGCCTCCGATTGGTCATCATACGTGCGAAACACAAATGCCGTGCCGCGAAGCACAATGCCGATGAGCATTAACGTCAGTGGGATGTGTAAAGCCGTGCTAATCGCTGCGAATGCGACAGGAAACGCCACGAAAAGCAGCACGACGATCACGATCAACCAGACGTGATTGGCTTCCCAGATCGGGGCGATCGCTTCTGCGATAAGCGAACGTTGCGCCTTCGCACGACGACCGGTTGCGAACAGGTCCCAGATGCCTCCACCAAAATCAGCACCCCCTGTCAGCATATAGATAATCAGGGAAATAAGCATCAC
>CAZGAW010000089.1:0-21780 GCA_964523645.1 uncultured bacterium | reverse complement strand
CAGACAACTCGCTCATCGGTTCCAGCAACACGGCGATACCGAAAATCGTGAGATGGTCCTCGATTGGGTTGAAGAACGTAGTGGCAACTGATTTTGGTCCGTAAAAGCAGCAAGGTCGGGCAAAAGCCCGACCTGGAGTGTCATAACGAATGAGACTTGCGTTTGTTTCTATAGAATGATTACTGTCTGCCGCCACCACCGCCGCGCCGATTCCCTTCGCCACGCCAGCGGTTCATACGATTCGCTTGTTCTGTCTGTCGTTCTTTGGTCAATTCATTGAGTTTAGCCATCTGTTCTTCAGTCAATACCTCTTTGAGACCTGCTTGGAACTCTTTACCGACGGTTGCAGCAAAACTCTGCATCTCCGACATGGCTGTTCGCATATCACCGGAAGCCTGTACCTCTTTCATCTTCGCTGCGAATTTGTCACGAGTCGCCTGATAGATGGGGCGTGCCTTCACGAGCGTCTCATCATCGACTTTCAGGGAGAAGGTCAAATCGATCCAAGAGTTATCGACCAGAGAAGCGGGGTTCATCATTCCCATCCCGCCCCTGTTTCCACGATTTCCACGTTCACCTTGTCCGTCCCGATTGGGGCGTTGTGCTGATGTTGCGTGTTCAAAAACAAACAAACCTACGATTGCGATAACTGCGATTGCGCCGATTGTCAAAAATTTCTGTTTCATTTTCATTTCTCCTATAAGGATTTTGGTTGTGTGAATGCCTCCACCATTTTTTCAAAAGCGTTCACAATTTGGTTTTGCATCTTTAGTCATATCTGTTTGGAAAAGGTTCGTTTTTTATAGTAAAACCCACAATTACCTTCACATTGGCGAAGATACTAGGGGAAATACCCAAGCAAAAACTCCCTCGCCAGCGGTAGTGGGCTCTTGTTCCCTGACGAACTGTAAACATATTTTCGGATTTTACTATAAGAACCCAAGTTGCTACAGACAAGATTTTGGATGTATGAACCTCATTTCTCAGTGAAAAAGCGTTGGTGAGCCGTGAAGGTCTCGTAGCGTAAACTTTTAGGTTGCGCATTTACGGGCACAAACTGGAAAGTTTGTGCTACAAGTGGTAACTTATACCATTTCTAAGAGATTATATCACATTGACAAATCGCCTCAAAGACTGCACAGGAAACCAACAGTCTCCTATGCTACAAAGAACGCGTTTATTGAAGCATTTTCAATGAGAAATGGTATTAGGTTATAAGAGGAAATGCGTAAGTTCTAATTTTATTAAACTCCATCCAACCCCACCGGTCTCTCTGAGTAGGCAGCACGTTATAGTATCTACAATTTCTCTTGCAATTGTCCTTCACATCCGTGTATAATTGGAGTTATCCGAAGTTCAATCGCCGAAGATACACGGAGAAAATAGCGTGCCGACCCTCAACATCAAACCGACCCATAAACCCATCAAAAACTACTATGCTGAACTTATAGAATAGGAGAAACCATGAAAGCAAATGTAACTTCTTGTGATAAACAAACAACTGAGACTAGAATACCTCGAATAATTGAGGAAAATTCAGAATTCTATGGGAAAAAGTTACCTTTGAATCCAGGGCGTTTATGTTCATGTAAACCAAATCACTTGAGTTGCATAACTGCGAAGGAATGGTTAAAAGGTCAGATCGGTGTATGGCGATTTAGTTATGAAGGCAGAGATATTCGGGATAAAAAAGTTCATCCTGCTACGTTCCCTATTTCTTTGGCTCGGAAGGTAATAGAACTTTTTACACATGAAGGCGAATTGGTACTTGATCCCTTCGTTGGAAGTGGGACAACACTCGTCGCGGCTAGTGATACGAATCGGAATGCTGTCGGATTCGATTTGAGTGAAGAATACATCAGGTTGTGCGGAGAACGGTTAGCATCACTGGAATTGTTTAACAACACACATCAACTTGCTGTTCAAGATGATGCTCGAAATATAAGCAACTATTTATCAGAAGAAAACCTTTCTCTTATCTTTACATCACCCCCTTATGCGAATCTACTAAATCGGAAACGTAAAAACAAATCTAGACGTGACCGAAAAAATGAGCAACTTGGCAAGGTAGAGCAGTATTCCCAAGACGCAAGAGACTTAGGAATATTGGAATTGGAGCATTACACTACAGCAATGGGCGATATTTATGAGAAACTCCTTCCTTTGTTAAAACCCAAAGCCCACTGTGTCATCAACGTTTCTGATATGTGGTGGGAGAACCAAAGAATTACAATTCATGTTTCTCTGATAGAAGAACTCCGGAAAAGAGGATATGAATTAAGAAACACTATCATTTGGGATAGAACGAACATCGTAAATAGACTTGGTATCTTTGGGTGGCCTAGTAACTATATCACGATGGGTGTGACTTTTGAATACCTACTTGATTTCTGGCGTCCACCAAAATCGTAGGAGTTATCGGAAAAAAGCCAATCCGATACAACAGCAGTTTGCTTCTCAGAAGAATGTTAAATTTAATGGAGGGTTTTATGGTACTTTATACGAAAGAAAGACTAATTGAGGATCTAAAGAAAATCAGGGATCAAGGGTGGATAAAAAGCACAAGGTCACCGGGGAATTCAGGGGCGATAGGTAACACGTTAGAAGATTTGTTAGGGATTGAGGAAAATAATTTGCCGATCCCAAATGCTGCTGAATGGGAACTAAAAACACAGCGAATTAAAACTTCTGCGCTGACAACGCTTTTTCATTCTGAACCATCGCCCCGTGCTGTGAAGATAGTCCCTCGGATACTTCTACCCTTGTATGGTTGGGAGCACAAGGAAGCTGGTCTAAAGTATCCAGTTGATGAAAAAAGTTTCCGCCAAACTATAAACGCTGTGAATAGAACGGACAGAGGATTTGGAGTAGAACTTAACCAAGCCGAGAGAAAAGTAGAAATCTCATTTGATGTTGGTTCCGTATCTTCTGAACAAATGGACTGGCTGGCTTCTGTAGACGAGAGAATTAATCTTAAGGAACTTTCACCTAAACCCTACTGGGGTTTCGATGATTTGGCTCATACAGCGGGCAAAAAACTGCTAAACTGTTTTTATATTAAAGCGGAAGTCAAGCGAATTAATAAAATTGAGCACTTTCATTATCAAGATATTTTTGTCTTACAAAAGTTTAGTCCCGATAAGTTCATTGCTGCAATAGCGGAGGGTTTAATACTCGTAGATTTTGACGCGAGAACAGGGCATAATCACGGAACGAAATTTAGGATGAGACCGAACACCTTGCCTCAGTTGTATGAGAATGTGACAAATGCTTGATTCTTCATTCGACTTGGATATCAATGGAGCTTGAAACATTCGTGGAGATGCCTCGTCTCCGTCCAAGGTAAAGTAGCAGGCAAAAAAAGCAGTATAAATGTGTCGCACTGAAGACCCAGAATACATCCTCTGTCTCATCGGACAGGTTATTACGGTGAGTTTAGAGACGGTAGATATTGTTGAGCGTTTGCCTATATTGTAGTAGACAGGTATTTTGCATTCCGGCAACATCAAAATTGTATTATTGAGGTAAATAATGCTTGAAAAGATCGGAATATGGATTCTAACAAAGATAGTTCCAGCGTTTTTAAAAGAGCACTGGGGATGGCTTAAGGAGAAATACCAAGAGTCAAAGAACGCCTCTCATGACTATGGTAAGCACTATAAGGAACGTCACGGCCAACTCAAGATATCCTGCCTTGAAATGCAAGCACCAATATCACTTGAAAAGGTCTATGTAGCTGTCCGCCTCTTAGATCAGAAAAATGCAACCCAATATGGATCTCTTGAAAATATCGAAACGGAATTTCGAGAAGGAACTAACACAGATTCTGAGTCAGATTCTGATGAACGGCAATATGGGATGATAGTCGCCAATGATGAACAGCATTTGATGGTACTCGGCGGCCCTGGTGTCGGAAAATCAACCTTTCTTCGCAAGGTCGGACTTGAAGCACTGAAAAGAAAGAATAGCAACTTCCAACACGAGTGCACCCCTGTTTTTCTTGAACTAAAAAGATTAACCGAGAATTCGATCGATATTGAGGCACTGATTACCCACGAGTTTAAGGTATGTAGTTATCCGTATCCTCAACAGATGACGAAGACCACCTTGAAATCAGATAAACTCCTTGTACTCCTTGATGGACTTGACGAAGTGCCAAGGGAAAATGTTGACAAGATCATTGACAAAATTGGGGATTTTGTCAATCAGTATAGCCGGAACCGCTTCATTGCTTCATGTCGAAAAGCGGTAAATATAAGAGGGTTTACACAATTTACTAATGTGGAGATAGCAGACTTTGACGATTCACAGATTAAGAGGTATATTAACAATTGGTTTCCATTAACATCCAATGGATCGCCCCAGAAACTTGATGATGAAACAACGACTGCCGATTTGTGTTGGGAGGCGTTGAATATGCCATATCATCACACAATCAAAGAGTTAGTACGAAATCCGTTATTACTCACACTTCTGTGTGTGGTTTACGAACACTCGCGAGACTTGCCGCGAAATCGCTCAGAGTTTTATGAGAAGGCAGTCAATATTTTTCTTAAAAAATGGCCGGATGAGAAACACATTAGCCCAGACTCGTCAGTGAGTCAGTACTTGAACGTTGGAGATGAAGAGCATCTGCTATCTGAAATTGCGGCAAAGAATTTTGAGGAAGATCGCCTACTCTTCACAGAAAAGGAACTTATTGATCAAATTAAGGAGTTCGGTGAAAAAAATTCCATTACATTGTCAAACGTTGACACTCGCAAAGTTCTGGAGGCTATTACCGTCGAGCAAGGATTTTTCGTAGAGAGAGTAAGTGGGGTTTTTACTTTTCCTCATTTGACCTTTCAGGAGTATTTGACAGCAACTTATTTTGTAAATACACAGTCAATTCAAAGATTAGTGACTGAGCATTTACACGACGAGCGATGGCGAGAGGTCTTTTTATTCACTGCTGAATTAATGCCTGAGGCAGATAAGCTACTTGCAGAGATGGAAGTTAAAGCAGTGAAGTCTATTAACACCAATGGACTTAAAGCGCTGATCCGATGGGCAGGACGAATCACAACTGCCTCGGACAACTTATACAGTGAACTCGCCAAACGAGCATTTGCGATCCGCCAATATTTTTTTCTTAGAATATTCAACAAAATCCATGAAACAGTTAGCTGTGAAACCAGACAATCTCGCAACTATGTCCTTAATTTCGAGTACTACCTTGACCGTAACTTCTGGCAAGACCTTCTCCTCTATGAAAACATCTACCCCTACCTCTATCTAGATTTTTATCATAACCTTTACCAGGACCTCGACCTTGACCTTTACCTCTATCAAGATCTTTACCGAGACCTTCAGCTTAACTGCCACCTTGAGCTCTACCTTGACACCTATCGAGAACTCTATCGAGACTTTGTTAACTATCTTTACCTCAACCACGATCAAGCCCTATTTCTTTATCACGACTTTTACCGTTATATGGACAGAGATTTCCTTTTTTCTATCTTCTCTAAATTTGGAGACAGGTTAGACAGAGAACTCAGCGGACGGATCGAACTTGTTGAGCGTGTGGAACAGATAAAAATCTTTAACCAAGTGGATTTACAACGAATGGTTAAACGGTTCAAGGCACAATGGGAATTCATCAAAGCCGTGGGGGCGGGAAAATCTGTTGAACTGCAAGCGGAGTCTATTCACGACACATGGATTTCTGTTTTGGATATCACCGACGAGATGCTCGCGATTTCACACGAAGAGATGGAAAAGTACATTCAATATCTTCGCGCAGTAGAACTCATTGTTGCGTGCAAAGAAGCGGCTGGACGTGTTTCACCTGACGTATGGCAGGAAATTGAAGATCGGCTACTGACTTGGGATGCTGAAAGATTTGAAGGTTGAAATATTAACTGAGACTGTAGCATGGATGTGTCGGGTTTCGCTACGATGTTGGGTTCATTACAACCATAGGTGTCAATTTAGCGTGTAGGTTGTACGACAATGTGAGCAGTAGAGGGATTCCAAACGCTTCATACCGGCGATTTGCTTGTAGGTTGGGTAGAGCGGAACCGAGAAAGGTAATACCGACATATCAGATACATCTCAACGTTCGTAGTGCCATGTTATATCAAAACTATAGCGAAACCCAACTTTGTCTGTCAAGGTGTTCGCAAGCGTCAGCGGGGATTGTTGGGTTTCACTCTATCTCTTTGTGAGGGTAGGGGTTTGGACAACCGATGTATTGTTCTTCAAGCGAGGGCTCCTTGTATTATCCGTTCTACCCAACCTACGATGCTACATGCCATTTTTCTTAAATTGACACCTATGGATGTTGGGTTCATTACAACCTATGAAAACTGCCCGGATCCTTTAAGGATCATTTGTTACTTGTATGTGTTCAACCTGGGAAAATACCCAAGCAAAACACCTACATACTACGACGGTGGTTAGCAGTCAGTTATCAGTGATCAGAAAGCGTTGGGATTCGGAGATCCCTCCTACCGGAGAACTAACTGACAATGGGTATGCTATAATAATCCAACTTGCTATCTATGTGATTTTAGACGCACGAACGTCCTTTTTCAGCGAAAAGCGATCATTTTTGCGAAAAACTTAGCGCGTTCCTTGCTATTTTCGGAGAACCCGAAGAGGCACAGGCTAACAGCCTATGCTACAAAGTGGCAACTTAGGTTATAATAGAGAAAAGGGAGAACAGAATGGATTGGAAAGACGCACTACCGGAAATTGTAATACATCCCAACTCACGACTTCGGTTCGGGGAACCCCTCGCAAAACATACCTACTTCAGCATCGGTGGTGAAGCGACGGCTTACGTTGAGGTTAGCACGGTGTCCGAACTTTCGGCGTTGGCACGTTTTTGCGAGCAGTGGAACGTTCCAGTTGCTGTTATCGGTCGCGGCTCAAATCTGTTAGTGAGTGATACTGGTTTCAAAGGTATCGGTATCAGGTTAATCGGCGAATTAGCGCAGCTGGAGGTGAACGGGAAGGCCGTTTCAGTAGGTGCGGGACTTTCACTGCCCCGTCTCTCAAAAACGATGTCGCGACGCGGTTTGAGCGGTGTGGAGTTTGCTCTTGGTATCCCGGGTTCCGTCGGCGGCGCGCTGATTATGAACGCTGGCGCATGGGGGAGCAGCTTCGGAGATGTTGTTACAGATGTCACGGTCATGAACGACACGGGTGAACTCGTCAACTTAACGCACGCCGAAGCAGAATTTGAATATCGACACAGCGGTTTGGCTTCCTATTTTTGTGTTGTAGGCGCGACGCTGAAACTTGAACCCGGGGACGTTGAAACAATCACGGCACGGATGCAAGCGTTCTATAAACAGAAAGTTGAAACGCAACCCTTCGCCGAAGAGAATGCGGGGTGCATGTTCAAAAATCCGCCCGGCGATTCTGCTGGAAGGTTGATCGATGTTAGTGGTCTGAAAGGCTACCGTATCGGCGGCGCAGAGGTATCCATGGTACACGGGAATTTTATTCTCAATATCGACAACGCAACAGCAGCTGATGTGTTGGATTTGGTCGCGTACATCCAAGAACAGGTGCGCGAAAAGACGGGGATATCCCTACAGACAGAGGTAAAACAACTGGGTTTCGATTAGGTTCATTTATCGTATCCACCCACGGTTGAGTGAAACAGCCATGAAAACCTTACTTTGTTGGCTATCTACTCCTCATGAAAACAGGAGAAAACAACGGATAATTTCATATTTTTAATGCCCACCGGAAATCGCGAGCATGTGGAAATACGCAAGCAAAAACACTCACTCCTACGGGAAGAAACTCCTTGAACACTATCCCATTAAATTCCTATACCTCACCTTATACTTCTTTGTCTTATTCGGTGGACATTCTGTTATCGCCCAAAATGATTATGAACTTGGAGAAGCAGCACTCCAACGCGGGCATTACGAAGAAGCCATTCAGTACCTCACCAAGGGAGAAAAAAATGGAAAAACGCTTGCTCGTTTAGGATACGCCTATTCTCAACTCGGTCGTTATGCAGATGCCACCCGTGCTTATCAGGGCGTACTTCATTTGGATATGGGCAAAGCAGACCCTTTAGAAGCCGAAGTTGCAATGTCACAAGCATTATTAGGGTTGGGTTACATCGCTTACCAACAAGGTAGATTCGAGGATGCAATTCGGTTATATTCAAAAGTAGTCCAAGCGAGTAAGGTAGGCATTGCCGAAGCATATCATAATCTAGGCAGAATTTATGCGGGACGTGGCGAACTTGAGAAGGCAATCGCTACGCAACAGCAAGCAATTGCAGAAGAACCTAATTTCGCCGATGCCCATTATCACCTTGGTGTACTTTATAGCCGAGGAGGCAATTGGCGTGAGGCGATCAATGCCTATAAGAAAACCGTTGAATTAGCTCCGAGAATGCCGAATGCACACTACCAACTCGCCCGCTGTTACCGACAAATCCGAGATACAGGGGAAGCTGAAAAAGCGATGCAGCGATTTCGTGCCTTAAAGGCGGCAGATGTAGAAATCCAGAAACATCTTGAGGCAGTCTTTGTTGCCGATAGCGATGAAAAAGCCGAAGCATTACTCAACCTTGGGAATACATATCTCAAATACGAAAGATATGAAGAGGCTACGCGTGAGTTTACACGCGTTCGCAAATACAGTACATCAAACACCCATGCTGCGAAAGTGTCCGTTGGCCTCGCTACAATCGCATTAGCGCAATCGGATATAACACAAGCGATCTTGCACTATGAAAACGCTGCTCAACTCGGCTTAGAGACAGCGGAGATTTATCATAATCTGGGTATTGCTTATATGCAGCATCGAGATGGAAAGCGCGCGATGCAGCAGTTCCATCGCGCGCTTGAGATCAACGCTAATTTACCAGAGACGTTGATGATGCTTGGCACGCTCTATACCGCCAATAAGAATTTTGAAGCGGCAGAAACGCATTACCAAGGCGCTATTGCGCTTGCACCGGAAGCGGCAGTGGCGTACCATGGACTCGCGTATCTGTATGGACAACACGAACAGCAATTAGAAAAAGCGATCGAATTGGCACACCGAGCGATTGAATTATCTCCGGATTTCGCACCGTATTACAACACTTTATCGTGGTTATGCTACAAGGTTGGAAGATACGACACGGCAGAAATCGCAATTTTAAAAGCGATCGAACTCGCGCCTGATAATTCACTCTATCAAGAGGGTTTAGCAGAAATTCGTCAACGCGGAAAATAGAGAACTACAAGCCGATTTTCAGTTTCCCCCATATTGTGGTCAATTTACTTTCGGGCTGCACCGCCAATAAACCCGTTGCGGTCTCCAGTCCATCCTCCATGATCTCTTTGATGTCATCCTGCTCCAATGGAACGTTGAACAACGCGACTTCGTCAAGCAAACCCTCGCACTGATGTCCGCCGTTGGATCCATCGCCAATTCGCATCCGGGCGGGATCAGCATCAAGGCTCGGTTTGGCATAGGGTTGCTTTCCAACCTCCTCACCATCGGTGTAGATTACCAAGCCAGTTTTTTCGCCAAAAACGCCAGCGAGATGGTGCCAGCCGTCCCCTGTGATCACTGGACCGCCAGTCGGACCGCCCCATGCCCCCGGTGCGCCTTTGGTAATGCTTAATTGAAGTGTTTGACTGTTTTTATCTACAGCCAACAGATAATTACGTGGATTCTGACCACGCATCATGATGGATTGCCAACGTGTACCCTGTGAGGGCTCCAGATTTGCCCATGCAACAATCGTTAGTTCTTCAAGAATAATGCTCTTGTCGGCTTCGACTTGCACATAAACACTACTACCATCGAATTGGAGTGCCTGACCGAACTTCCCATCTCGCCATTTCTTAGGTCCTTCAATAGTTCCATCGTTTCCAGCGTCAGAAGTATCTTTGGCGATATCACCTGCGCCTTCCTCAAACAACCACATCCCCACAACCGTTTTTGGGTCAACTTTCGCGAGGACATCGGCACTGACAATAAGCATAAGCAGCACTACAACCGCAAAGCTGGTAAGAAAAAATCTGCTATTCATTGGATCTTCCTCCATAAAGGTTTACAAGGGAATTGAGGTATGAGAACCTCGTCTGACAGATTAACTTAATTTGATATAATACCCGTTCCTTCTCGAATTGTCAACCATTGATTGCATCGGACCTCCGTTATCTCATCCTGAATACCGCTCTGCCAGCGAACGATTAACCGGTCAATCTGGTTGACTTCGCCTAATCCAACTAAGAGTCGATGCGTGTTTTGGGAGAGATAACTCATTCCACTCTTTACCTCTCGGAGTAGGTGTGTGTTCCCGCTCTGGAGCACTACCTTGGCACCAATACCGTCGCGGTTTGACACTTCACCTACGAGTTTAATACCCAACCAACCATGAACAGAGGGTGTATCATTTCGGAGCAGATCGGGTGTATCGGCTATGTTGATTACGAGGATATCCGTGTCGCCATCGTTATCATAATCCCCGAAAACCGCGCCCCGGCTGGATTTTTCTATCAATATACCATCACCAGACACGTTGGAAATATCGGTATATGTTCCGTTCCGTTGATTGCGGAAAAGCTGGTTTCGCTGTTTGTAGACACCAATCTCCTCGAGTTCGCCAATATTATCGTGGAGGTGTCCATTGGCAAAAAAGAGGTCAAGCCAACCGTCGTTGTCAAAATCGGCGAAGCCGGTGCCCCACGCCAACGGCAAGAGTGTCGGTTCACTTAGATGGCTCTGTGCCGTGATGTCCCAAAAGACCCCGTTTCCATCGTTCTGGTAGAGGGTATTCGTTTCGGCTTGATAGTGTGTGAGAACGAGATCAAAATCGCCATCGTTGTCGTAATCCCCTGTGTCAATCCCCATGCTACTTTCTACGTCCCCGTGTTCGTTGCGTGCAACGCCGTGCAACTCACCGAGTTCCGTAAATGTGCCATCAGTGTTGTTACGATAGAGAAAATTAGCTTCTCGGTCATTGGCGATGTAGAGATCGAGCCAACCATCGTTATCAACATCCGTCCAGATTGCCCCGAGTCCTCTGCCGAGTGCGGTAAGTCCTGCATTCTGCGTTACATCGGTGAAGGTGCCATCGCCGTTGTTTCGATAGAGGACATCTGGAGCGGGTACGAAATCTTCTGGACGGCAATACGCTGGTATCCCATTTTGCGAGCAATCCGGTGCGGTCTTTAAGTCAATCGCTACATAGTTCACGACGACCAAATCGAGCCAACCATCATTGTCATAATCTGCGAAGGCAGATCCAGCAGAAAACTGCGGTACCCCAATAATACCTGCATCGCTTGTCACATCAGTAAAAGTACCATCGCCAGCGTTCCGGTAAAGGCTATTCTGTCCGAAGTTGGTAACAAAAAGGTCTCGGTTGCCATCATTATCGTAATCCGCAATACAGCAGCCGATGCCGTATCCGGCATCGGCGACGGCTCCCTGTTGGGTAACGTCGGTAAAAGTGCCATCACCGTTATTCCGATAGAGCTGATTTGCGGGAAGAGCGTCTATTTCGCCTTTGGTGAGAGGTGTCCCATTGACGAAATAAATATCCAGATCATTATCGTTATCATAATCGAAGAAAGCGGTGCCTCCACCCATTGTCTCCACAAGGTGCTTTTCGCCCGTTGCCCCGTTAAAATGACGAAATTGGATGCCTGCCTCGTCAGTCACCCGTGTAAATTGAATTTCGGTGTGAGCGAAACTTGTGCAGAGCGCGAAGGCAGCATAAATAATGGGTTTCATATCTTTTTAATTAAGGTCGGATAACTGTGCCGTCCATGCGCCGAACCGGTGCCCAACCGCCGTTGAGCGGATGTTCTGGAAATGGGAATCGTGCGGCGAGTTCTTCGTTTACATCAATACCGAGTCCCGGTGTCTCATTTACCCAAAAACAGCCATCTCGAATTTCAGGACACCCCGGAAAGACCTCTTTGGTGTTTTCACCGAAAACGTGTTGCTCCTGAATACCGAAGTTATAGCATGCGAGATCCAATGCGACGTTAGCGGCATGCCCGACGGGTGAGACATCACCAGGGCCATGCCATGCAGTGCGAACGCCGAAGAATTCACAGAACGCGGCAAGTTTGCGCGCAGGACTAATCCCACCGATTTGTGAGATGTGCACCCGAATGAAGTCGATAAGCCGATCCTTGATAAGGTGGACGTACTCGTTCGGGTTGTTGAACAATTCACCCATCGCAATCGGGATACTCGTCTGCTGGCGCATCAGTTGGAAATAGTCAACATCTTCCGGTGCAAACGGGTCTTCAAGGAAGAAGAGGTTATACGGTTCGAGTCCTTTGGCGAGGTTAATTGCTTGGATGGGTGGGATACGTTCATGCACATCGTGGAGGAGTTCCACCTCGTCACCGAGATGTGTCCGCAAATGATCGAAGAGTTTGATGATGGTATTGACATAGGGGGTCGGTTCAAAGGCAGGAGAGCTCCGCTTTCCGCCACCTGCGCCATACGTTGAATAGCCCGGTATTGCCACCTGTGCGCGGACGTAGCGATAGCCTTGTTCCATATAACGGCGGATGCTCTCCTCAACCTCCTCAAAAGTCCCGCCGCCTGCGTGCGCATAAAGCGTCGCAGCTTCACGGCATTTACCACCGAGCAGTTGATAGACGGGCATATTCGCGCGCTTACCCATGATGTCCCACAAAGCGATGTCTACACCGCTGAGTGCGTTGTTCAGCACGGGTCCATTTCGCCAGTAGGAACTCACAAAACTGGTCTGGAAGATGTCCTCTATATTCGTTGGGTCTTTGCCAATGAGAAAGGGTTTGAGGTATTCATCAACGGCGGTTGCTACAGCGAGTGGACGCTGTGTAAATGTTGCACAACCGATCCCGTATAAACCGGGTTCACTCGTTTCAATTTTAACGACGACGAGTCGAGTGCCATTCGGTGCTGTCAGAATGGTTTTTACATCCGTAATTTTCATATTTTTAATTTTCCTTGCGGTTCGGTGAGGGCGGTTTGACAGATAAAGTAACTTTCCGTAGATCCGCCCTCCACTACGTTACGGGCTACAATCTGGGGCCATGAAGACAAAGTATATCAAAGCGGATGTGTCGTGTCAAAGGAATTTGCCTCCTCCTATTTTTTTGTCAAAATGAGATTTTGGTACGCGTCAACAACAGCGGAGAAATTCGGGGGTATTACGGTTGTCGCGCTAAACTCTGTCAGAATCGCGGGCCCTGTAATTTGATTGCCTGGACGTAACGTCTCGCGGTGGTAGAAATTGGTTGGAAGTGACTCACCTTCAAAAATAACTGGGGCTTGGATGGTAAGTGCTTCAGAGGCATCAGGCTCAGTGAAGGGGATTGATTGAATCGGAGGCTTGTCGGTTTCCGCAGTGGCTGTAAGCCGAAGATTCACTATCTCTACTGGTGCATCAGTTCGAGCGTAGCCAAACCGTAACTCATGCGCGGCGTGGAAACCTTTAACAAGCGTCACAATTCCGTTTGAATCCTCATGTTCCTCAGTAAAACACGGAATATTCAACTCATAAGATTGCCCCTCATACCGCATATCAAGCGAACGGTTGATTTTGAGCTGAGATGCGCCGAATCCCTCTGTTTTCATCTCATTTTCCGCGCGGCTCAAAAGAATGTTAAACCCGGTGTTCAATTCCGCAACAAGACTATCGGTATCTTCAATGTCCTTTCCAAGTTGCCACAGCACTGTCTGTGAATAATCTTTGACGACATCTGCAAAGAGCATTCCGTAAGCCGAGAGTAAACCGCCGTTGGGTGGAATGAGTACCGTTTTAATGCCAAGGTTTTCCGCCATAAATGCGGCATGTAAACCGCCGGCACCTCCGAAGGAGACAAGCGTAAAATCGCGTGTATCAAACCCACGTTCTACAGAGATGACTTTAATAGCGCGCTCCATCGCTGCGTTAGCGACCTTAAGAATGCCGTCTGCTGCTTGCAGGGGTGGAACACCCAGACGCTCCGCAAATTCCTCAATGTGTGTACGGATCTTATCGGAGTCGAGAGACATCGCGCCCCCCAAAAACTGGGTTGCTGCGATACGTCCTAAGTAGAGGTTCGCGTCGGTTACCGTAATGTCGGTGCCGTTGTTCCCGTAGCAGATGGGACCTGGGTCTGCGCCTGCGCTTTCCGGTCCGACACGCAGCGCGCCGCCTGCATCCACAGTCGCGATGGAACCGCCGCCCGCGCCGACGGTGTGAATATCAATCAGTGGAACTTTGATCGGGAGTCCACTAATCGTGCTTTCAGTCGTGAGGGAGATGTTGCTATCACAGAGACTCACATCCGTTGAAGTGCCACCCATATCAAATGTGATGATTTGGTCGTAGCCAGCCGTCTTGGCGACTTGATACGCGCCGATAACACCCCCTGCGGGCCCGGAAAGGACGGTGCGGATACCCGCGGATTCAAAGTTCCTGGCCGAGATACAACCGCCGTTGGAAAGCATTAAACGGAACGATGCCGGGAATTGCTCAGCATCGGTCAGTGTGGAGAGATGTTGCTCCAAAGTAGGACGGATATAAGCGTTTGCTACGGTAGTGCTGAAACGCGCATATTCTCGATATTCTGGTAAAACTTCGTGTGAACACGAAATGGGTATATCAAGCTGTGCCAAGTGTTTCGCAACAATCCGCTCATTTTGTGGATTGACATAGGCAAAAAGGAAGCAGATCGCGATGGCATCAAGCTTCCTTGTTGCGAGTTTGGACGTGAGTGTATCCAAATCGCTTGGCTCAATCTCAGTTTGGATTTCCCCTGTATGCAGCGTCCGTTCTGATATACCGAAGCGTCTTTCCGCAGGGACAAGCGGTGCGGGACGTTCTACGAAAAAATCGTAGAGATTCGGACGTGCCTGCCTGCCGATCTCTAAAACGTCCTCGAAGCCTTTTGTCGTGACAAGCGCAATGCGCGCGCCTCTGCGTTCAAGCAGGGCATTCGTTGCGACTGTTGAGCCGTGGACAATGTCCAATTGCTCAGTGTCCATGTCGTGCCTGTGTAAGATTTCACTGACACCCTGTATGACAGCAAGGGCAGGATTTTGTCGTGTAGATAGGACTTTGTGTGTGAATAAGTCGCTTCCAATTCGCATCACTATGTCGGTGAAGGTGCCCCCCGTATCGACCCCGATATTTTTTAGTGGTTCTCGGCTATCAGGCGGTTCGCTACGCTCGCTCTCGGCTAAAAAGGCTTTGTGGTCGTTGTGCATTGATCCTCTCTTGCTGGCTGCTGATTGCTGATAACTATTAGACAACCACGTTTTGCGGTGTGCCTTCCAAAAAAGCGATGATATTGTCAACCGCGCCTTCGTTAAGCAGCTCAACACCTTCAGGAGTCATATCGGCACAATGCGGTGTCAGAATCACCTGCTCGCATTCCAAAAGTGGGTGGTTCTCGGGGGGTGGTTCTTGGTCATAGACATCAATCGCGGCACCACCAAGATGTCCACTGTTCAAGGCAGCAACCAATGCATCCGTATCAATCACGCCACCACGCGCGACGTTGATTAAGAGCGCATCCGGTTTCATCAAACCGAGTTCACGTTCCCCAATGAGATGGTGGCTTTCCTCTGTCAACCTGACATGTAGGCTCACCACATCGGCAGTGCGGAGCAGTTCATCCAGCGCGACAAACTGAATCCCTAATGCTTCGGCGCGCGCTGCTGAGGGGTGATACGTCCATGCGATAACATTCATCCCGATTGCCTGTCCAAGTCGCGCCATCTCAGCACCGATATGCCCAGTGCCTATAATTCCTAAGGTTTTTCCTTGAAGGTAGACGTTGTCCATACGGGGCCATCCGCCCGTCTTCATAGCTGCTGTCAGGAACGCTGCTCGCTTAGCGAGTGCGAACATCAGTCCGAACCCGTGTTCGGCGACAACCGGTGCCGTACGTCCGGGTTGATTGCAGACGGTAACGTTACGTTTTTTTGCTTCATCAAGCCCAATCATATCGGTGCCGATGGAGCAGAGCGAGATTAACTTGAGTTTGGGAAGTTGACGCAGGATTTCCGCGGGCCACTTGACGATCCCACGTGAATTGATGAGGATATCTGCATCTTCAGCACGGCGGATTTGTTCTTCCGATGTTTCGGGTCGGTCGGTATAGAGAACAACATCGCCATAAGGTTTCAGGCGTTCCAGATGCGATGAACCTTGGATTTGCGGGGGTGAATCACCGGGGACAACAATTTTGAGTCTGTTCACAATTTATTCCTTAGAAGCACTAAAGTTATTCTTTTTAGAATTGTAGTGTGAGATAATAGAGGCATACTCCTCTTTAAGCGTGAACGGCACGGTGGCGCGCCTATCGCTTTCTAAAAACACTGACGGTACAACGCGACGATCTCTTCAGCGGTGGCTTGTCGTGGGTTGTTGGCGGGGCTTCCGCTCGCAATCGCATCCTTTGCCATCTGCTCAATGACTTTCTCAAAGGCTTCTTTGTCAATACCGATTTCACCGAGTCGCGGCATTTGAATATCGGTGACAAGCCGTTCCACGGCATCGATTGCTGCGTCCGCTTGTTCCATCGGGGATAACCCATCAATCGGCTCACCCATGGCGTAGGCAATATCGGCGAAGCGTTCAGGCGCGCCGACGACACTAAATGCCATCACATCCCGTAATAACACTGAATTTGATAACCCGTGATGAATGTGGAAATACGCACCGATGGGACGAGACATTCCGTGAACTAAAGCCACAGAAGAATTGCTGAACGCCATTCCAGCGATAGACGCCCCAATCATCATATCTGTGCGTGCAGGGATATTTTCGCCATCTGCCCAGGCCTGCCGGAGCGATCCCGAAATCATATCAATCGCCTTCAAGGCGAGGGCATCGGTTATCGGTTGGGCACGCTTAGAGATGTACGCCTCTATTGCGTGCGTTAGGGCATCAACACCGACTGCTGCAGTCAGGTGCGGTGGGGTTGTTAGGGATAACATCGGGTCCACAAGTGCAACAGATGCCAATAGACAAGAACTACTAAGCATCATCTTGACAGATCGAAGATCATCGGTAATGACAGTAACTTTGGAGACCTCGCTGCCCGTTCCGCCCGTCGTCGGTATAGCGATGAGAGGGGCACCCGGATT
Source organism: uncultured bacterium (assembly GCA_964523645.1). Lineage (GTDB taxonomy): Bacteria > Poribacteria > WGA-4E > WGA-4E > WGA-3G > WGA-3G. Next base: position 4,680 of record CAZGAW010000089.1, on the reverse strand, counting down.
CGGGATTTTGTCCACGCCCATGTAATCGGCGAAATCGCCGTCGTTCGTCAGTTTCATGGCGATGCCTTTTCCGCAGTCAATCGCACTTCCGCCCCCAATGCTCACGATTATATCGCAGGCTTCGTCAGTGTACTGCTTTAAGCCGTCTCGTACGTTCTGTAGGGTTGGGTCGGGCGTGACATCAGAAAAACATGAGGATACTATTCCGGCACTATTTAAATTTTGGGCAATCTCGTCGGCATATCCGATTTTGGCGATACCGGGATCCGTGACGATAAGTGCGTTCGTTGCACCGAGTCGTTTCGCCTGCTCGCCGACGTTCTCGGATGCCCCTGCGCCTGTAATTATTGTGTGTGGGAGTGTTAATGTTGCAAGCAATTTCTGATTTCCTGTAATAACTTTATTTTGGCTCGAGTAATGATAGCCTTTAGAGTACCAACAGCAAAAGTTTGTCCCATGTTGTGGAGATGGATGGTTGTTGTCCGCCCATCTGGATGCGCGAAAAAGCGGAGTGCTCCTTCTCTTCTAAATTCATAAAATCCGTCATTCATAAAATCCGTCTTGTTTCAAAGCGCGTATCAACTTCCGTGCTCTAAGTGAGCGTAACCGACTGTAATTGATAGCCATATTAGATTGTTACGGCGATTAAAGGGCCATCGCTAACTTGAATGTGTGAACAAGATTCAGAAGAACCTTCTTCTTGATGCCGCAAGAGCGAATCAAGATTGATTTTTTCTCCTTGCTCTGATAGATATTCAAAGAGGAGTTCCACCGCGTCTTGCAGATTCTTTAAAGCCTCTTTTTGAGTATATCCCCAACTTGCTGCACCCTTATGCTCCAAAGCGGGAACATAAGCGCGCCAGACAGCTTTCTCATCTGATTCATCAGGCCATTTGTCTTTTTCTAAGACAACCTGAAATGCATACGTTTTCATCTGTCCCCCTATTAGTCAGTCTTGTAGGTGTATTATTCTCGAAGTGTCCCTGATCTGCAAGTTAATTTTTTTCCAATTCCGTAACTCAATGCGATTTAGCGGACTTAGGTCATCGCGTTTGGCTATTTCTTGAGCGGGTTTGGAATTCATGTATTGCGGGTCTAATATATATCCGACTCGACCTATATCTAACCGATCGGCATCCCAGCACGCTGCAATTGTAATATCACTTGTTGCTATCTGGTCGGTATGCCATTCACAGGCATAGTAAAATTTATCAAAGTCGTCTTGAGGAATATTGATGAGTTCATCCTTGATTTGCGCGGCATATTCGGCACCTCTACGTCCATGACCGGGATCGATATCATCGTTCCAGCGCATACAATCATGGAATACTGCGAACAGCTGGACTATCGTTTGATTCGCTCCTGTTTTCTGTGCTACATAAAGACCATTTCTCTCAACGCGTGCCCAATGGTCGGGACCGTGTATAGAGGAATGTTCAACAGAGGTATCCTGTAACACCCGATACCAGACTGCTTCTAAATTCACCATATCTTACCTCAAGTTAGGCATCCATATCCACATCAGGTTTAACGCGAGAATGAAACAGGGCCTGGCGTAGGTTACAGGATATTTTAGGCACCCTATCGTTATACCATTTCTAAAAGTTTATATCGCATTAATCGCACCTTAGGGCACAGACTAACAATCTATGCTACAAAGGAAACACAAACTAACAGTTTATGCTACAATTTCAATCAGAAATGGTATTAGTTATCACCCGTACCGTTCAAAAATTCCGCAATGTTTTTACCGATAGTTGGTGGAGGAAGTGCCTCCCTGTCGCGATGAAAAATTTCTATCCATTCATCAACGATCTCACATAACTGCCGGTATACCTTGATTTCATCAGTGCCGTGGCAACATGGACCGATGATTCCAGGGCAATATCCAATAAAGCATTCGTCTTCGTTTGACCATTCAACGATCTTGACGTACTTCGCACTTTCAGTCATCTTTGAGACTCCTTGATCCCTCTCTCAACCAACTTTTCTTGGAAAGGCTTGGCATCATCGCCGAGTCCGCCAGAAATGGTAACTCTTGGACCTTTCGGATGTTTGAAATTCCGATGGCTACCTTTTCCACCCATATCAGTGAAACCGGCTTTTCTCAAATCCGCTATGAGTTGCCGTATTTTTCTTGGCATAGAATATCATAAAAATTATCAGATGTCCAATTTTTTGGAAACTGTATAGACAATAGAAACACACCCATTTTCACCAATATTTCAATTTCACAATTGATAGGTTCCACTTTAAGGAGGCTGGCGATTTATCAAGACCCATCCGGGAGTATCAACGGCTTTCTGAAAGTTTCATCCCAATATTCATCAATACCTCGTGCCAACAAATCGTCATTTTCCCCCATTCCCTGAAACAGGGAACGATAACTCTGGGTGAATTTCTTAAGGCAATTTATACAAGCATCTAATTCATCAAAAGTTGGGCTGTCCGAACTCCTTCGGTCACTGTGGGCAACCCTTTTATCAGCAAAATCTTCCACCTTGCCAATCTTGCCTCCATGGGATTTTAACTCACACAGATCTCGTTGAACAATAGCAGGGGCAATATGATCCTTACATACGCCTGAGAATCGCTGACTAAAAACCTGACTCGCGTGAGTCCGCATATCTTTTGAATACAGATTTACAAACCGCTCTCTTGACATCACCTCCGGGAATTCTATTATATCCTCCAACAACCTAACGAAGGAAACACTTTTTCTATCATACTTAAGCTGCCTGCGACACGCCATTATAGCAGAGTCAAAATAGATACTTTTTAGAAACCAGTGAAACGATTCCAGTTTCTGAAGTGCAGGATTATCATTTGTCATCTTTCCAAATTTCCTGAAGATGTGTCGAAAAGTAACAAGCTCTGCAATTTCTGGATAGATAAAATCCATAAGCCATTTGTCCCATTTTTCAAATTTTTGATCCATATTAATTCCCCGCTTTCAAATGAAGATAAAACAAACGCGGTTAAGACAGCGTCATCGTAGAAAAGGAACGCCAAAGTTCCAGTTTAATGTTCCGTGTAAGGTCCACGTTGTCAGTTTGCTCCGCGAGTTTCAATGCTGTTTCAAGGTCCTGTCTCGCTTCATCAAGACGATTTAATTGCTTTTTGGCAAGTCCGCGATGGTAATAACTCCATTCATTATGAGGGTCAAAGTGAATCGCTGCGTCGTAATCAACAATGGCTTCTCGATATTGCTGTAATTTGTAATTCACATCTCCTCGATAATAATAGAATGCTGGATTATCTGGACTCCGATTAATAGCCTCATCAAAATCAGTAATAGCCTCTACGTATCGCTGTAGTCTGTAATTCGCCATTCCTCGCCAATGGTAGGTATGTGGGTTATCTGGGGTGAGAAGAATCGCCGCATCAAAATCAAAGATAGATTCCTGATATTCCTCTTTGCGGAATTTTGCGGCACCTCGCTCGTGATAGGTATTTGAATAATCAGGATTTAAACTGATAGCCTTATCATAATTAATAATAGCTTCCTCATATCGTCGCAGTTTATAATTTGCCTTTCCTTTCCAATGGTAACTATGTGAATAATTAGAGTTTAGACTGATAGCCTTGTCAAAGTCGGAGATCGATTCTTCATATTTTCCCAAAAGATAATTTACAATGCCCCTCCAATGGTAAGTGTATGAATAATTAGCATTTAGGCTTATAGCTTTATCAAAATCGAAGATCGCGGCCTGATATAGTTGCCCCTGAAGAGGGAACACGGTTCCTGTCCTTCCCATGATGTAACGCACGATCCCACGCGAATGGTAGAGATATGGATTATTGGGGTTCAAACGGATGGCCTTGTCAAAGTTAAGGATAGCATTCAAATCATCGCCCGCCGTGCGCGGGATATGTGGATTACTGGGGTTTAGATGGATAGTCCTGTCAAAGTCAGAGATGGTTTCCTCATGTCGTCCCAGTTCATAATTTACAACTCCGCGCGAGTAGTAGAGATATGCATTATTGAGGTCTAGGCGAATAGCCTTATCAAAGTCAGCAATGGCTTCCTCATGTCGTCTCAAAAGGTAATTCGCCATTCCCCGTAAGTAGTAGTTATATAAATCAGGTTTTAGGTGAACAGCCTTGTCAAAATCAGCAATGGCTTCCTCATATCGCCCCAGTGCATAATTCGCAAAACCTCGATCATGGTAAGCAAATGGATTATTGGGCTTTTGACGAAGTATTTCGTTACAATCAGCAATTTCCGCTTCATATTCAGATACTGACCCTAGTTCGGATTGAATTCTATCATTTTCACGCATTGTTCTGTTCTCCTAGGGGTACTAAGTATTAAAGGCAATTCAACGTCAATACCCAGAAACAGGGTAATTGTTAATAGCGAGCAATTCTACTTGATTATCAGTATCTTCTGCGTCGTAGTGAAATCGTTCACTTATTATTGGAAATAGGTAGATGGAGACAAACTCACTACTTTCATTTTTCAATCGTCCAATACACCATAAAGCAGTTTCATTTGGTATTGCTTCTACAAACATTAAAGATGCTAATGCCGGAAATGTCGCACCCCCGTCAGCACCATCGCAATATCGTAAGCGTTTGCCTTTTCAATCACAGGTGCGTCATTGACAGAGCCACCCGGCTGAATAATGGCACGGATGCCGGCTTCACCGGCAATTTCAACGCCGTCTGGGAACGGGA
>CAZGAW010000088.1:0-22228 GCA_964523645.1 uncultured bacterium | reverse complement strand
GGATTGGAACGATTTTCTCGGTCCAGATCGAAACGGCAAGTCGCAAGAGAAGATAGACATTGTCCCTTGGAAGATTACGGGGCCCCCTGTCGTCTGGCACACGAGGATCGGCACCAGTTACGGGGCACCTACCATTTCAAACGGACGGTTGTTCATTTTCGGGCGGCATGGCGATATGGCGCGCCTTACCTGTATGGAAAGCGATACGGGTACGGAACTCTGGCGGTTTGAATATCCCACAGACTACGAGGATATGTACGGTTATAACAACGGACCGCGGTCCTGTCCTGTTGTTGACGAAGAACGCGTGTATATCTTCGGTGTTCAGGGAAAGTTGCACTGCCTGAACGTTGCAGATGGAAGTCTGTTATGGAAGATAGATACGGCAGCCCGTTACAATGTCGTCCAAAACTTTTTCGGGACAGCATCAACACCGATTGTCGAAGGCGATCTACTCATCGCCCAAATCGGCGGTTCGCCCCCAGGAACTCCGAAAGATGTATGGGCATCAAACGGCAAGCCGCCCTCAAACGGCACGGGGATCGTCGCATTCAACAAACATACAGGCGAAGTGGTTTACGAAATCAGTGATGAATTAGCGAGTTACGCCAGCCCTATCATGGTAACGATTGACGGACGCCGTTGGGGATTTATGTTTGCACGTGGTGGACTCGTCGGCTTTGAACCGACAACAGGGAAACTCGACTTCCACTATCCGTGGCGCTGCCCAAGAATCGAATCTGTAAATGCCTCATCTCCAGTTGTTGCTGACGATTATGTGTTTATCAGCGAGTCTTACGAAGTCGGCAGTTCTGTCCTCCAAGTGTATCCCGGAGGGTACAAGGTCGTTTGGAAGGATTCGCCGCGGAACCGAAACCAAGCCATGCGGTTGCACTGGAACACTGCCATACATCACGAGGGGTATCTCTATGGTAGTAGCAGCAGACACTCCAGTGCTGCCGAGCTCCGATGCGTAGAACTCAAGACGGGTAAAGTCATGTGGGGAGAACGCGTTAATGAACGCGCCTCGTTGCTCTGGGTGAATGACCACTTCATCTACCTTGGTGAGTATGGACATCTGATGCTGCTCAGATGCACGCCAGAAAAGATGGAAGTCCTTTCTGAAACAGTGCCAAGAGACGAGAATGGGAGACAATTTTTAGAATATCCCGCATGGTCGGCACCCGCATTGTCAAAGGGTCTATTGTATGTACGAGGTAAAGACAGGTTAGTCTGCTTTGACCTCCGTTCAGTGGCGAAGTGATCCAGTTTTCGCAATTTGCATCAAATGACTACGGCTTCCACAATGTCGCTTCGATGAATCTCTCGCCATCAGGTTCCTCATCGAAGTAGTAGACCGTTACCACAGTACCATCGGGACGTTGAACGGTGCGCGGATACCCGATATCGGGATCCCCGCCGTTATCACGTAAGACGATCTCTTCGCCCCAAGTCTCACCGGCATCACTGCTTAACTTCGCACATATCCGATGCGGTGCATCCCGGTACCCGTAAATAAGGCATAACCGTCCATCGTGCAAGTGGGTTAGCGTCGGTGGATTCCCGCCGCGCCCGGTGCGCTCCACAGGTCGATTCATGTAATTCCAGGTCTGTCCGTTATCATCTGAGGCGTAGAGATCAATCCAGTTTCCACGTTTTTCCCAGTCGGATGCGGAATCACCCCCGGCTCGACAGCGAACCGCCACCAGAATCTTTGAATCAGATAATCTAACACTCGCTGGCATAATCGCGAAGCCTTCAGGTTCCGGTCCAATCTGGGACAGCCGTGAAAAGGTCTCACCACCGTCAGAGGTATGCGCACAGAATACCAAACCCTCATCGCCATCCGATTTCGATGCGGTAAGGAACACTAGGCATTCGTCTGGACTTGAGACGAGGTAATCCGTCCGTGCGGCAATCCCCGTGTAGTCGAACATTGGAAGTCGAAACGGTCCCTCCCAACTGTTGCATCGATCTGTAGAGGTGTAAAACCATGAGTACGTTCCGCCTCTTACCCCGGATCTGCTACACATCATCGCAAAATCTGGGTGCGTAAAATCGACGCGCTGCGGGGGGTCAAACGAAACCTCCGATGTTGACCTATGCCGTTCTTCCACATGTTCATTTGCGGAGAGTGTGCCTCTTGCGGGCAGACGACACGGGGTTTCCGAGAGATTCCATGTCTCACCACCATCGAAACTTCGTGCCTGCATCCCTACAAATGGCTTATCCGAGTCGCGGCGATGAAATCCTGCATCCGATTTGTGATACCCTACCGTAAAACCGACAACGATTTCGTCGCCCCATGACCAAATACCGTAATTCGCGGGCCAGCCAGCGTAGCGGCCCGGCTCTCGATAGATTGTAACCTGTCGCATTCTTGTCTCAATTCCTCCATCTTCTGAATATAGATTTGTGGATCACCCTTAGATAATTTCTACATAGTATAGCACCGCTCCATCTTTTTCTCTACGGAAAACTTGACTTTTTTCGGCACTACGGTTAAAATTTAATGAAAGAAAAGCAAGCACAAGCAATAGGTCGTGCTGGATATACCGAATGGAACTTTTTTGACAAACGTTTGCGGGGAGCTACAAGGCCTGCCCGTACAAGAGGTCTACATATTCTCATAATTCACTACAAAAAAATGCGAAACTGGTTGACAATTATAATTATCCTCTGGCTCTGTTCGCCGTTATCTGGAATCACCGATGAAAAACCCGGGGACCATAGCACATACGTCCAGCATGTAGAACAAGCCTATGTCCTTATGTTTCAGGGAAATAACCGCGGAGCCATCTCTGAGTTTGAAGCTGCGCTCGCGATTGAACCCGATCATCACGAAGTACTGCACTACCTCGGCATGGCACAAGCCCAAGAAGAATTCTGGAACAAAGCCGCCGAAAACTACCAACGCTCTTTAGCATTGATGCCTGACAATATCGAAGCACTCTACTCACTCGGCGTTGCTTATTTCAAGCTGGATCAGTGGACGGAAGCGGTGGAAGCACTCCAACGGGTCGTTGAACTCTCTCCTAATCATGCACGTGGGCATGAAATGCTTGGCAAATCACTCGTAAAGCTGCGTCGCTACGCAGCGGCTGTTCCTATCCTGACAAAGGCACTCGCCCTGACACCACAATCAGCAGGCATCTATCAAGAACTCGGCATAGCGCATCTCAATTTAAAAGCATACCCGGAAGCGATAGCGAACTTCAAAAAAGCGATAGCGCATGGTCCAACAGGTTATGCTGAACCACATCACGGGCTTGGCACTGCGTATTTTCGCTTAGGGGACCGCGAGAAAAGCAGAGCGGAAATGCAAATCTATCAGCAACTTCAAAAAGATTTTGCCGAATACGAACGTCTCACGCGCCTCACACGGGCAGAACCGAACAATCTTGAGGCGTGGACGGAGTTAGCCACGCTGCTTATGAACCAAAAAAACTTTGCAAAAGCCATCCAAGTTTTTCAGAAATGCATTGAACTCGCGCCGAACAACGCCCAATTTTATCACGGTCTGAGCCGATGCTTCATGAATCTCAACTATCCGAAGCACGCAGCAGAAGCCGCCCGAAAAGCCGTTCAACTGATGCCGAATCAAGCAATTCTCTATAATACCCTCGGTAGTGCTTATGCGATGCAAGGCGAATCGCAAAGGGCAATTCGTGCGTTTCAAAAAGCGGTTGAACTCGATAGTGAACAGCCTTACTACCATCTCAACCTTTCAAGACTCTATCAGGGCCTCGGCAACCAACAACTCGCGCAGGAGCATTATCGCGTCTATGAACACCTCTTGTCCAAACAGAAGTAGGGGCGAGGTAACCTTACCCCTACAGATACGCTATCTGTTCCTATTGTTCCTTAGTGTTGGCATTAATTTCGGTGCCCCGGCGCAGGACGCAGAGAATCTCATATTAATCTCGGCAGGCACCTTCACGATGGGAAGCGACAACCGCGCTGCTGATGAAAAACCGACGCACAAAGTTTACCTCGATGCCTATTATATCAGCAAGTACGAGGTCACAAACGCCGAGTACTATGAATTTTGGAAGCATCAGTTAGAGACCGCCTCTCCAGGACAAACGCCCCGATACACACCAGAAAATTTTTCACATCTTCCGCAGATCGGCGATTGGCCCGCCCGCGCAGAACAGTTTCCGAATCATCCGGTTGTCGGCGTATCGTGGCAAGATGCAAACGCCTATGCAGTGTGGAAAGGCATGCGACTCCCGACAGAAGCGGAATGGGAGAAAGCGGCACGCGGCTATACGAATAGGACATGGCCCTGGGGCAACGCATTAGAACCTTATGCGAACACCGCTGCGAACGATGACGGCTATGAGAATCGCCTTGCACCTGTCGGCAGTTTCCCAAAAGGCAAAAGTTACTACGGCGTAATGGATATGGCGGGTAATGTCTGGGAATGGACAGCCGATTGGTATAGCGATGTTTATTATTGGCAGAGCTCGCAAGCCGCTACGAAACGTCCGAAACAGAATCCGACGGGACCGGCTGTCGGCAGCTGGCGCGTTATTCGCGGCGGGTCCTGGATCGATACGCTCACCCGATGCAGCACCACGTTCCGCTTTTACCTCTATCCGAACCTAAAAACCTCCTTTGTCGGTTTTCGATTGGCAAAAACCGCGAAGTAGTTGTCAGTTGTCGGTTCGGGTTGCTAACGCAACCCTTTCGGTTATCAGTCAGCGGGTTTCGTCTAACAATCTCCCCGGCCTGGAATATTTCAACAAGGCGTGGATTGTTAGGGAACATTTCTTTATAGTAAAGCCCATAATTATTTGGACACCAACAGATGGGCGAGGTTACAAACCTCGCCAGCGAAGGAAAGGTGTTTGAGTTTATAGAGTGTTCACTTATTTTTAGGCTTTACTATAACTGAAACCGAGCGAAGTGAGCGAACTGAAACTATTCAAAACAATGCTAAAAACTCTGAATCTGAAGTCGTTTTTACAGGTGCTTATCTCCCTTCTACTAACTGCAGGCGGTGCTGTGGCACAATCTCCTACCTTTGTAGATGTCACCGAAGCAGCAGGTATCCACTTCAAACACAACAAAGGGACAACCGAACACAAGCATATCATCGAGACGATGGGTTCGGGTGTCGTTTTCTTTGATTATGACACCGATGGCAATCCTGACCTTTATTTTGTTAACAGCGGCAATATTTCTCAAGGGACCCCTCAGAAACTCGGTAACGTTCTTTATCGCAATGAAGGCGATGGCACTTTCACAGATGTCACTGAAATTTCAGGAATAGGGGATACCGGATACGGGATGGCGGCATCCGCAGGAGACATTGACAACGACGGTGATCCCGACCTCTATGTCGCCAATTTTGGGCAGGATAGGCTTTATCGGAACAACGGCGATGGCACCTTTACCGACATCACCGAAGCCGCAGGTATCGATAATACGCGCTGGAGTATTGCCGCAGTCTATCTCGATTTCGATGTCGATGGCGACTTAGACATTTTCGTTGTCAACTATCTGGTGTATGCGTTATCAATGCCGGTATCCACCTATAAAGGGGTTGTCGGCTACGGACACCCGCGCAGTTACGAGGGAACCCCCGATGTGCTTTACCGCAACAACGGGGATGGCACCTTTACCAATATCGCCGAGACAGCAGGCGTAACAAATCCCGTCGAGGGACGAGGTATGGCAGCCGTCGCATGGGACTACGATATGGACGGGTTGCCTGATATTTACGTCGCTAACGATACCAACAGAAATTTTCTGTATCATAACAACGGGGATGGCACCTTCACGGATGAAAGCACCTTTATCGGTGTAGGGTACGACGACAGAGGTGTCGCTGAGGGTTCGATGGGTGTAGATGTTGCCGACTATAACGGCGATGGATGGTTCGATCTGATCGTTGCAAACTCGGAGAAGGCAACACTCTACAAGAACGAAGAGGGACTTTTCTTTGCCGATGCAACCGCCGACAGTGGATTGGAACGACCGACACTCCCGTTTGTCGGTTTTAGTCCACTTTTTCTGGATTACGATAACGATGGGTACCTCGATATGTTCTGTGCGAACGGACACCCACAAGATATCATTGAGGTATTGATGGGCAATGAAACCTACGCACAACGCGACCAGCTCTTTGAAAATAATGGCGATGGCACCTATACCGATGTCTCCGCAACCGCTGGGGCTTACTTCTCAGAACCGCTTGTTGGTAGAGCCTCCGCTACCGCCGATTACGACAACGACGGCGATCCTGATATTGTCATCGTGAATTCCAATCAACGCGCCGTTCTGCTCCGAAACGATGGCGGAAACTTGAAAAATTGGTTGAGTATTAAATTGGTCGGAACCCAGAGTAATCGCGATGGCATTGGCGCGAAGGTCACGGTCACGACAGGCAACATGACCCAGATTAGAGAAGTAAAGAGTGGCTCAAGTTACGCTTCAGGCAGTGACACGCGATTGTTGTTCGGCTTAGGAGAAAACGAACGCGTTGATCGGATTACCATCGTTTGGCAAAGCGGAACAACGCAGGAATTGGAAGGTGTGGCAGTCAATCAGATTTTGACGATTGTGGAAGTTGAACAGTAAATGAATAAACATTAAAAAAGGTGGCGATTCCGAAGGAACCGCCACCGCAACGTTAGGGACCTGCACTATCTGAGTCATACTTTTGAAATCCGCCACCACCACGACATGACCCACCAACAGAAGCAGATGCCGAGACCGCAACGCGTTGTGAAAAATAACTACTAAGTGAAGCAGACGTTGAACCCGTAAAAGCCATGGACCTTGACGGGTTCCCTGTACAGGTTAAGGCGTAGCTGCCACGTTTGACACCGTATGCGGAAATATAAGCAGATGCCCCCGCGCTATTGCTCTAGCCCATGCGTTCGTGGATGCATAGCCCCACAGGCGTAAGCGGTGGAGAAAGCGATAATAGCGAGAGAAAAAACGGTCAGCGTAAGAATTGTCAGGCGTTTCATTTGGGTAACTCCTTAGAGGTTAGGAAGGTAAAGGGATCAATGCCTTGACCTTCAGTTGAATTTATATCAATTAAATGCACTCCGGGGGGTGGCAGGTCAAAAGGACCTTTTCGATCCCAATTCACATCGCCAGCCCCGAGTGCTCTCGTAATCATCTCGACCATCCCACCATCAGGATGTTTGACTTCTTTCCATTCAACATAGAGTGTATTTAGATAATGTGCGCGAACTCTGTTGGTGTCAAGGTCTATCGAACCGCCTACAAAGTCTCGTGCGCCCTGTCGCCACAGTTTTACAAGCACATGGTCTATTAACTTATGTTCATAAGACCAATCGTTTTGCTCCTCCTCAGGATAATCCCAATAGGGTGTTAGCGAATAACCATCGGGAGTTGTTTTGAAATCCTCTGGTTCAGGGACTTCTGTATGTAGGGGCGTATCCAGTACACCCGCAGGGACTGTTAAATCTGTGTCATCTACAGAGAGCACATCTATCTCTTCACCCACGATGTCGTGAGCGTGTGGATCATCGGTTGTGGGCGCATCCGTATATTCCACAATGTCAATGTCTGTGTTCTCGGGTTGCTGGTTGTGCTGAACAGATGAGATAGGCTCCACCTGTGGCAGAGATGCTTCGGTTTTTGCGACTTCTTTTTCAACAGTGTACTTGACGTGTTCCAGATAAAGGAACCCACACACGACAATCAGAACGAAGAAAAGAAGTCCGCCGATTAAATATCTCTTGAACATTGTTTGCCTCCATCTTGCGTTTACCCCACGAGAGACAGGGGGTACACAACACATCGGTTTTAGGCAGTTTGCACGAAGTACAAGACCCTTCTTAAATGAACGAACATTAGAAAAGGTGGCGATTTCCAAGGAACCGCCACCGCAATGTTAGGGGGCACTATCTGAGTCATACTTTTGAAATCCGCCACCACCACGACATGACCCACCAACAGAAGCAGATGCCGAGACCGCAACGCGTTGTGAAAAATAACTACTAAGTGAAGCAGACGTTGAACCCGTAAAAGCCATGGACCTTGACGGGTTCCCTGTACAGGTTAAGGCGTAGCTGCCACGTTTGACACCGTATGCGGAAATATAAGCAGATGCCCCCGCGCTATTGCTCTAGCCCATGCGTTCGTGGATGCATAGCCCCACAGGCGTAAGCGGTGGAGAAAGCGATAATAGCGAGAGAAAAAACGGTCAGCGTAAGAATTGTCAGGCGTTTCATTTGGGTAACTCCTTAGAGGTCAGGAAGGTAACCGGTGCCGTCGGCAGTTGTTTCACGATAAGGTTTCCCAACCGAAGCGGCGGTGCGAACGTCGAGACCGCAGCTGCCACAGAAGGAAAACACTGAAACACTTGCATCAGACGCGTGATCACAATTAAGTTCTTGATATGTTTGCCTACATTGATAAGCCCCAGACGCGTGCCATGACGTTCCGCAAGCACGTGCATATTCACCAGCATCCCTAACGCTGAGGAATCTATCTTACGGACGGCTGTGAAATCTATACACAGACACGGCGTATTCGCTTCATCGATCCACAGTGCGAGTCGCTCGCGCAACTCCGAGACCGCAGGGCCCACGATCTTGCCGTTCGGTTCTAATATAGGAACGCTTCCTGTCAACGTGGTCGTAATTTTCATGACAATGCTCCTCTCTAAAAACGGTGAAAATAGGTGTCTGTTTTAAACTTTAGACACATGGATAAACTCCCCTTATCTTAACTATAGAGATGAAAGCGAAAAAGTTTAGGGCCAATTTCAGAAACCGAGAAAAAATTGGAAATTCATATACATTCAATCTCTATGGTCTTCTCTCCTCACTATCAGCTTTTTGTATCAAAATTCAGAAACCTTCTATTTCTATCAATATTGCGTAAGTCCTAATAATTTAAAGACACGACTTTAGGTGAAAAGGGTGCATAATGGTAAAAGGCACGATGGGAGATCGTTCCTATAGAAGAGGCAAGGTGGGTTTACGGCATCCACAGACACAAATTAAATGAAGGTTATCGTAAAATCAAAAAATATGTGGACATTTGCAGCATAAACTTTTAGTTTGCGCTCCAACTTGTAAATAGATTTCTGTTTACCCCAACCTATGTGTATATAAGTTGAACACACAATGGACAACAAAAAACCCGCATCCGAGTATAGATACGGGTTTTTTGCTAACTAACAGTAAAAACTATTGACGTTTGAGTGCTGCCCACTGGGTTGCCAGTTTACCTTGCGGTTCAACAGGTGTGAGGACATCCAAGAAGAGATTATTCTTCGTGGGTGCGATGAGAAGATCGGTATCAGTTGGTTCAAAGCGGAGGTTAACGTAATCCGCACCACCGGATTCACCACATTTGTAGTGCAAGAAATTTTCACCCTTCTTGAATTGAATCTCGGTTGGTGTTGTGACTTCGCGAACACCACCTGTCCATGCGGGATTGTCATAGACTTTTTCGCCGTTGATCCAGATTTGGGCGTGATCATCGTGTGCGGGGTGCATTGTCGTCGTTCGGGCATCCGGTGAAATAACGACGATGAGTCCGTGCCATGTGATGTCTCCCGCATCCGCAAGCCCATGGCTTGTGGACATGTTGGTTTGATCTTCGGTATTGATGTCAACAATCGACCAAGCGAGTGAGCCACCATTATCTGGAAGGTTCACGATGGCGTTTGCTGTTTTTCCGGCACCGTCGCGTGTAGAGACAGAGGCGTTTGAAATCAAACCACCGGTGCCTTCAGCAAGGTAGTCAATTCCTGCCGATGTGCCAAAGCCACCCGTATCGGTGACGAGGTCGAGTCCCCACCATTTTGCAATCCAATTATCACCTGCGGGTTGCCAATTCTGCGCGAATGCCATCGGCGTAATCATGACAACGCATGCAAGTGTGATAAAGATTGTGAATTTTTTCATAGCTATGAAATCTCCTTACTTTAAAAAAATATACACAAGGTTCAGAGTTTTGAGCAAGAAGCGCGCTTCCCAAAATCTCATTACCTCATCAGATTTTACTATCGGTGATAGCAGTACTGCGTGCAATCACGCTTTTTAATGCTGACGCTCCATCGGTAAACCGAACCGATGTCGGCTTTTGCCAGCGGTGCGATTCTTCATTTGATCTTCTACGAGGTAGTATACGTCACCCCGAAAATTTGATAGAATGCACTACAATAAATTATAGCACTTTTTGAAGATAAATTGCAAGAAAAAAGTGCAAAGCAACCGAATTTTTATAATTTTAGCAGAATGCATCAATTTTGTCAACTTTAATTTGATCAACTTCGTTTCGTATGATATAATAACCTGAATTCCTGAAAATCTTAACTACCCCTTCCTACATATACGATGAACACGCATTTTGGTTTCTTGAGAAACGTTTTATGAAAACAACGCACTTGTTAGTTCTTTCCATATCTATCTTGTTTGTGCTGGCTGGAAGCGTTTTCCCACTTTTCGCAAAAGCACCAACAACGCCGAAAATTTTGTTTACCTCCACACGCGATGGCAATCGCGATGTATTTATCATGAACCCTGACGGCACTGAACAGGTGAACTTAACACAGCATCGCGCAGATGATCAAAAAGCCGTCTGGTCCCCAACAGGTGAAAAGATCCTTTTCGTCTCCGATCGCGGCGGTGTGCGAGACCTGTACACAATGAACCCTGACGGCTCTAACGTCCGGCGCGTCTTCAAGTTCAAAACAGAAGAGTGGAGAACAGACCCGACGTGGTCCCCCGATGGCAAACAGTTCGCTTATGAATCTGTAGATTGGGGGCGTTTAAAAACCACGCTCCACATTGCGACCTTAGGAGAACAAGATACGGAATTATTCGTGAGCGGCTCTTACCCGGCATGGTCGCCGGATGGCACGGAAATCGCTGGCTCTGTGCGGGAACGGCTCACCTTAATCAATATCCGCACTGGGGCACAAAGCCAACTCCTACCCAAGAATGTGGAGTCTTTTCAACGCGACCCTTCTTGGTCTGCTGCGGGGGACAAACTCGCCTTCTCTTGGAATAAGCATCGGGTGCCACCGCCTGATGCGGAAATACGTTTGCACGAGGAATGGAAGGACAAAATAACAATCTACATCATCAATCGCGATGGTACTGGACTTCAACAACTTATCGAGGAAGCCGGACCCTACGCACAGTATCCGGCGTTATCGCCGGACGGAAACGAGGTCCTCTATACACGAGAAATTAACGGAGATTTCCAAATCTTCAAACTTGATTTAAACAGCGGGGTTCGGACGCAGTTAACGCATATCAACAGTTGGAATACTGGCGGGGATTGGTTCGATCCGGCGTATGCGTTGCCAGTGTCGCCACAACCGCAGTTGCTAACCACGACGTGGGGAGAAGAAAAGAAATAGTTATCAGAGGAATGGCTGTCAGCCGTCAGTGAAGTCGGGAATCGGAGTTCCCGCCTACCGATAGGAGAGAGGGTTAGGTCTTATATGAAAATGACGCGATTGTTGCTTTTTGCTATATCTATGTTGGTGGTGGTGTTAAACGTGGGTGTTTCATCACTTTTCGCGCAGGCACCGACAACCCCTAAAATTTTGTTCACCTCCGCACGCGACGGCAATTATGAAATCTATAGTATGAATCCAGATGGCAGCGAAAAGGTGAACATAACACAACATCGCGCAAGCGATTCTGGTGGCGTTTGGTCCCCCACGGGCGAAAAGATTATTTTCACCTCTGATCGCGGCGGGGAGCGAGATCTATATCTTATGAATCCAGATGGTTCCAAGGTCCGACGCGTTTTTAGGAGAAAAATAGAAGGTCGGCGAATATCACCGTCTTGGTCTCCTGATGGCAAACAGATTGCTTACAGACACTTGGATTTTAATGCGGGCGGCACAAACGGTACGTACATTGCGACTTTAGGTGAACAAGCGGAGGAACGCATTGGGAATTACGGTTCTCCAGCATGGTCGCCGGATGGAACAGAAATTGCATGCCGCGGGATTGAAGCATTGGGATCTTGGCTTATATTATTCAACGTCCGCACCGGAAAGCATGAACGCCTTCTTCCTAAGAAAACACTACAGTGGCAACACAGTCCGTCTTGGTCGGCTTCTGGTGATAAACTCGCCTTTACTGGTAACAAACATCCGATACCTGTTATTTTGGATAGGGAGCTGCACAACGCCTGGGCGGATAAAGACACCGTCTACATCGTCAACCGTGACGGCACAGGGCTCAGACAACTCGTTGAGGAAGCGGGTCCCGCTGCGTGGGCTTCTGCGCTATCGCCAAGTGGAAAAGAAGTCCTTTATACACAGAGAAGTATTGATGATTATCAAATCTTCAAACTGGATGTGAATAGTGGGGTTCGAACGCAGTTGACACATATTGACAGAAATATGGGTGCGGATTGGTTTGACCCGGACTACGCGTTGCCCGTAGAGCCACAACCGAAGTTGCTAACAACAATATGGGCAAAAGTGAAAATTAAGCAGAATACCCAATAGTGCCGATTGGATTGAGGGATAAACGGACTTATACCAAAATGGAGAAAATATCATGAACCGTTCCTATAGGCGACAACGTTCGTTGCGTGCGCTGCTTTTCGCAAGCGTTATCCATCTGTGTCTCGCTATTCTCTTTATGTTCTCGTTCTATACCCAAAGACAGAACAACAGTGAAGACGCGCTGGCAGTGGAACTCATCAAACAGGAAGCCTTTCGGGAACAGCGTCGTACCCTCAAACCGCCACCCCCTAAAAAACTACGGACTCCCCAACAGACAGATCCTTCTACGGAAACGAACCAACGGCATCTGGACCTGATGGCTTCGGCAAATCTAATGGATGAAACCGTGCGTCAATCGGAGGCGGCACTCCTACACAGCGCGACGCGATCGGTGTCGGATACTGAGACGCAGCTCCCTGATGTAACGACAGACGCAAAACCTTTCAATAGCCGAGAGGCACCAATCACAGAATCTGTCGCAAGCCCTTTTGAAACCACCGCGGGTGCCGGTGTAGACAGTTTACGGCAGCGCGTCAAAGGCGAGGGCGGTGGCGGGTTTCACAGACTCGAATCCACGGGTGCTTCTGAAATCGGGACGATCGGAGCGGGTGATGGAGAGGGTGAAGGTGAAGGAACGGGTAGCGGAGATAGCAACAACCCGTTCGCGAAAGCACTCAAACGCATCGCTGACCACATCATCGGCACACGAGAGTTGGACAAGGTGAACGTCGTTTTTGTACTCGATACGAGTGCGAGCATGCGGAACAACATACAGGAAGTTGCGGCAAACCTGTTCGCTATGGTCGATGCGTTCGATCTCGTCAATCTGGAGTACCACCTCGGCATGTCGGAATTCAGTGTTAGGCATGAAGGTCAAAGATTGGAGATCCGCTCGTTGTTACCCGATGTCGGGATGCTGCGCAGACGGATGCAAAAAGCCACACTCAGCGGCGACGAACACGCACTCGATGCACTGATGGATACACCCTACCGTATCGACTTCCACGCCGATGCCGATCAGTACATTATCCTTGTAACCGACGAACCCGCAACGACCGCTTTTAAAAAGGACGGTGCTTACGAAGCCATGCGCGAGAAGGTTATCAAGGAATATCAACTTCAGGGCATTCGCGTCAATGTGCTTGGGGTCCCAGAACCGTTTCAACAAGAGTTAGCGGAAACGACGGGCGGACTCTGGCAGCCGATTCCGGGTGGTTTCGGTAGTGCTACAACGTTGCCAAGCACGCGTGTCGCTAACGAAGCGTTTATGAAGGTCTTTCGGGATATTGTCAAAGACATTCGCCGGAACGGGGGACGCTTGTTATTCAGCATGGAGTCTCAATTCGAGGTGCTCCTTGAAGATGGCGATGTCCCGATAAAAAAGTTGCAACGCGAATTCAAGAAAAACGGTGTCTCTATCGCTGGTGCTGACAACCTGTTCGGAAGTTCTATGGTTTGGGAGAAACAGAAGGGGGATTTGTGGGTAATTACCGATTATACGAACGGGCGTATCTACACCATCCGCAAACAGGGGAATAAATTGAACGTTTTCGCCGGAATCTATCCTGAAAGTTGGAATGCCTCTAACAGTCTCACTGCAATGACGCAAAAACGGGGCAATAGATGGCTCATAAACGACAGGAACCGTCGTCGCATGTTTACTGTCCGCAACGAAAAGAACCGACTGAACATCTACGACGGTGCTGCTCCCGGTGCATCCCCTGACAGCACAGTGCGGGGATTTGAACCCGTTGTAGATATTGTGGTGATGCTTGATTATAGCCGGAGTATGGGCGGCAAATCCGAAGCGATTATGCTCGGTTTAAGCACACTTATCGGTCGGTTAGAAATTCTGCCTATCAAGTATCGAATTGGACTCATCCGTTTCGCGGAAGCGAAAGATGCCATCAAGGTCATCAACGGTGCGGTTGTGACGCAGATGCCGCTCAACGAATCTATGTTGCAAACCTACATGGAGGATCCGTTTGGTGGCGATGAACACCTCATCGACGCAATTGTGGAGGGTGTTCCAAAGGTAAAATTCAGTCCGTATGCGAGTCGGTTTCTGCTCATTCTGACAGATGAACCGACAACCGGAAAATATCCGCCCGAACGCGCGCTTGAGTTGTGTCAGTCAATGGGTATCCGCGCTTATGTTATCGGGCATCCGGGTCCGACAGATTTTCAGAAGTCCCTCGCAGAAAAGACGGGTGGGCGTTTCTTTACGATGCCGAAACATCTCAATAGAACCTATCCGAATCAGTGAGAATGGCAGTCAGCAATCAGCGGTCAGTAAAATAGCCGTCGGCAGTCGGCAGTCAGAGGAATGGCGTTCAGCGGTCAGCCGTCGGCAATCGGTAAAGAGATTATCGTTTAAGAATCCTCTTGGCTGATCGCCGATAGCCAATATTGTCGGGAATCGGAATTCCCTCCTACAAAGAGGAAACTCTTAACTGATAACCCTAATATTATGGACGCAACGATTTACCCCTACATCGAACGCTTTTATGAGAAACTGATGGAGAGAAACGATTTCCAACTCGACCCCGATTGGTTGAAGCAGGTGCTTTTTAAGGTGCCGCGTCACCGCTTCATCGAACAATATTATGACGACGCGGAACCGAGTGGGATTGTTCAGGTTGAATCGCCAATACCCACAGCAAAGCAATTGGAAGCCATCTATTCGGATAGAGGGATGATGATTCGTGAGGCCCCACACAGTGCAGCGTCTCAACCGAGTCTCATCTTGGGGATGTTGGATGCTCTTCAGTTGGCACCCGGGCTGAAAGTCTTAGAAATCGGGACAGGGAGCGGCTGGAACGCTGGACTCATCGCGTGTGGCGTAGCGGATGAGACGCTTGTCTACTCTGTTGACCTCCAAGCGGATTTGGTGGCGAAAGCCGGAAAACATCTCAGCGCCGTGGGTTTGAATCGTGTCAACTTGAGAGCAGGCGACGGTGGACTCGGCTGGGACGGTGAAACCTTTGATCGGATAATCGTTACAGTCGGTTCCCCCGATATTCCGCCAGCGTGGGTGGAATCACTGACAGAGGGTGGAGTTCTGGTGATGCCGCTGAAGACAAGAGGTGTGGGGGATCCGATTCTTCGGCTACAGAAGCGAGAGGGTAGACTGACAGGAAAATTCATGCAGTGGGCGGGTTTCATGAACCTGCAAGGCACCTTCAAATCTGACGCTGAAGAACCACTGGACCCGCCTTGGGATCCGATGGTAGCAGCATTATTGCGAGAAGAGCCGACATCAGTTCCGTTTCCTGTAGATTTTGGATCCGACTGCGCTTTCTATCTTCGACTCAACGGGAAACCGATGCAAACACTTTGGGAATACAAAGGGCAGCGGGGCATGTACCCAGTTCTGCTGAACAGAGAATTACCCGCCCTCTATGTCCCCCAACAGGTCTACGCTATTGACATTGGCAAGCGTATGGATATCTACGGCAATCCGCAACACGTGGACGGTTTTATCAACGGAATTGAGGCATGGAACGCCCTCGGCAGCCCCAAAATAACGGACTATCACGTTGAATTGATCGATTCCGCTGCGTCAGCGGATGGGGTGCCCCACGGTTATATTGATAAGAGACCGAATGCAACGTTGCGGTTTTCCTTGGAGGAGGTTCCAGTATCAAGGGATTGAATGAAATTGACAGATGGTTGAAACCCATACCTTTACACCAGAAGATTGGCGAGGTGTTTTTGAAAACGCTGAAATTCAACGCGAAGAAAGTATTTCCCCAAGGAAACCTCGCCAGCGGCGGCGCGGCGCGTTTCCTATAGAAGTAGGCTTTTAATCACGTCTTCTACTGACAACTGACAACTAACAACTAATAACCGAAAGGAATAATTATGTCAACAACTTCTACAAGTACACAACAACACCGAGAAATGGCAACCGAAGAGGGGCCTGTCGCCGTTGCGATCGTAACCGTGAGCGATACACGCACCCCTGAAACCGATAAAAACGCTGTGTTCCTGCGTGAACAACTTGAAGTAGAGGGAAACAGCGTCGCTGCGTATCAAATCATAAAAGATGAACCCGATCAGGTGGCATCGGTATTAGACAAAATGGCGGAAAGCGAGGCGCAGGTTATCCTCTTCAACGGTGGCACCGGTATCGCACCGCGCGACACGACGTTCGATATTCTCGATCGCAAGTTGGAAAAGACGCTCCCCGGATTCGGCGAACTTTTTCGGATGTTCAGCTACGATCAGGTCGGCGCAGCGGCGATGCTCTCACGGGCGACGGCGGGTGTTTATCGCGGAAAAGTGGTGATCTCTACACCCGGCTCAACGGCTGCCGTGCAATTGGCTTGGGAAAAGTTGATTGGACCGGAATTGCAACATCTGGCGTGGGAGGTTGGACGTTAAAACGGTTTCAGTTTTCAGTTTTCAGTACGTAGGTTGGGTTGAACGGATAAGGTCCAAACACTGGCAATTCAAAGGGCATTAATATCCTATCCATACATCCCATTCCAAAGATACCGAGTGAAACCCAACAATCTATGATTATGACCCCGAGGATCTCTCAGGATAAAGTTGGGTTTCGCTATACCCTTGATGTCGTTCAATGGGACATAGTGTTGAGATGTCTTTGGGTTATTGTCATTATCTTCCTCGGTTCCGCTCTACCCAACCTACGAGACTTTCCCCTTAAAATAACCCAAGTTGCCACTTATTTATACACATAGCACTTTCTTCGGCTTGCAAGAGGTTAAATACGGTGTTTTCTATAGATATATCACCCCTCTGGGGTGGGGAAAGAGGTTGAAAACCTCATTCAACTGTCCAAAATTCATTAGTAGCAACTTAGGTTAAAATAGTAGAGCGGTTTCTAACCGCACCTTCTGATCGCTGATGGCTAATTCGCCTGAATCGCGGATTACGCGGATTCCACAGATTTCTCGGATTTTGGTATATTTGAAGAGGTCGGGAATCGGAATTCCCTCCTACCGGGGAATAGCCATCAGCAGCCGGCGGTCAGCAAGAGGGGGCGTTAAACGAATGCCTCTGGACTGATAACTGACAACTATTCACAACACCTCACGGGTAAAGGTATAGAGACCTCTCAACCACGAGGCGTAATAGATACCGTTGGCGTAAAAGAAATAGAGCAGCTTCAACCCGACAATCCCGATTAAACAGATAGATAGCACGGCGAGCAAACCGTAATCCCACGCGCCCATCTTCAGTGTCCGTAGCGAGGTGCGTTGTGCCGCTGTTTCTGGCGAGAACCCCCGACTCTCAACGGATTCGCTGAGATGCGTTGCGTGCCGAATATTACCCGCTAAGATCGGACGGAAACTGTTGATAACGCCGCGGCAGGTCGCAATCAGGTTCAGACGGAAATAACGGAACCCTCTTAACCGCTGGGAACGGAACACAGTGGCTGCCTCGTTGGCAATGACAGGAATAAAATGTAACGCTGTCGTTACCATAAAAGCGAGTGTCGCTGGTACACGCAATTGTGCCAACGCGAGGAGCAGATCCCGGGGTTGCGTCGTCCAGACGATGAAACATCCGATGACGAGCGTTGTGTTAAAACGGAAAGATTGGACGATACCGTGGAACAAGCCTTCTCGGTAGACACGAATGCCACCCGTCATCTTCCCGATGAGCGGCAGGTCGGCAGGCACGAGCGTGAATAGCACGGTGCGCGGAAATTCGTTATAGAAGATCGCTTGACTGTAAATCAGACCCCACGTCGTAAAGAAGAGGAAGGCACAGAGCAACCCGATCTGTCGCCACGTCGGAACGGAGAGGGCGACTAACGAGAGGCTGCCCAAGAAACAGACGAGGAGTGCAACGGGGCTGTCCAGCAGAATGACGAGGATTCCGCTGATGAGCATCATCAAGATTTTCGTGCGGGGTTCGAGTATGGTATTCTGCATTCTGTAATTCGTATCTTTATGCCTCCGAGATTAGTATAGCAGGTTCGTCCGAATCTGGATTCACCCATTTTAGCATGTCTGCTGTATACTCAGGCTCTTCATCTCCGTACGCGCGTGCGAGGGACTGCATAGAGAGGCGATACCAAGTTTCACGTTCTGTTGATTCTTGGTCCGACTCATATTTTTCAATGAGTGCCTCAACGACTTCCATTAATGAAGTCAACGGATGGTTTTCGTTTTCACCGATGAGATCTGTTAAATCGTTTCGCAAAGCAGAGAGCCGTTGATAGTCCTTCTCTGTATGCGGCACAAATACAATAGAAGCTAATTGCGGCCACGTATCTTGAGCGGTTTGTATTTCGTTTAACATGTTAACTCCTTATCCACCTTTAAAACCTGATAATTTGAGTATAGCACATATTCATGAAAAATCATATTTTTAATAGTTGTCAGTTTTAATAGTTTTCAGGAATAAATGGCGGTCAGCAGTCGGCAGTCAGCCATCAGTGAAGTCGGGAAACGGAATTCCCTCCTACCGGGGAGTGGCTGTCGGAAACCGTCAGCAGTCGGCAGTCAGTAGCACGGTAGGTTGGGTAGAGCGAAATCGAAATAGGCGACAGGCACAACACAAGCACATTTCAACGCCGTATCCGATTGGACAGTATAATAAACATAGCGAAATCCAACTTTATACGCTAAGATTCTCGAACCGATAGTTTGAATTGTTGGGTTTCGCTATGTTTTTTTCCAAAAATAGGTCATTGATCGTCAATACTCGCCCTATAAACTCAAGGATTTCTGGTCAGTACCGCTCTACCCAACCTACAAAAACCCATCGGTAAGAGGAGAAAATACCCACGCAAAAACGGCAGTGTTTGAATTGTTGGGTTTCGCTCGGTAAGAGGAGGAAATACCCATGCAAAAACCGATTAAAAATCCCTCTGATAAGGGATGGTGAATGCCATAAGGAGAACCTTCATACCCTTGATTCTTTAGGGGGTTACTGACTGCTGACCGCTGATTGCTGATTGCCAATTTCCGCTTGACACATCTCCTTAAACCTGCTATCATACACCTATGCCGCAACTTAACCTCAAACTGAATCACAAAGCAGTCCGAGATTACTACGCTACGCTGCAGCAATACGCAGAACAACGCATCATACACGAAGGTGCGGTGAGCAACCCGTTCGCCTTCCTATTGGGGAGCTGCACGAAACAGATTAACGGCACGTTCATCCCGCAATACTCGATGCGTACCGCTACCGGCAACCGTATCTTCATCGACGGCGCAATCCTCGACGAATTCCGACTTCCGCTTGCCTATTGGGAAGCGAAGGATATGGACGACGACCTGTTAAGGTCCGTCATTGAGAAACGGGACGCAGGCTACCCTTTCGATAACATCCTGTTCCAGACCCCAGAACGCGCCATCCTCTATCAGAACGACACCGAGGTGCTGGACACAGACATCACCGATCCTAAAAACCTGATTACTGTCCTCCAACACCTGTTCGCTTATGCGCCCCCGGAACTGGAGAACTGGCAGACGGCTGTCTCAGATTTCAGGGAACATGTGCCAGACCTCGCAGGCGAACTGAAAGCACGGATTGAGGAACGGCACGCATCGGATCCAGACTTCAAGAAAGCGTTCTCCGATTTTTTTGAAACCTGCCGTACCGCCATCAACCCTGAACTGTCACAGGATGCCGTCGAGGAGATGCTTATCCAACATATCCTCACCGAACGGATCTTCCGTACGGTTTTCGACAGGTCGGACTTCACCCGTCGCAATATCATCGCACGCGAGATCGAAAACGTCAGCGACGTGCTGATGCGGGAGCATATCAGCCGCGATGCGTTCCTCGGACCGCTGAACCGATTCTACGATGCTATAGAACAGGCAGCGACGCTCTGCAGGGATTTCTCTCAAAAACAGCATTTCCTCAACACGTTCTACGAGAAGTTCTTTCAAGGGTTCTCCGAGGATGTCGCAGATACACACGGCATCGTCTACACGCCACAACCGATTGTCGATTTCATGGTGAATAGCGTGTCGCATATCTTGGAAACCGAGTTCGGTCGGTCGCTATCGGATACGGGGGTACATATCATCGATCCGTTCGTCGGGACGGGCAACTTCATCGTCCGGCTGATGCAGGACATCCGAGGTACGGCTTTGAAGGCGAAGTACCGCCATGAGTTGTACTGCAACGAAGTGATGCTCCTGCCCTACTACATCGCCAGTCTGAACATTGAGCAGGAATACTTTCAGCGGACAGGGACGTATCTGCCGTTTGAGGGTATCGCGCTGGCGGACACGTTTGAGTTGTTAGAGCAGCAGCAGACAGAATTCTTCACGCAGGAGAACACAGAGCGGGTAGAGCGACAGAAGGCATCGGATATGTTTGTCGTCATCGGCAACCCACCTTACAACACCCAGCAAGTAAACGAAAACGATAATAACAGAAATCGAAAATACAAGGCGATGGATGATCGCATTGCGGAAACGTACACTAAGGACTCTAAAGCTACACTGACAAATAAACTCCATGATCCCTATGTGAAAGCATTCAGTTGGGCATCGGAACGGATTGGAGATGAAGGCGTTGTTGCATTTGTGACGAACAACGGATTTCTCGACGGTATCGCGTTTGATGGAATGCGAAAACACCTCGCGCAAGACTTTACCAAAATTTATCACATTGATCTCAAAGGGAATGCACGCACCTCCGGTGAACGTCGTCGAAAAGAGGGGGGCAATGTCTTTGACGATCAGATTCGCGTTGGAGTAGGAATCAGTTTCTTGATTAAGAAAGTAGAAAACACGTCGGAAACAGCTGAGGTATGGATCTATTCAGTTGACGATTACCTAAAAGCACGCGAGAAGCAAGAACTTTTAAGCGACTTCGGTGATTATACAAACGTTCCGATGAAACAGGTAACGATTGATGCAAAACATACTTGGCTTACCGAAGGACTTCATGCCGAGTTTGACACCTTTATTCCGATAGGAACGAAGGAAGCAAAGGCACAGAAAGATACGGTAGTGGATGTAATTTTTAAAACTTACAGTCTCGGAGTTAGTACAAATCGAGATGCCTGGGTTTATAACTTTAACGTGAGCACACTCACAGAGAATATTCAACAAACGATGGAGTTTTACAATCCACAAGTGCTAAAATGGTTGGTTACACCAGAAAAGTCGATTGTGAACGTCGATAATTTTGTAACGTATGACGACACGAAAATCAGCTGGAGTTCCAGTTTAAAACAGAAGTTGAAAAGTGGACGAATGGCTGAACTTTCAGAAACAAGACTCCGGCACTCTCTCTACCGTCCATTTACGAAATCAAATCTCTACTTTGATAGAATGATGAATGATAGAGTCGGAGAATTTCCTTCCATCTTCCCTGCCCCAAAAACAGAAGTTGAGAACCGAGTAATTTGTGTCAGTGGCATCGGAAGTAACAAACCTTTTCAATCTTTGATGGTGGGTGTGATTCCAAATCTTCATCTCACGGGCGATTCTCAATGCTTTCCCTTCTACACCTACGATGAGGACGGCACGAACCGACAGGAAAACATCACCGATTGGGCACTGGCGGAATTCCGAACCCACTACGCCGACAACACTATCACCAAGTGGGACATCTTCCACTACACCTACGGGCTCCTGCACCACCCCACCTATCGTGAGAAATATGAGATGAACCTTAAGCGCGATCTCCCGCATATCCCGCTCGCCGAAGACTTCCGGGGTTTTGCCAACGCAGGTGCGGCGTTAGCAGAGCTCCACGTCAATTACGAATCCGTGCCGAAATACGATGGGCTGCAGCCCATGGAAA
>CAZGAW010000087.1:0-22633 GCA_964523645.1 uncultured bacterium | reverse complement strand
TCGCGGTATCTTTCACATCTCGCTTAAGGAAGCAGTCTACAACGGGTTGTCTCATAGATAGAACAACACACAGATCCTCAAAATAGGAGGCTCTCTATAGGAAACCGATATGAAAAACCCTTCAACGCCGCCTCGCGCGTTTTCATGATGGTGACACACAAGCGTTTAGCCCGATTGTGCACAAGTATTAGGGAAAATTTATCAGTAGGTTCGCGACAGCACCCGTATTAATCTCCTTATTATCCCAATCTATATCTTTCCAACCCCTATTATAGTAAAATCCAAAATTAACTATACACCAACGGGAAGGCGAGGTTACTAGGGGAAACACCCAAGCAAAAACACCTCGCCAGCGGAGGAGTGGTTATTGTTTCCTAAAGTGTAAACATATTTTCGGGCTTTACTATAATGGTCCCTTCTGACTTGTTTCGGATCGGGACAATTTCTTTCACCGCGAGTTCCCTCCCAAAAGTAATGCAACCTTCTGACTCCGAAGTTACGTCACTTAAATCAGAGGATTAAAATTTTAGCGAGTTGCGATTGGTAACGTGAGTTTGAAAAAAGTTTAGTAGTTCGCAAGTGTAGGTAAATCGCTGGTCTCTGGCAGTTGAGATCGGTGGTGCGATCCATCTCTCGGAATCAAGAAAAAAGTCGTCTATGTTTACAGAAAAGTGTTAGAATATCCATCAGGGAACTCCTTTTGGTCAAAGCTATGAAATCTGATAACTTCATTTTACCAAAAGGGTTCTCTTTATACAAAAAATTCAACAAATATTTATCAAACTCACGTTGATGGCATTCTGTATCAGTTTAACCTAAAATAGCCCCAAAAGGAGTCGTATATGTGCAGAACGACCCTGGTATTCTTCTTATCTCTGATCAGAATTGCCTGTCCTCATAGCAAAGCCATAGGAAAAAAATGTATCATAGAATACCGAACGCTTCAGACTTTATCCGAATGAGATCGTTTCCGTTTTACACATCGTTGCGGCTTTCTCCAGATGGTGAATACCTTGCCTATACAGTTATCAATCCTGAACGACAATCAGTCGGACCAGAAGAAACTACCGGATTATTTCATTTTCTACCAACCGGTGCCCTAAAGGAATATCGCAATAGTGAAGTTTGGGTTACCAATATCAGAACTGGAAAGTCCAACAAACTTGGCTCTGATACAGGAATCGACTGGGCTCCACAGTGGTCACCAGATGGACGCTACGTCGCGTTTTACTCCGACCGAATGGGGGCACCTCAGCTCTGGGTTTGGGAGAGGAAAAAAAATAAACAGCGACGCATTAGCGATAAACCGGTGAGTGCAATATACGGTTTTGAAGCACCCTTGTGGACATCAGACGGAAAGCAGCTCATCACCAAGTTACGTCCGGAAGCGGAAGATTTTTTCATTATCAAATCACCTGATACCGATGAACAAGATATTAAGGTCTGGGAAACCATAACTAACGAGCAAACAGATACAGATAGAAGACCAGAGCCTCCTGCTCATATTCATGGAGATTTAACTATCTTTGATTTCGAGTCGGGAGAGACTTCAATTCTGGCAGAGGGATTGTACACGTTGGGCATGCTTCTCTCCCCAGATGATACTGTAGTTGCGGTGTTCAATTTTATAGGGCCAGCGGAATTGACTTCCGAAGCCATGCTATTTGAATTGCTTTTAGTGCCGCTTGATGGAACATCAATACGACACTTAGCAACAAACATCACACTGGAAACACGAGGCATGAGTTGGGCACCTGATGGAAAGTGTCTGGCATACACCCACCCAGACGGCTTATTTCTAACTTCAACACAAGCTGATGAACAGAGAAACCTTACGGCGGATCTCACAGAGAAACCTCAATTTTTCACGCATCCACTGTGGAATCCTTCGGGGACTTCCATTTTCTGTGGTTTCGATGGACATGCTTGGAAACTTCCAATAGACAGCAGCAGGGGGCAAAAGTTAACAGAAGGACTGAACCGCAACATTGTCGGTATAGTTGCCGAAAGGAACACACGTGTGATTTGGCAATCAAGGGATGCACAATTTATTTGTGTCCAGACACATGATCCTGAGACGAAACACACTGGCTTCTATCGGGTCGGGATCGGTGAAGCAGGGACGATCCCCCTGCTTGAGGCACCCATTTTCTTATCCTATCCGGAGGAATTTGAGTTGAAGGCCATAGGGCATGATACACAGATTATCTATAGAGTACAGGCCGCGACTTACCCAGAGGAAGTCTGGATATTAGATGTAGCCGCAGGAAAACAGCACCAAGTTATCGATCTGAATCCGCAATTGTCCGACATTCCTTTCGGTGAAACTCGCCTTATAGATGTCCAAACGCCGAAGGGACAGCACTTGCGAGGTGCTTTGATGCTACCTTCCGACTACGAGGAAGGTAGACGTTATCCGTTAGTTACATGGATCTATCCGAGTCATCTCTTGTCGAATTCGGTTTATAAATTTGGGTTTGGACTCACAAGTGTAATTAACTATCAGTTGTTAGCAAATCGCGGTTATGCAGTGCTCGGCATTGATATACCACTCGAATCTAATGAGCCACTCGAAGAAATCATCGGATTCGTGTTACCGGCGGTAGACCAAGTCATTGAAATGGGCATTGCTGATGCGAGTCGTTTGGGAATCATAGGCTATAGTTACGGGGGTTACGGCACTGTAGGTGTGATTGCGCATACCACACGCTTCAAAGCTGCAGTTGTCGGTGGCGGCGTTTATAACATGACCAGTTATTACGGTTGGCTTAACGAAGAGGGGTATAGTTCCCACATCGGTTGGGCGGAAGAGGGGCAGGGCAGTATGCCGGGTTCATTGTGGGAAGAACCCCAACGGTATATTGACAACTCACCGATATTTCATCTGGATAAAGTCGAAACACCTTTACTCATCTATTGTGGAGAAGGTTGGGATTTCGCTCAATCTGGAGAACTTTTCTCTGGATTACGCCGACTGAAAAAGACAGGGACGCTCGTCTGGTATCGTGGCGGAACTCACCAGACTGATACGTGGAAAACTGAGCAGCTGGTGGATTCATGGGAACGTATCATCTCTTGGTTTGAAAAATACTTAAAATAAAACTACTGTTTAACGCTTTTTTCGGAAAACGTATCCTCAGTGCAAGAATCGGAACAATAGTATTTACCATAGAACTGACATTGTGTAATCTCTAAAAAACCTCTCCCAGTGCC
Source organism: uncultured bacterium (assembly GCA_964523645.1). Taxonomy (GTDB): domain Bacteria; phylum Poribacteria; class WGA-4E; order WGA-4E; family WGA-3G; genus WGA-3G. The sequence goes on along the minus strand of CAZGAW010000087.1, from coordinate 19,420 downwards.
AGTTCTTACATGCAGAAAACAGCGTCACAGATTTATCCAATTTTAAGTGATTTTTTCTAAAACCTTTGGATTAAACAAACTTTGTATACTATTTTTATCGGAGCGAAAAAATGGATAGCAATAATACACATGATCCCAACACAGCATCAGAATCCCGTCCGTCTGCTTTAAAGACGTTGCGCCGTTTTTTCTTTGTCGCGTGGCATGTGAGTCCATTCGGAGCCATCGCACAAGCACTCCTAACACTCATTCACGGACTTATTCCCATTGGTATCCTTTGGGCGAGCCGGGGACTGGTGAACTTCATCACAGCCGTTCTTGCTCAGGAGGCAGAACCCAGTTTAGAGACCGCAGCCCCTTGGGTGATCGCATTGGTCGGTTTGGCACTTTTTAGAAACATAACTGGCACTTATGACGGTTACTTGCGATGGAAGATGCAGAACCGTATTAAAGTTCATCAACAGCATGCCTTGATTGAAGCTGCAACGTATATCGACTTTGCCCTCTTCGATCAGCCACAAACCTACAATCTGATACAACGGGCGCGGCAGGCACTGGATCATCGACTCACCAATTTTCTGCGGTTTCTCACAGAGATTGGACAACTCTGCGTAACCCTCGTCGGATACGGTGTTCTCCTCTGGATCGCGGACCCGCTGCTCGTGCTTGTGGTGGTGTTACCCGCAGTCCCTTCGGCGTGGTTCAAAGTTAAAACAGCCGAAAAGCAATACATCTACGATTACCATACAACACCTGTCCGTCGTATGATGGATTACATGATCGGTCTACTCCTCGGTTCATCATCTGGACAGGAGGTCAGACTCTACGGACTCTTTGATCGCTTTTTTGGACGCTGGCGGACAAACCATCGTAAATGGCGGAAAGAATCCGTCTCAATGATTTGGATGGAAATCAGGGCCTCTATCGGTACAACTGCCGCTGAAATCGTTGCGTATGCGGTAGCAATCGGTATACTTGCAGCGCGCATTGTAGACGGGAATCTCACGCTTGGGGATTACGTTGTGCTTACCGGTGCAGCGGCGACCTTTCAGGGAAATATGGAGGGATTGCTCGGGAGCATACAAAACATATTCAGGGATTTACCCCTGCTTCGGGACCTGCATTTCTTCCTACAACGCGCAGAAAAGGCGCGCACACAGGCAGGAACAGAGACGTTTCCGCAGCCCTTACAGCAAGGATTAGAGGTTCGTAATTTACGCTTCCGATATCCGGAAGCAACTGATGATGTGCTACAGGATATAAATTTTCACGTGCGTCCCGGAGAAGTCGTGAGTATCGTAGGGGTTAACGGCGCAGGAAAATCGACACTCATCAAATTGTTGCTCGGTCTCTATCAGCCCGATGACGGCACAATCCGCTATGACGGTATGAACGCGAAGTCAATTGCGCCAGAACAGATTGCCCTTAACTGTGCCGCCGTTTTCCAAGATTTTACGCGGTTCCGCCGACCGGTACGGGAAGAACTCGTGCCGGGCCCGCCAGGTCTCCATATTGACGATGATACGCTCTGGAGTGTCATCAATGCCGTTGGCATCGAGAATCGTTTTCAAACGCTTCCACACGGATTGGATACCTATCTGGACCCCTCCCTCGGCAAAGATGGCGAAGGTGCCGAGTTATCCGGCGGAGAATGGCAAAAAGTCGCGCTGGCGCGGGCTTTGGCACGCAATCCGCAAGTCCTCGTTCTTGATGAACCAACTGCCGCGTTGGATCCACAGGCTGAAGTCGAACTCTACCAACGGTTTGTTGAACTCGCAGCAGGTCGAATGACGTTCCTGATTTCACACCGAATCGGATCCGCCCGTCTCGCCGATCGTATTTTGGTCCTGGATGCGGGACGTATTGTTGAAGACGGCACACATGAAACGTTACTTGCCAGAAATGGACGCTACGCCCAATTCTTTAGAGCACAGGCACACTGGTATCAGTAGAAACGGCTCACAAACCCGGAAATCATCCGTCTTGACCGAACCGCAAGGGATAATTAATCAGGATAGTTCCAAAAACCGAGTTCGGAATGAAGCAGATCGCTTATGGGCGAGCACGCCGCAAAATGGAGAACGGCCTTACGGAAATGGATGGCAAATGCCAATCCGACTTGATCGAACCGCAAGGAATAATTAAAAGATGGGAAACGTTAAAGAAACATTGAAATCATGGGGATCCGCAGTTAAAGACAGCGTCGTCGCCTATATCCGAACTTTTGCGATTACTTGGCAGAACGGTGCATTGGCACTTTTGGGCGTGTTGCTTCTCACGCTGTTGCTCGGTGTGGTGCCTGCCGGTCAGTTTTTTGTGACCGAACGCTTGGTCAATGCAATCACCGCCGCTATAGGAGATGCCAACTGGTGGCAACAAGTCGTTCCGTGGTTGATAGGACTGATCGGTTTACAAATTCTGAGTATCCTTGTCGATCATTTACGGGAACCTCTGCGTCTTCACGTCGGCGCAAACATTGAGGCATGGATGAATGAGAGTATCGTTCGGAAATCCAATACAATAGCGTTAACTGAATTCCAGACCCCAGAATTTCAAAATGCGCTGGCACGAGCTCGCGCAATGTCGGGTATAGAACTCGATGAGATTGTCTGGTGGATCTTTGACAGTCTCCAACAACTCATCAGTGCCGTTGCCCTCGGTATTGTGCTTTGGCGTTATCATCCGTTGCTGGCATTGCTTCCTATGGTCACAGGTTTAGCGTCTTGGTGGAGCGGTTCACGCTTTGCCGCCAGTGCTTACAATCTTGATGTAGAACAAACACCACACCGGCGAGAACGAGACGCATTAGAAGGAATCCTGACGGATCGCGGGGCAGGCAAAGAAATTCGGTTATACCAAGCGCAGGACCTATGGATAGCGCGCTGGCGAAATTTATGGACGGCGTTAATAGAAGAACAACAGGTAATTGAACGACGCAAATTCTTCGCACATCTTGCGATCGACATAGCCCGCGGTTTGTTATACGCTTGCTCGCTCATTCTCTTATTGCTGGAAGTCTTTCAGGGTGGATTGACGGTAGGGACCTATATCGCTGCTGCCGCTGCCCTCGTTCAATTGGATGGTATTTGGAACGAAGTCGTTAGTCATTTTCAGTGGATAGGAAACGAGATGCGCCGTTTATCAGGAGATTTATACCCTTTTTTAGATCGCGGCTCAGACACAATCAAAGCAAAGATACGAGGCGAACACCTTTCGGAAACTTATACGAATCCATTCCAGACCTCTGAAGAACCTCCATATCTTCGGATAGAAAATGTTTCCTTCCTCTATCCAAATACGCAAGTCCTTGTGCTAAATCATATAAACGTGACATTGAAAAAAGGGGAGCGAGTCGCACTGGTAGGACCCAACGGGGCAGGAAAAACGACATTGGCGCGTGTCCTTTTGGGACTCTACCGTCCACAGACAGGCACAATTCACGTAGGGGAGGTCTCCTTAAACGACGAGAACCGTCAAGCGTGGTTGACGCATTGCAGTGCGGTTTTTCAGGACTTCACCAGTTATCATCTCACTGCCCGTGAAAACATTATCTTTGGAGATTTAGAACATCCCGAACGTATGGAAGAGGCATCAATGGCTGGTGGTGCCGCTTCGGTTGTTGATGGACTCAGTGCAGGCTACGAAACGATACTCGGTCCGACTTTTGGAGGACGCGATCTCTCCGGTGGCGAGTGGCAACGCATCGCAACAGCAAGGAGTTTTATGCGGGAAACCCCATGGTTGGTTGTCCTTGATGAACCGACTGCAGCACTTGATCCGCTCGCGGAACAAGCGGTCTTTGAACGCTTCATTGAACGGAGTGCAGGACGCACATCGGTGCTCATCTCGCACCGTCTCTCGTCCGTCCGCACCTGTGACCGGATCCTCGTCCTTGACAACGGTACAATCGTTGAGGACGGAAATCACGAGACCCTACTGGCAAAAGATGGACTTTATGCACAGTTCTTCAAAGCACAAGCGCAGTGGTATGTTTGAGAACGTACCGTTTCAACCTGAATACATATTTGACTGAGGCAGGACTTGCGCAATTTGCGGGTGATACGCTACAGTTCACATGCCGCTGGCGAGGTTAGAAACCTCGCCAGCGGCGGAAGGGTGCTTTGTTTCTAAAGTGTGCACTTATTTTTAGAATTTACTATAACACAGATTTGAATGGGGAACAGAGAAGTGAAAGTTTATGCGGGATTTTCAACAGGTTTCACCGTCATATTACAGGAAAAAATGCGCTCGGCGTTGACGATGTTGGGTATCATCATCGGCGTTGCGGCTGTGCTGGCAATGCTCGCTATCGGCGATGGTGCGAAGCGCATTGTCACCCAAGAGTTTGAAAAGTATGGGAGTCATTTTACCATCTCTCGGAATCCCTGGATTTGGATCGGAGATCGCGCGATACCCAATCGCAGCGGTGAACACCTGAAATACGAAGATGTTTTGGCGATCGAAACCGAATGCCCGACTGTTGAATCTGTGATACCGAGTATTGCTGATGAAGTGCTCGCGCAGGCTGAAGGGGGTGCAGCAAAATGGACAGAATATGACGGTGTTAATTCTTATTTCCCAACTGGGATGAACTGGCAGCTTCAGCAGGGACGTTTCTTTTCCGAAGATGAGTTCAATAACCGCAGAAAAGTCTGTGTTCTTGGCTTGGAAGTCGCAACAGAGCTATTTGGAAATCAGAATCCGATTGGCAAGGAAATGAAACTTTCACTACAAGGTGGGAGACCTGACCGCTTTCTCGTCTTAGGCGTTATGGCTAAACGCGGCACAAGCCTTCAATACGGATTTAGTTGGGACGACATCGTGTTTATCCCTTTGACGACCGTACAAGACAGATTTAGAGGGAAACACTATGTCAATTATATCAGCGTCAGAGCACTGGATGTTGATTCCATCGAAAAAGCTGCTGAGGAAGTCAGATCGGTTTTAAGGAAACGACACCGGAATCAAGACAATTTTTTCGATATTAGTTTTCATAGGGCAGCTGTAGCGGAGTTGGATAGAATCAGCCGAATTATCAAAATCATGCTCAGCAGCATTGCAGGCTTTTCATTATTTGTCGGGAGCGTCGGCATTATGAACATGATGTTGGTTTCGGTGAACCAACGCACCCGTGAAATTGGTATCCGCCGTGCTATTGGTGCCAAACGCCTTGATATTCTCTTACAGTTCCTAATTGAAGCGATTGTGATGTGCGGTATCGGGGGTTTACTTGGTATTGGACTTGGCATAGGTATCGGCTATGCTTGTTCAAGTATAGCCGTCCAAGTTGTAAAAGTAGTTCCTGAATGGCCGGTTGTGATTTCTCTCCAATGGATGGCAGTCTCTATTACGATTTCAGCCTGCATTGGTATCGCCTTTGGACTTTATCCCGCCGTGAGAGCCTCACAAATCTCGCCAATTGAGGCACTGAGAACAGAATAAAATCAAATTTCATATATTTAGCACCCCTTATAGTAAGGCACATAATTACTCGAACATCAATGGAGTGGCGGGGTTACAAACCCCGCCAGCGAGAAAGGGTGTTTTCTAAGGTGTCAACTTATTTTGCGGCTTTACTATAATCGTTTGGGAACACCCAAACTTGGCATAGCAAGCCAATGGCATCCTATCCAATAGGATAGACCATATTCTCTACTCTGATTTCAGGTTCTCCGCTAAGATTTCAATCAGTTCTGCTAAGGTTGGAAATTCATCGCGTGCTTCAGGTGGGAGATCGGCGAGGTGCGTGTCCCCAACAAAACGATACATGTCCGCTGCACCCGTCAAGATATTCGGTGTCAGTCCGACATGTTCAAAAGTTGCCGAAATCTCCTCCATCTCCCCGATCCAGCGTCTCGCTTTCGGTGGCATACTCGGCAGCCCTTTTTCCATTCTTTCAAAAAGTGCGGATTGACTTAATTGAAACTCCGCAGTGAGTGCGTCTGAAACCCCTAAAACGGATGCAGCAGTGAGCAATTCGGTACAAAGCGCGGTTAATCCCTTTGTCAAAGAAGCGTAGCACATCTTAATCGCAGAGGCGAGTCCTACCTCCTCGCCGAGAGCCCGCACATCCAACCCATAATCGTTGAGTTCAGAGAACAGGTTAAGATCGGGTCCAGAAGCGTAGAAGCGCGTTGCCCCAGGGGTGCGCGGGGGTGGACCGATGATAGACGCATCGACGAAAGTCCCACCTGCTGAAGTGATGATGTCTCCCAATTTCCGAACCGTCTGTGGCGCGATGGCGTTGCAGTCGGTATAGGTCAGCATTGTGTCAGTCTCTTGTAGTGCCGCGGCGACCACGGACGCAGCGGACATCGCCTGTGCAGGTACCATAATTGAGAGGATAAGATCGGCTTCGGTAACGAGTTGTGAATACGTCGGCACATCCACGATGCCCGCTTTCTCCGCGAGCTGCCGGGTACGTTGACTTCTTCCGTGCAGACAGGTTATGACCCGCAAACCGTTTTGACGCAGCACATTTCCAACGGTGTGTCCCATATCACCTGGGCTTAAAATTCCGACAGCATTCGGCATAGATTCCTTCTCCTCTTTTAAATATGAACACCGACAGTGATGAGTGCTTTGAATACTAATACTGCACCGAGCAGCACAACGACAGCGGCACTAATAATCGGTAAACGTTGTAACCAGACTCCTTCACCTGTGAAACGTTCAAACAAGGGTTTCGCCATCACCATCAGAATACCGATAGCCACCAATACAGCGGCAAGTCCCAACGAGAAAGCACAAAGGATAATTAGACCCCACACAAGTTTATTGAGGCTAATCGCAAATAGAAGTCCAACGAGTGCATCCACACACGGCACAATGCCCCCGGAAATACCGAGCGATAACAGCCCCCAAAAACCGGTCCGTTCCGATGGGACGGCATGGGTATGTGTGCGCCCCCCATGGCTATGCGTAAGTCCATGTGCGTGGTTGTGGTCATCATGGTCATGGTCATGCGCGTGGTCATGATCGTGGTCGTCTGCATGTCCATGTTCATCGTCGTGTCCGTGATCGTGATCACCATGGTCATGATCGTGTGAGTGTCCGTGATCGTGGTCATGCGCGTGGTCATGGTCATGCGCGTGGTCATGTCCGTGTGAGTGGTCGTGCGGATGAGGATGCGCGTGCCCATGGCTGTGTGCGCCGTCGCTATAATACGCTTTCATATTCTTAGTAAACAGCCACGCCCCAATACCCACAATCAAAACACCGGAAAACAGACTCAACCAGGGGACAATATCCTCAGGTGCAAACTCCTGCACTACCAGCATAACGACGCCAAGTGCTATAACACTGAAAGTGTGTGTAAAGGTAACGACAAGCCCAAGGAAAACTGCGTCAATTATCCTGCCTTTAGAACCGACAAGGTAAGCCGCGACGATGGCTTTTCCGTGTCCAGGGGTCAATGCGTGTAAGCCGCCAAGCACAAATGAGATAACAAGCGCAGCGATTATAAACTTGAGTGTGAGCGGTTGGGTCATGAACTCCTTTATCCGATCCCCTGAATGCTCATGTCCTTCATCAGCAAAAGCGAACGTACACGCGATAACACCCATAAAAATGATACTGCAAATATAGAGATAACGTTTCTTCAAAATAACTAAACCCTTGCGAATTTCTGGAAACGTCTATCCGCAATGACTTCGCTGACATAGATGTTCCCGTTTGAATCGATCCAGATACCGTGTGGAGAATCACTGAATTGTCCGGGGGCATCTCCCTTTTCGCCCCAGCGTCCGATGATGTCTCCGTCGAGTGTCATGATGCTGATGCGTTGTCCACCTTCAGCGATGTGAATGATGTTATCACTATCAATGAAGAGATCGTTCGGTGATCGAAGGTCTGTCCACTCCGTTAGGTATTCACCGTTGTTGTTAAAAATTTGGCAACGGAGGTTCCCACGATCAAGAATATAGACGCGGTCGTTATGGTCTACGGTGACATCGTGTGGGAGGTTAAATTCTCCAGGTCCCGTGCCGGGGGCACCCCACGAAACGATAACCTCACCATCGGCGGTCATTCGGTGTACTCGCGACTGCCCATAGCCGTCAGAGACGTACATTTCCCCAGATGTTGAGAGAACAGCACGCGTCGGTTCGTTAAAAGGTCCGCCCGGTGCACCGGGTTGATTGACAGTGCCGAACGTCTCCAACAACTCTCCATCAAGTGAGAATTTCCGTACCGTGTGATCGACGGTATCTGTGGTATAGATTTCATCGTCGGGACTTATCCAGATGCCGTGCGGTTTCTGAAAGATATCCTTACCCCATTCCGTGACGAACGTACCATCCGCCTCGAAAACGAGCATAGCCGGCTGCGGACTCCGATTATAGACATAGACCCTGTTATTTGAGTCGCACGCTACGCCGGAAACGAGACCGAGCTGGGGGATCATCCCCCATCCTTCCACGACTTCATATTGATAATCACCTGTTCCAAAAGTTGCCATAACGATGCCTCCTGTTAAGTGCTAACGTTTACGTGCTTAGCGACAATAAACTTTAATATCTCGACGATACGTTCTGCTTGTAAAACACCATTATACACGGGTGCGAATTCAATGTCAAAGGTTGGTCTTTCGCTGTCAATGTCGCTAACGATGCCTCGCACGAAGGCCCAAGTGTCATTGACGGTGTAACAGCCAAAAATTTCTTGTTCAAGGGTAGGATTATTGTACCAATTGAGCCATGCGGCGGCAAGCATTTCGCCATAGAGTTGATACAGCGGATCGGGTGCATCCACCCCACGCTTCGCCTCATGCACGATGAGATAGGGCGGGCGAATTTTTCCACCAACAGAAGGGGCAAGTGCCCCATCGGCTTCTCCTTCGAGTTCAAATGTCGGGTAAGTCGCTCGGAGTGGCACTCCTGTCCATGCCTGAACATGTCTCTGTTCGGCGAGTATCAACAGCGGATAGATAGCGCGCGCCCAAAGGGTTGCTTCGTTCATGTGTACAAGTTGGCGCTCGCGCAAAGTAGACTTTATCCTTTCAAGCCATGTGCCCTCTTCCGAAGTGAGAGGGACATGCATGTTGCTCCATTTTTTAGATATTTCTGCTTGCTCTTTCAATGTCACAAGTGCGTTGAGCGTTTCTTCAGTAAGCTGTGAGAGTGCGTATTTCTGCATCAGTAACACCTCCTTCCCGCGTCAAAAAATCCCATTTATAAACAAAACGGCTCGCGTTAGGTCGCCTTTCTGAAAACCGGTGGCATAGAGGATATTCGTTTCATCAACATAGGTGTATCGATTCTCGCCGAAGAAATGTGTGATTTCAAAATTCAAGCGAAACGTTCGGCTTAAGTCGTAATGTACACCAGCCCCCCAATCAGAGAGATTGGCGTTGAAGTCAAAGAATCGTAAATTGAATGCGTCAAGTGCATCGTTAATGAAATCGAGGCGGACAACGCTAAAATATGCAAAAGCACGCGCTTCCCGATAATTGTAGAGGCTATGATCACGGATCCATGTAAAGTCAATCTGTATTCGATCGTCCCAAGAGTTTTCAGTCGATCTATCATCTTGATTGAAGCGCCCGCGGAAGTCTTCAAAATCTCTTGCTCGGTAATAACTTGTGTCGGTCATCCGAATATACGTGAGTCGGTTGGATAAAGCGACACGGTAGGCTTCGTTGAGATCGTAAGAGAAGATGAGATTCGCATGGGCAGCATCCCGAATAATTTGCTCATCAAAATCGGATTTGGTATAGAGGTCTGCGTCCAAATCATCTTGATTGTCAATTTCAACGTCGTGTAAGTCGCGTGTATAACGGAGTTTGAGTTCTGTTTGGAACATTGAAGAGATCAAGGATGTAGTCGGTGTATACTTCCTAAACCGCAATTCTGCTGGGTTGAGATAGTAAAGGTTTCCACGTCCGTCAATTCCTTTGAGCTGGAGTGCGACATCGGTTTCAGCTTCTCGCTGGAACGGGATAAGGAGCTGCTGTGTATGAATGCCGTCTGTCGTAAACCGTTGGATACGGCGTAGCCGATAGCGAAATAGCCGTGTAGTGCCATCGTAGCGTCGCGTGGGATCATCCAGTCGTTTCGGAAGCGTGGAGGCAAAATCCTTCAAGTACTTCGCTGTATCGGCGATAAGGAGTGATCCATCCGTCAACATCGCTATTCGGAAAGGTGCAATAAACTCTCCTGCTGCGTCGCCATACGTGCCAAAAGTATGCTCGAACTTTCCATCGGTATTATATTTCAGTACCCGATGCCCCTTTTCATCAACAACATAGAGATTTCCAGTTTTATCCACCGCCATATCTGCAGGATGCCCGATGTATCCTGCGCCGGGTTGGTCAAGGAAATACCGAGCAACTCTGTTACCATTCGCATCAAGTTTGACGATCAGTTTATTCGGCACATCGCTGTCACAAACATAGAGATTATTGTGCCCGTCGGTTGTTAGTAAAAATTCTCGCTTCGTGTCGCCTTGTGGGATAACGAGCGCGTAATTACCCTCTGCATCCAAGCCGGGGGCGGCGGATTCAAGGGATTTTATCCGCTGGCTCAAGTCTTGAATCGGGTAACTTGTGACGAAGACACCGTGGGCGTCAAATTTATGGATACACGGACCGTAGTTGAAGACTTTGTGCCCCTGTGCTGCTTGTAGGGTTGTATCCGAAATCTCCTTAAACATCCAGTCGATTACATAGATACTGCTATCCGTGCCAATAGCGATGGCGGTCGGGTTGATGAACCGGAACTTGCGCGCTGCTTCCATGTGGATGTCAAAGACAAATTCTCCCATTTCATTGAACTTCTGGATACGGAAGTTATCTGTATCCGTTACATAAACGGCACCGTCAGGACCAAACGCTGTGAATAAGGTTTTTGCGAATTGTGCTTCACCTTCTCCTTTGCCACCAAATGCGTCAACAAACTTGAATTCCTGCGCGGCATTTATGTGCATTGGAAGCAGGAGTAACAGGCAAAACGTTAAGTTTTTTAGGTTAAACATTTGCTACTTTTATATGATTACTGACCTTTGTGGTTTTTCGTGATACGGTGTCTGTTCGACAGCCAAATATGTTATTCAAGAACATTCGGATGCTTTTTCTGGATATTGTCCAAGACACCGTTGATAAATTTAGGGGAATCTGGGGTGCTATAGGATTTAGCGATCTCAATGGCTTCATTGATCGAAGTTGCCGGATCAATATCGTCGAGATAGAGAATCTCATAAGTTGCGCACCGTAGGATAGAGAGATCTACGATAGGCATTCGATGGAGTTTCCAATTTTTGGACGTATCTTGAAGTAGTGTATCAATCGCCTCCAGATGTGCGGTTGTGCCCTCAACGAGTTCCAACGCGAAGGGTCGAAGTTCTGGCGATGTGTCTTGGCCTTGCCAAAATCGCTCTATGACGATTGGTACTGGTGCGGCGGTGAGTTGAATTTGGTACAGTATTTGCATTGCAACGATGCGAGATTGCCTACGGGAAGACATGATGTATCCTGGCTTTTCAAGCTTAGAATGTTAACACGCGCTGACTTTCTTCAGTATACGCTACTTTGTATTATACACGGTTTCAGGCGGTATGTCAAACAAAACTCCAATGGGAAGTGTGCTAAAGTTGGGAAGTTATCAGTTATTGTCTGAATCATGATTTTCTGGATAGTAGTAGCGGTCAGTGGTCAGCAGTCAGCGGTCAGTAAAAGTCGCAGGAGAGCCTTCCTACTATAACTCACGATAGTAGGCAACAGAAACGTAGTTTCGAGCAGTCTTTTTAGTACGGTCGAAAAATATGTGGACTTATGTAGCATAAACTTTTAGTTTGTGCAGGGGGTGCGACGCAAACTGGAAAGTTTGCGCTACAATAGGAGGGTCCAAGTAATTGTGGACTCTACTATAACCATTCTTTTGGCAAAATTCGGGAACATCAAAGCGAAAGTGTTGGGTTTCACTCGCTGTCTACCTGATATGACGTATCAAGAAAAAATGTTGCATTTCTATGATTTCTGCGATTTTGGTGATATCCGTTCAACCCAACCTACGAGGAAACCATGATGCGATTTGTCTAAAATTGACCCCTGTTGTGCGGTTGGAAACCACACCTACCAGGTCAGGGTAAAACGGCTGTTTATTTTTCAGGTTTACCGTAGTTCTTTCGCTGGTGCGATCTCCAAATCCGTAATCTCAGGGACTAACCGAGGAGTGCGTTAAAAAACAGCTTAAACGTCCCGCGGGTTTGTGCCCGGAACTGCGGTCGAAACCCGAAAAGGATAACACGTCCAGTACCATACTGCGCCGAGACCATAGCCGCTTGTTCCGAGAGTTGGTCTTCGCCGTCAAGCCAACCGCTTTGCAAGATAGCCCTTTCTGGATATTGAACAACGATCTCGTATCTTTCGTTGAAGCGTGAGTGTTGAATCTCGAATGCCGGACTATCCCAGAACAGTATGAGACTTTCATGGGGCATGCCGTATCCGAGCGGGTGATTTGTGTCAACAGCCACTTTCAGTGTCGAGCCGGGACAGAAGAACGACTTTGACGACTTCCCTTTAAGGGTGTTACTGACCCGCAAATCCAATTGCGCCATCGCAAATTCGCACGCTTCGTTAAGGGCAAGTAGTGTGCCCCCTTCTTCGACAAACTGCTTAATTGCTTTGATACCTTTTTTACCGATGCCGCTCCGGTAGGCTGGCGGCACCCCGAATTCTTTCGATTCATCTTCGTCGCCTTCGTCCTTTTCCGCTTTGCCGACAATACCGTTGGTCGTGTCGCTGGGGAGTATGAAAACGTCAAGTCGCTGACGTAGATCACCACCCGTGATGTCATCGTCTTTCAACGTTTCATAGGGGAATCCGAACTGCTCAAGGACTAATCGTGTCCAACCTTCATCCATATTGCCGCCGTGGTATCGCTGGTACATACCGATGCGCGATTGTTGGACTTCATGACAGGGAACCGAGAGTTCCTGTTCTAAGGCATAAAACGTGACACCGGAATTGCGTGTAAGTTCGTTAAGTATCTCTTTCGATTCAGTGCGGACTCCAAACGCTCCGGGTGGAAATTGCGTATCTCCAACCTCGATGGCTTCATCAACCCGTATGACTTGGATGTTCCGCGCCAGCAACTCGTTGACGAGTCTGAAGCTTTCGTTGAATCGCCCATCGAAGATATAGCCGAATTCTGATTCGCCAATCAACCGCCCCGTGGGCTGTTCGGGAGTTGTAAGCAGATCGAAAATAGCGTCATCACATGCCAGAGCATCGACAGGTTCGACATTCACGCCCATAAACTCTGCGATCGTGTCTGTTGCCGTGTCATACGGTCGATTTGGCACACCGTCGGCGGTGCGTGTCCAAGCGTCATCAGGGAAAAAGGTCTGTCCGAGCAGGGTTTTGATGATCGCCATTTTCGGCTGATTGAGGAAAATAGCGTATGTACCCGCCGGATAGGTTAAATCATTGACAGTGAAGGCTTGCGTTGCTTTCTGGATGTCAATGCCTTGGGCGAACAGTTTATTAATCAGGTCCACGACAGTCAAAGCATCATGCTGTATCGGATGGATGAGATATGCGTTCGGTGAACCCGCCGCGCCCCGCGCTGTCTGCCGCTTTGCTTTCAGATATGCATTCGACAGGATGGTATCCTTGTGCCGTGCAGCTAAATCGAGCAAGCCCCAGGCGGCAATCTTCTGTTGCTCGACGATGTCGCGTAATCGCCACCAACCGCCGAGCCACGGATGCGGAAAATTGGTCTGCGGTTTATAATGCGGAAACGCTCTGAGTCGCCCACCTTGTGATTGTAATTGCCCCTTATGGATATACAAGGGTGTCGCCAACTTGGTGTGGGCAGATTCGGTTAAGATGCTGGCGATGTTATGATAATTCCCAATCCAGTGGAAGCCGAGGTGGCTCCAGGCTGGAAATTGTGCGGCATTCAAAACCCCCGTCTTACCCGCTTCTTCCAGTCTGTATGCCATGTGCGCCCCGTACCAGCTTATTTCCCGCCAGACGAGCGGATCGGCGTGCGGGTGAATCGGTTCACAATAAGGCGCGACGTACAGACGTGCCCCATAACTCCCCATCTCATGGTGGTCTTGGAACACTTGAGGATGCCACTCCTGAAACATGACTTTAGCGACGTATTGCGATTCGACCAAATTCAACATAAAGGCATCGCGGTTGTTGTCGTGTCCAGAGTATTTATGATAAAGCCACGGGAGATTACAGCCCTCGTATTCGGTATCAAGATATTTGTTGTACCAATCTGTTGTCATGATCAGCCCGTCTGGGTTGAGGCAGGGAAACATCAGGAAAATCACGTTATCGAGAATGCGTTGGGTTTCCGCATCCGTTCGGGTTATCAAATCGTAGGTGAGTTCCGATGCCATCTGCGTGCTTCCGATCTCGGTAGCATGAATGCCCATTGACTGACAAACCACTACCTTTCCCTCACCAATCAAGGACTTCACCGCGTCCTCCGAGCATCCTCGGGGATCGCTTATTTGAGCGTTGACGGCTTGCAGGCGCGCTAAATTCGTCAGATTTTGCGGTGATGAGATGACGGATAGCAGAAACGGGTTCCCCTCTGTGGAGGGTCCCATATCAATAACTTGCAGGCGGTCGCTTTCCTGCGCTAACAGCCGCAAGTAGGCAACGATCTGGTCCCAAGGGGCGATTTTACGGTCAGACCCAAGTTGGAATCCGAAGAATGCTTCGGGGGCAGTCACTTGATTGTTCATTATGTCTCCTTTTTCAATGATTGGTGTCTGAGAATATCGGCACCCAGATTGTATCACGATTCCTTGAAAAATTGAACAGAAATTCCTAACAGGACAGGGCTCTTCAATTTGTAGAAAATCGTTGTTTCAAGGTACCGCACTCCAGCGGAGTGTTATATCTATTAGGACTTACGCCCTTCCCCGGTAGGGTCTTTCACCTAACCGCACCCATAGGTGTCAATTTTAGAAAAAATGGGCGTATTTCTAACGCTAAGCGAAGTGCCCTGAAGTTAAAGTATCCCTCGTATCAGGTAAGGAATATGATGTAAATGTTCGGTCTTTAGTCCCGTAGGGTTTATTTGCTTGGGTATTTCTTCAGTATGTTTATAGCAGCGCGTCTGAAAAAGAAAGCAAGCCCTGTAAGGGCGGAAACCTGTTTATATCCATAAAAGTGTTTCCATGACGGGAGGTGTTTCTTCAGAATGTTTGTAGCCGTGTTATTTTCTGCCATCTCTTGGGGGCTCCAGCGGGATAGCATGTGTAGTGCATTATATGCCGCTCTTACAGAGCTCAAGAGAGGGTGGCAACGCTTTTCTATAAACATATCGTTCCTACGGAACTGAAGAAGTGTGTTCGGATTTTTGAAGGTTTGACTTCTACCCCTGGCACCGCAAAACCTAATTTACGCGCTAAATTGACACCTATGGTGCGGTTTCTAACCGCACCGAATCCCGTGAAAATAGGTAAAATTTGGTCATTTTGCGTAAGTCCTGTCTATGAAAGGTAGCAACTGGCGTGTAATTATCAGAATCAAGATTGACAGGATTTTAGCGGGATATTCGGTTTTACTTTCAGTTCAACGCAACGGTCGATAACTGCGTTTCTCTGAAATTTCATAGTATTTTATAGTGAGGTTCGGAAAACCTTTTCCCATATCGTCGAGCGAGGTGCTAACGCCTTTTATGCCGGCGGTCGGTCTGCCGCAACTTCAGCGCAGCCCAAGACGTCGTGAGCTGCTTGTAGGGGGACGACGGCGCATTGCCACCTGCGATGTCTGACGCTTCGCTCGCCGCAAGCAACCAATCGCTGAGAACCGCACGATCCCAACCGAACGCCGAAAAGTCGATATACGTTCCGAAAACCTTCGTGGGATCCAAAAGATACCGTTCAATACGCGGCGGGTCCATCGCTTGAAGGGCTTGGCTTGAAATCCGACGCGGCGATATATGTCGCTCTGGCGTGACGGCAGTTTGACCCCAGAAATAGCAACTATAGGCACGATCTATCTGGTTGTTGTTCTCATTTCTCAGATCGTATTGGACAGACGGCAAAGGTTGGCCGGAGAGATAGAGCGTCCCACACGCGAACGTTTGCTGCCCCAAACTTTCGGGGGTGAGTCTCAAAATCTGGTCTGTAAACTGTGAGTTCTCCTGCGTGAGTGTAATTGGGAGTCTGCTGGGATTATAGAGTCTGCCGAGGTAAAGTTGCCACCCCTCGAGATGCGAAAGGGTCGCGTCGCCGGTTCGGATTTCTATTGCTGAACAGGTATAGTTGCCGTTGGTGAATTCAAACTCGAGTGCATATATCATGACTTTTGGCAGTTCAGGCAGATGCTGATATTGCGACTGCGGTGCCCAGCCTAACCCACATTGTGAGGGTTGTTTAACAACGATTACTTTCTTTTTTTCGGGTTCTGGCGGCGGGTCTTGCGTAGGTTCAGGTGGTGATGGGTTTTGGGTTTCGACTACGTCAGTAACGTTGATGGTGACAGTGATTAAATTCGTCTGAGGTGTTGTATCCATAACACTGACCTGAACGATGTAACTCTTTTTCCTTTCGTAGTCGAGTGTAGTCTTCGTCCGCAACTGACCGGTATTGGTGTCAATGTCAAATGAAGCCGCATCCGCGCCAGTCAGGCTGTATGTCAGGGGAGGGGCCCCTCCAGTCGCACTTACAGGCGTCCCGATGTTTGTTCTTGACGGAGTGTTCTCTGCAACGGAACGCGTGGCGGAGGCTCCATCATCCCATACGAGTGGTGAGGCTTCATTTATGTTCGTAACGTTGATGGTGACAGGGATTGAATCCGTCAGCGGTGTTGGAGATGAATCCCTAACACTGACCTGAACGGTGTAGCTGTTTTTCTGTTCGTAGTCGAGTGGAGCCTTCGTCCGCAACTGACCGCTCGTGCTGACAATGTCAAATGAAGCCGCATCCGTCCCAGTCAGGCTGTATGTCAGGGAACCGGTGCCTCCAGTCGCACT
This sequence comes from uncultured bacterium, assembly GCA_964523645.1. GTDB lineage: Bacteria > Poribacteria > WGA-4E > WGA-4E > WGA-3G > WGA-3G. Next base: position 2,477 of record CAZGAW010000087.1, on the reverse strand, counting down.
TACAGGCGTCCCGATGGGTGTGTCTGTAGGAGTGTTCTCTGCAACTTGACGCGTGGCGGAGGATCCCTCAGTAAATTCGGGTACGTCAGTAACTTTGATATAGACAGTGCCAAATCCGTCGTGTGTAAAATCAATATTTCCATCGTCATCAGAGTCCTCCGTAACGGTGGGGTATATCTCGAACCCATTTGTTGGGTCCGAATAGGTCACGGTTTCATAGTTGAAGACCGCCGCGGTCTTCAACTGACCTGTCTCGGCATCAATGGAAAATAAATTGCCATCGGGAGATCGGCTGGAAATGCTGTATCTCAGGATGGCTCCTTCAATAGTCGATGTCACCGTTATAGGGTCCCCAAAGGGTGTCCCTACCGGACTATTCTCTGCCACTGTATAGTGCCTTGTTATATAGGTCTCGACGTTCGGTGCCGCCTGCGCCATACGCAGCAGACTCCACATCAGCAACACGCACATCAAAAACATTATAGCGATTTTTCGTTCCATACTATAATTCCTTTTCTCATATCGTCGATACCCGTGAGGGGTTAGTCTAATGGGGTGTCATCACGGCGGAGGAAGCGTTGAATGTGGGTAGCGACTTCAGGATCAGATGCTCTCAACCGACGGAGTCCTTCTTCGGGACCATACCGACGCAGCGTTTGCGCAGCCCTGCCGAACTGATCGGGTGAGAACCGTTCCCGCAGCTGGGTCTCAAGTCCCGCATCCGTTGGGAACGCGGGAATCTCCGTCTCAAGTCCCTCTAAAAACTGCGCTTCAAACGACTCTGGGAGCGTTTCTACCTCCGCAAATGAAGGCATCTCTTCCGGGGTGTTGGACGGAGACCCTTCAGACGGACGCACTGCCTCACCAACATCCGTTGAGAAATCTTCTGTCCCAAGCGGTTCCGGGACACTCGGCGACGGAAACCCTTCAAAGGTGTCCTGTCGATGTGCGGCATTCGCTACGATGTTCGCCGCGTCTCTTTGAATTCGTTGTCCCCATTCGTATTCGCCTTCGTAGCCATTGAAATAGCCGAACCGCCATACCCGATTCGACCGCGTCGCATTGAAACGTTGTAGCACATCCATCACACTCTGAGAGGGGTCTTCCAAGAACATCTCGGCGACCGCCAACTCCATCATCGGTTCATAATCGGCATAGGACCCGCCGTCCGGGAAGTATTTCTCGAAGGCTTCCGCCTGTAAAATGCGTCCGTTATGTGTGATCCCAGCGGCTTCAAGGAACTCCCAATAGAGGACGATATTGAAGCCGAGGCGTTCCGCCTGTTTTCGGGCGTATGCCTCGTAAGCAGGCGATTCCATTGCAGCCTTGAGCCGTTCTTGAACGCTCATTTCCGGATCCGGTGCGTCGGCGTGTCCGTTTTGGTGAGGCGTGCGGTGAGCGTCCTCGTATCCACCCGTTGTTGTGGCGGCGCGCGCTGCAGCGGTTTCGGCAGTTCTTGGTGTGTCTATGGAAGTAGTTTTATAGATGATGATCGGATCCAGTTCACGAGGACGGAGACCGACACAATAGACAATCGCAGCAATCGCGACCACGCCTACGAGGACGCTGATAATGTGAATGGGTTTCATCGGGAGGCTTACCTTTTGCAGCGTAGTGGAAAGAAAGGGGGACGGGAGACCCATCCCCTAAACATGATTAGCTTGACGATCCAGAGGAATTCCCTGTATCCTCCTGATCGTCATCGTCTGCTTCCTCAAGATGCTCTAAGACTTCATCGACATCGTCCTGATCGACATCGCCGTCACCATCAACATCTGGATAGACCTGCGTTGCGTCCTCAATCTCAGCAAGTTTCCCTGAAGAAGTCCCCATCAGCCGTGAAACGATGTCCACGTCATCCTGATTCACTTTCCCATCGCGATTGACATCGAATGCGTCACCGCGTGCTGTTTCAAGTCCCGCACTGCTTTCGCTATCCGAGAGTCCTCCGGGTGTGGGAAGGGCGGGACCACCGTTGGCACCTGGAGCAGGCAGGGCACCGGTTGTCGTAGAAGGTTCGCTATCGGTATCTGAATCGGGAAGGGCACCGGTTGTCGTGGAAGGTTCGCTACCGGTATCTGGAGCCGGAAGGGCATCATCATCTGAATCGGGAAGGGCATTATCATTTGAAGCAGGCGGAGGATCATCTGTCGTAGAACGTTTGCGTCGCTCCGATGAATCCGTTTCGTCCTCGTATGGATCTTTTTGACCCCCGGAATATAGATTAGTTACTCCCTCCACTGGGCTTGTATCCCTGATATAATTGCGAGACACATCAAGAAATACGAGATTCCCTACTAACCCGCGGAGCGGTGATACATCGACGATACGATTGTTAAATAGGTAGAGTCCATTCAGATTCGTTAACCGGCTGAGTGGCGATACATCAACGATACGATTGTTATTCAAACTGAGTGTTCTCAGGGTCGTTACCCCGCTGAGCGGCGATACATTGCTGATACGATTGTCAGATAGGT
>CAZGAW010000086.1:4043-22669 GCA_964523645.1 uncultured bacterium | reverse complement strand
AAACGCTAATTTCTCTCGTTTGCCTATTGAAAGTATAGATTATACGGTAATGTTTAGCAACTCTTAGGCTGAATTTACCTCTATGTCTGCCTTGAAGTGCCTTGTGCGGTCTATCATCGCAAGTTTCTTGTAATCGCACCAATGTATTACGGACTCTGGCACGGATCGTTGGGTCTAAACGCCGTAAATCCGATCTCGCCTCCGCGCTTATTTCCAGTATATACAAACCTATTTACCCTCAAACTCTTTGAAAACTTCTTCCAGTGAATAGGTCCTATCTCCAGCTTTCAGAGACGCGTCTACGCGATCTAATTCCTCAGCGAATTCTGAGTTTATTTCCAACCCCTCGTCGGGATCGTAATGATAGTTTTCCAAGGCAAGTTCTAAGAGTTCATAAGCAACGAAAAACTCCCGAAACACTGCTCCCAATTCAGCAAACGGTGTGTTCTCTGCTAACAAAGCAGCAAGTCGCTCACGTACAACAAAAAGTTCCTGTGTTACAAGACTGCGAAGCAGTTGCTGATATTCGTCTGATGCTAACTCAACAATTTTCTTCTCAGGTTTCGGATCACTTTCTAAGTAGACCCCCATGCGTCTATTGATTCGCTCTTTAAGGGTGGTTTTCCTATTTGCGAGGATGTAGTCGCGTTGTCGTCTTAACTTTTTAGTGAGAGAGGCGTGTGGATCTAATCCGTTAAGTGGATCCTCTGTATATGACTCAAGCTGCGAACCCAAATCCTCATAGTCTCCGTGAAATTCAAGGAATTCGGCTTCTAATGCTACCCGTGAACTGTTCTTTGCCAGTAACGCGGATAGTCGTTCACGCGATTTGAAGATTTCCGAATTGACCAGAGTGTTTAGAAACTCACGGAATTCAATAGGCAACATTTCTGTTATATTTTTCATGGGTTTATTACCTGCCATGAACCGCACGTAAATCTAATCGGGCATCAACATTGTCAGAAACAGCGTTCGTCCAATCCACGTCGTCAATGCTCTGCAGGCTCATCAGGGCAACGTTCACCATCGGATTTGACAAAGAATAGTTAAGCAGGAAACTATCTACATCGACATCTGCCATCTCATTCGGAAAGCAGTGCTTCATGAGATTTTGGAAGGCGTTACTGGTGGTAGAGCGCATCAACACAATCCCCATCTCCTGTGCGACGGCATCGGGGATGACACCTCGCCTGCCGAATGCATCACAGGTACTCTGATACATCAGATTGTAGTGGATCTGCATCATATCAAACGCACCCGTGGCAATGAATTGCTCTGTACCCCCTGACGGACCGTCAGCGGAGAACCCGATAAAACGAACTTTTCCATCCGATTTGAGTTTTAGGTATGCCTCTAACCCACCTTTATTGAGAATTGTGTCAACATCGTCGGCGTAAAACCAACCCCCGTGGAACTGTAAGACATCGATATAGTCGGTGCCGAGTCGGCGTAGGCTTCCCTCTACATCAGTAGCGATGCCTTCAGGATCATAGGCTTCCGTCTTGGTCGCGACGATGCACGATTCCCGTCGTCCCGCGATTGCCTTGCCGATGATCGTTTCGCTATAGCCGCCACCGTAATCGGGTGCGGTATCAAGATAGTTAAGACCAGAATCCATAGCGTAATGGAGCATATTGACAAGCGATGCTTCATCATGCTCCGGGCGGACCCGACCGCCCCCGTATCCGATCTCTGATACGCTGAGCCCTGTTTTACCGAGTGTGCGGTACTGCATAATTAGTGAATCTCCTCTTACGCGATATTACACAAAATCCATGTGTGAGGCCCGGCTTTTGTTTCCACGTATTGTAAGGTTGCTCGGCTTGACGCTATTTTCCCCAAATAACCTTTCAACCTGCTCAATAACCTGTGGTGCGTATGCCACACTATACTTTTGAGCGCACCGTGCGATCACTTCACCGTAGCGAGGGCTGATGAGACGCAGAATCAGATCCAAATCCCCTTTGTTAGCACGGACAATTTCTTTCAGCCTTTCCAGTTTCTCCACATTCTCAACGTCAGATTCTGGAATTGTCACCTCAAGCGCAGAGGTCTGTTGCTCACTCACAGATTCAATATCTATCACCCGATCTGCCTGTATTTGACGCTCTTCCCTTTCGGTCTCACCATTCTCAGACCTACGGTTCCTGCTATTCTGGTTGATATTGACCTTCCCACGAATCCAAACGACCCTACCTTCAACGAGGTCCCCCGCTGTTTTATACGCTTCTGGAAAAATGACGACCTCTATCGCGCCCTCCAAATCCTCCAACCCAATCACCGCCATCGGATCCCCTTTCTTGGTGGTAATATTTTTAACTTCCGTTATCATTCCTGCCACATCGACCTCGGAATCAATACGGTGTGCCATAAGGGTTTGGGTGCTTGCGCTCGTGTAGTTTTCGATGATCTCGCTATATTCTTCAAGCGGGTGTCCGGAAACATAGAAACCGAGTTGTTCCTTCTCATGCATCAGTCGTTCCAATGGATCATATTCCGGTGCATCGGTAAGCGTTACGGTCGCTGTTGGTGCTTCCTCTCCGTTGCCAAAGAGGCTCATCTGTCCACGATCCCGTTCTGCCTGCGCGTTTTGTGCCACTCTCATGATATTATCTAAGTTGTCAATATGTTGTGCACGGTGTCCTTCCAGTGAATCAAATGCCCCGCTGAGAATTAGGCTTTCCATAGCGCGTTTATTCACTTGCTTTGTATCTACGCGTTCACAGAAATCCTGTAGCGATTTGAAGGACCCTCCTTGTTCTCGTGCGTCCACAATTGCATCTATGGCGCCATCACCGACCCCTTTGACGGCCACAAGTCCGAAACAAATATCATTACCATCTACCGTGAATTCTCTGCTGCTACTGTTGACATCCGGTGGGAGTAGGTTGATTTCTACTTCCAGAAATTCAGCGAGTTTCTTACATTCAGTGCGGTATCGGGTAATCTTCAATGAATCGGCTGCCTCTCCCGTCATCATTGCCGCCATAAATTCGTGTGGATAGTGCGTTTTCAGATATGCCATGCGATACGCTAACATCGAATACGCAACGGTGTGCGACTTGTTGAAGGCATAGCCAGCAAAAGGTTCTAACTGTGTAAATACGTTCTCTGCTTCCTGCCGCGTGATACCGTTTTCGACTGCACCTTCAACAAATTTATCACGTTGCGCTTGGAGCAGTGCAGCGTCCTTCTTTCCCATAGCGGAGCGGAGTATATCTGCTTCGCCAAGCGTAAAGCCCGCCATGTCGCGTGCGATTTGCATGACCTGTTCTTGATAGACACACACACCGTAAGTGTTTTGGAGCGCGCTTTCAAGGGATGGATGGATATATTGCACCGGCTTCAACCGGTTTTTTCGATCAATGAAGTCCTGCATCGTCCCGCTTTCAAGGGGCCCTGGTCGGTAAAGTGCCGGAATCGTAGAGAACTGCTCAAAGTTATCCGGCTTCATCTGTGTAACAACCCGATACATGCCAGAGGAGGTTTCAAGTTGAAACAAGCCAGCAATTAAGCCTCTACTAATAAGTGAATAGGTTTTTTCATCATCAAAGGGAATATCTTCTAACTTGATATCTTTGCCGTGGTTTGCCTTAACCATCTGAAGGCAATCGTATATCTCGGTAAGGCTCCGTAGGCCCAGTGAATCGAATTTAACGATACCGACATCTTCAACCGTTTTCCCTTCAAACTGTGTCGCAACCTGGTCATGTTTATCCTTGAAGAGCGGGGCGAAGTTCGTTAACGGACCGTTTGAGACAACGATTGCGGAGGCGTGACAAGAGACGTGCCGTTTCATGCCTTCAACGGATCTGCTGAGATCCATCAACTCTTTATTTTCGGGACGTTCCGCGAGTGCGTGGAATTCCGGCACCTGTTCCAAGGCTTCATCAAGTGTTATTCCAGGGATAGTTGGGATCAGCTCCGTCAACTTTGCGACATCTTCGAGAGGGACTTCAAGGGCCCGACCGACATCTTTAATCGCGGCTTTGGCACCCAATGTTGCAAAGGTGGCGACTTTACCGACAGAATCTTCACCGTATTTTTCTCTGAGATAATTAATAACATGCTCACGAGCACGGTCAGCGAAGTCAATATCGATATCTGGGGGGCTGATACGCTCAAGGTTTAAGAACCGTTCAAAGAGGCAGTCGTAATCCATCGGATTGAAGGTAATTACATCAAGGGCGTAAAGCACGAGGCTACTCGCGGCAGAGCCGCGGGCGGAAAGTGGATAGCCCTGTTTGTGGGCGTATTGAACGTAATCCCACACGATGAGGAAATACCCGGAGTAGTCGGTTTTGCTAATAATATCCAGTTCGTAATCGATCCTTTGCCGAATCGGCTCAGAGAGTTGACCGCCATATTTCTCTTTCAAGCCTTGGTAGCACAACTCTTTGAGGTAACTGTCATTTGTGTGTCCCTCGGGTACTTCATACCTCGGCATCACACTCTCACCGTAATCGAGTTTAAGGTTACACCGATTCGCAATTTCGAGCGTGTTGCTAATGGCTTCCGGGGGATAATCCTTAAGGACCTCACGCATTTCATCAACACTTTTAAAATAGAAGTGATTGTCAAACCGCAGCCGATTTTGCTCGTTGACTGTTTTCTTTGTCTGGATACACAGAAGCACATCGTGCATCTCGTGGTCGGATTTGCGGAGGTAGTGACAGTCGTTCGTGCCAACGAGTGGAAGGTTGAATTCTTTCGCGAGATCCACCATCGTTGGATAAGCCTCAAGTTCCTTGTCGATATAATGGTTTTGCACCTCGACGTAGAGGTTTCGCTCTCCCATTATGTCCATCAGGGTCTTGAAGTTTTGAATACCCTCTTCTCGCCGATTTGAACAGAGGAGTTGCGGCACCTGCCCTTGGATACACCCCGTCAGCGCGATAATTCCGTCTCGGTATTCGCGTAGGATTTGCATATCAATGCGTGGTCTGCTGTAGAATCCCTCTGTATAGCCGAGTGATACCAATTTTAGGAGATTCTGGTAACCTGTTGCATCCTCTGCAAGCAGCGTGAGATGATAAGGTCCTCCTTGTCCCTTCTTCTTTTCTTTTCGATCACCGGGCGCAACATACACCTCACAACCAACGATTGGGTTGACCCCTGCCTTTGTTGCTTTACTGTATAGTTCCCAGGCACCGAACATGTTGCCGTGATCGGTAAGCGCGACAGCAGGCGCACCATTTTCGACTGCCCAATTGACCATTTCCTCTATACGGCACGCGCCGTCCAGCATGCTATACTCGCTATGATTGTGTAGATGTACAAATTCGGTTGCCATCTCTCCTCCAATGTTTAATAAGTGCAATTGTTGCGTGTATTAAGAATTATGAAACCATCTTTATAATACCAAAAACACACCAAAATTTCCATAATAAATTTCTGGTCGATGTGTTTTCAATTGTACTTTTTCGCGGAAAAATTCTGTCATTTAATGTATGACGAGGTTGCAAACCGCACCAGCAAAAGGTTCAAGCATAAATCCCTCAAAAGTATTCAGTAGGACTCCGAAAATCTCGTTTTTTGTTGATGTACTTTCTCTAAACCTGTTATAATGGATGATATTATATTTATTGTATCGCTCATAAATTTTACCAATATCATGGGACCTATTAGAGCGGCAAAGGTATGGATTCATCCTCGCGGAGTCTCGCGTTCATCTTAGATGGAAAAATCAAAACTTCTTCTCCTGTTCCTAACCCTATTCTTCGTGATGCTCGGGTTTGGCATCATCATTCCGAATCTCGCTTATTACGCTAAAGACACTGGCGCAACCACCACTGAAATCGCGATATTGATGTCTATCTACTCTTGCATGCAGCTGCTGTTCGCGCCAATTTGGGGGAGGCTGTCAGACAAACACGGTAGAAAACCGGCAATCTTACTTGGATTACTTGGGAATGCTGCTGCTTTAATCGGCTTCGGATTGGCAAAAGATTACGCATGGCTTTTCATTGCCCGTAGTGCCGCAGGCATCGCTTCAGCGGCTGTACTGCCGAGTGTAATGGCTTATGTTGCAGATATAACCACGTCGGAGGAACGTGGCAGAGGCATGGGACTCATGGGTGCTGCGATGGGACTCGGTTTTATCCTCGGACCAGCAATCGGTGGGATCATGGGAAGCCACGACATGCCGTTTTTTGTAGCAGGCGGCTTGTCCGTACTCAACTTCCTCTTCGCACTTATTCTACTGCCAGAATCACTCCAGAAAGGGATCGCGAATGAAACACTCGAAGCGCGACACGAATGGATCTCTCCGCGCGATATATTCCGCCAAACAACTCTGAAATCACCGCTCACCCCTCTTTTCCTTGTCGCGTTTTTCTCAACCTTCAGTTTTGCCGGATTGGAGATGACGTTTCCACTCTTTATTGAAGACCGTTGGAACTATGGGGAACGAGAAATGGGGTGGATGTTCATGTTCATGGGCGCGATTACAGTGCCATTGCAGGGTGGATTACTCGGAAGATTAATCAACAGATTGGGAGAACGGCGTATCATCATCGCTGGATTAATACTCAGCGCAGTAGGCATAGTACTTTTGCTCAAAGCTTACTCCTTCGCAACACTCACTGTATATCTCACGATCGCGGGTATAGGGAATCAACTCATCCGTCCAACGAATACATCGTGGATTTCCAAGCAGACCCGAATCGGTCAAGGGGCGGCAATCGGTATCATGGATGCTTTCTTAAGTTTAGGACGTATTTTGGGACCACTCCTCGGCGGTTGGCTCTATGCGAAAGAGGCTTATCCTTACGCAGTACTGGCAGGAATCTTAGTTCTGGCAATGCTCTGCTTGTATATCCCTATGCGCCGAATCAAGGAGCAAAATTAACACCGTGCTGCAGAATGCCCTGCATTATCTCATTTCGTTGGATCGACGTTTAACGGCGGCAATTGATGCTCAACACGCCGTGTGTTATATTTCTGTCGATACCGTCGATGTATTTCATCATCTGGATACTGTTCGTCCTCTGGATACGGGTAAGCAGACATGCCATGAAACGGTAGCGGTTCAACCGTCTGCGATGTGAGCGTATTGATGTCCCCGTCTTTGTCCCATCCGTCGCTATAGAGAATAAAATCACGCACCCATCCCGCCTTTAATGTCGGCAGACGTGAGGCATCAAATTCTACCGTGATTTCGTCCCCAGCATTAAGGATAACGTACATGTCGTCAACTTCTTGCAGTAAAGGATTGACATCACCGTAACGGGTGTAAAAACCCGCTAAGTCGCGCCACTGTGCAGCCTTCGTAACCTTTTGATAATCAAATAGATGCGGGGCATGTGGGTTCGGACGGTACATTTCAGAAAAGCCGCGGTAGTGCAAATCTGCGCTGTCTGGATTCAAGGTCGTCATCTCTATGGGTACCTCTTGTGTTCCGACGGTGAAAAACGCTGTGTCCCAATAAATCTGCATATCGGTCTCAATCCGAACGTGACGGTCATCCGATAGAAATTTGCCCGTCAGGTCAACGGTGATTGTCTTGTTCTTGCCGGCAGGTATCCCAACCATATCCATAACAGTTTTCCAGTTCCCGGTCTCGTCTTTTACAGCAACTGAAGGGAAACTGGGATTGATTGCTGGGTTTTGGAACAGGGCAACATTGATGCTCGTATCCGTCGGGAAAATCCATCCCCCAAGGAAGAGCGTCAGGGGTGTGTTGTTTGGAACATCGCCGAGGTCAAGCACAATGGCATGCGGTTCAACAACGCCTTGATATGCGCCGGGTGCGTGTTCAACGGCATAGCGGTAATCAAACGCCTCTAAAGCGTCGGAAACATCTTTGCCGTGATGATCAACAGCAGATTTCGGGAACCGTTTCTCTGCGACACCATAAACCTTGAATTCTGCGAATGGCGGAGGCGTATACTGCTCATTCACGAAGATCTCAGTACCTGCTGGGTGATCAACCGCTATCAACTGAACCAGATCAAAGTAAGCGGTTTCCCACAATTCCTCCGTAATCTGAATGGAATACTTACCAGACTTCGGCTGTATCTGTGATCCTGATATCTTCACAAAATCCTTTGTTTCATCAGGCGCGACGAATCCCATTGAGGTAACCAGTCCCAGCGGTGCGCGCCAGAGCAGGTCGGTGACGAAGCGATACCCGTCCCCATCGTAAACATATAGAAACGGACAAGAACCTTTCAATACCTGTTTTTCCAAGATTCGCTGCTTTGCCTGCGGTTGGATGATGTTTTGTGGTACGCCGTTCGTCCAGACGACGCGAACGACATCCGCCGCGTCGAATGCGCCTAAACCGAAATGAGACACCTGCTCTGATACATACTGCAGTTGATACAGGTCCCCGACTTTCACCTCCAGCCTCGAACCGATACCGTCTCTATTAACTTTGTTATCCCCAGCAGTAATGCCTTCCAGCCGTACTTGTATCCAATTGTTTTGATTCCCACCTTCGTTTTGCAATGCGCGTAGTTGTCCATCGGCGTTGATGAAAAAGAGATCGAGATCACCATCATTGTCATAATCGCCGACTGCACCAGCGATTGCAGTATGCAGAATCGGATCGCCCATCGGTGTGACCGATTTTATTAAAGGATACGGTTCCATAAAAGTACCAGTTCCGTCGTTCCGAAATAGAAACATGCCTTTATCCCCACCGACCCAGAGGTCAACAAATCCATCGTTGTCGTAGTCTACATTTCTTAAAAACAGAGCGGATAGATCATGGACACTCGCCTGAGAACTCGGTGCCTCAACAAAACTCCCATCTCCTGAATTCTTGTAGAGGTAAATGCGGACTGCTGTCGCCAAAAAGAGATCAATGTCCTCATCGTTGTCGTAATCACCAGCGGCAGCGGCGATATAACGAGCGTTCTGAGGAATTCCTGTGTCGTCGGAAACTGCGCGGAGTCTCCCTTGGCGGAGGTTATCGTAAAGCGTGCATCCGATTTCCTTATGTATTGCGAAGATGTCTATATCTCCGTCGTCATCAAAATCGGCAGATAATGCTTCAGCAGGAGTACCTTGCGTGGTAGATGCACTCCCAGTATCAGTGACTACAAATGTCCGTTCTTCGATGTCAGTGGATGTTTCATAGCCATTATTCCGATACATCATGGTTCCAAGTCCAAAGAGATCCAAATCGCCGTCATGATCAAAATCAACCGGAAGAATTTCACGAGGTCGCTCGGTTCCGGGTTCAAGCTCACCGATGAAAGATGGCTCGTAACTTCCAGTGTTGTCGGTTTGGAGATAAATTATCTGGTCACCAGCCGTTAACAATAGGAGATCCTGCGTTCCATCTTTATTCAAATCTGCAACTGCTGGAATACTGGGTAGTGATACTTGCTCAGCCACAAACGCTCCAATGGGCTCAAACTGTGCGCCTGTGCCGCGATACAACATCATACCATTTGCGATTGTATACAGATCAAGATTTCCGTCGTTATTTTGGTCCACAAGAAACACATCAATTGGCGTTTCTATGGGTGAATTCACATTACTAAACCCGAGTTGTTCGGTGACATCCACAAATTCCACCTCAATCGGTGTACTCTGTTTTGCCACAATCCGAGCCTTAAACCCTGGACGAAATGTTTCTATCGGGTGCCCAAGAATGTCGGTCACCAATTCGCCGATGCCCTGTTGATAACGGGGACTTGCGCGATGCACATTCTCAAAAATCCGCATATTTCGTACAGCAATCTTTAAGTCGCCTTGTTGTAGTGCTGTTATTCCATCCGTTAGATATTTCAGTTTTTCGGGATCGGTATCGCCTAAAAGGAGCCTCAATTCCTGACCAAGACTTTCGGCAGCTTCAAGTTGTTCTTGCGCCAAAAGTCCCTGTGTCAATTTCAATAACACGACAATATTCACGGGCGATCGGGTATGGAGTTCCTGTAGATGTCGTACCGCTTCCTGCTGCGCTTCTGGATCGTTGCGTTGTCCAATATAGTGGCGAACCAGTTTATAACGGAACTCCAATTCATCGGGTGCTAATCGCACGGCTTCCTTCATCGCTTCTACCGCTAATTCGCTCTCTCCTTGCAGTTGATAGACCTCGGACAAGATAAAGTGTAACTGGCTGTCCATCGGTGCAACAGCGATGCCGCGCTTGACCCATTCTTCAGCGGTGTCTGCCTGCTGTAAGCGTAGATGCGCGACAGCAAGGTTCCCGTAGCCAATCGCTTCATCGGGAAGTAACGCAATGAGTGCCGTAAATGATGCAACGGCTTTTGAAGGTTGCGATTCTTCGAGATATGCCAACCCTAAATTCTGGTGTCGGATCGCTTCTTCTATGGTTTGGGAAGTGTTCATCTCCTGTGCATTTACCGTCCAAACGGTAAAGCATAAGGTTAGCAGCAGTGCACACTTCATCCGTTTTCTCGTATCAAAAGACGTGAATCTCAATATCATTTTTAATTTTCCCTTGCGGTTCAGTAAGGTAGGTTGAATAAACAGCCTCTCCGTAGATCCTCCTTCCACTACGTTTCAGGCTACATTTTCGTCTGTCTTCTTTTATTTTTCTTCTTTCTGAATATCGTCTGCGGCTTCCCGAATTGCCTGCTGTATGGTACTTCGCCGAAGCGCGAGTGATTCCTCCAGTTGTTTGAGGTGCAGTAGCCATGACTCCTTAGAGTCACCCTCCTCGCTTCCGAACCCATCTGTTATAGAGAGTCGAATATATTTCAACCTTTCTGCCTGCAGAACTTTGAGCTGCGCGTCGTAATCCTCAATCCCGGACTCCAACAGCGAAACCAATTCACGAATTTTTTCCAATGTCCATCTCCTTTTAAGTTGCGTCTTTGGATGATGTAGTATATCAAGGCAAGGTATAAAAAGTAGTTTATCTTATTTTCTGTTTGTAATCAAACAAAAACGCGTTTGCATCAACGTTTGAATTCAGAGAAATCCTACCTCACCTACAAAAACTAATGACCCTACTGTAATTCAGGTTTTCGTTGCGCTTTCGTGTGAAAATACGTATAATAGGATTAACACGGAGGCAGAAAAATGATTACACATATCAGGGTAAAAACTTCAAATCGTGGGCAGACAGTGGTATGATGATACATTCCTAAAAGACTTCGATAAAAAAGATCGAAAATTTGTTGCTGTTGCAATTGTCTATCAGCGCGATAGTGGACAAGAAGCTCCTATTCTAAAAGCAGAGGATAGTGGCTGGGAAGAATTTAAAACAGCACTTGCAGCACATGGTGTTCGCGTCGATTCCATCTGTGATGACAGCAGTTAGTGTTTTGAACAAATATGCGTCGTAACTATCATCTCCTTATCCTCCTTTTCCCTGTTGTATTTTGGCTCGTCTGTTTCTTTCTGCTTCCATTGGTGTCAGTATTTATCTACAGCTTCATAGAACGCGGGACTTATGGTGGCGTGCGGTGGCATTTCACGCTCGAAAACTATCAGCGTCTATTCGATGGGCTCTATCTCGGTATCCTCTGGCGTTCTGTATCAACAGCGTTGATTTGTACTGCAATCTGCCTGCTCCTCGGTTACCCCTTTGCCTACTACCTCGCACGCTATAGACCGAAACACCGAAATGTGCTATTGCTGCTCGTCGTCGTTCCGTTTTGGACGAACTTTCTCATCCGTACTTATGCGTGGATCCTGATTCTGCGCACGGAAGGCCTCCTGAATAGCCTCTTAGGAACGGTAATCCCTAACTGGAGTCCATTAGAACTGCTGAACACCCCGCTCGCCGTGCAAATAGGGCTTGTCTACGGATACCTGCCCTTTATGATACTCCCCCTCTATGCAGCACTGGAACAATTAGACCTGTCGCTGCTGGAAGCGGCACAGGATTTAGGCGCATCACCGCGGCGTGCGTTTTGGCACGTAACCGTGCCGCTCAGCCTACCGGGTGTCCTCGCCGGATCGATGTTGGTGTTTATTCCGACAGTCGGTGCGTTTCTAACGCCTGACCTCCTCGGTGGTGGGAAAGTGAGTTATATTGGCAATGTTATTGAACGGCAATTCAAAACAGCACGAGACTGGCCCTTCGGTTCTGCGCTTTCATTTATGCTAATGGGTATCGTGCTGGTCGGTACTGTGCTATATTTTCGCGCCTTGCAAGACAGTGAATCTGCGGAATCTCAATAGAGGTTACGGCACACGGCGTGTGCCTACTACTTTAACCCAAGTTGCTACTTACGAGATTTTCGGAAACCTGCAGATAGCGTTTTTCATCGAAATGGGTCATTATGTGGAAGAGTTTTGTAGCGTAAACTTTTAGTTTGCGTATCCACAGGCACAAACTGGAAAGTTTGTGCTACAAGTGGCAACTTAGGTTATAGGCAACTTAGGTTACTTTAATGAAAAAGATTCTTGAATTCAACATAGGATTGGTTTACCTCTTTTTATATATGCCGATTTTAGCGGTTGTGGTGTTCTCGTTTAACAGCGGCGAGCAGATCTCCGTTTGGGAAGGCTTCACTTTCAGTTGGTATGCAAGACTGTTTGAAGATCCTGCGTTATGGCGTGCTTGTCGAAATAGTTTGATGGTGGCAGGTGTCGCAACGGTCATCGCCACTGTTATCGGAACAGCGGCTGCACTTGCTATAGAACGGTACCGTTTCCGTTTCCGATCTGCTCTTGTTCGAGGTCTCTATCTCCCAATTATTATTCCAGACATCGTGTTAGCGATTGCGTTGTTGACATTTTACGTGCAAGTCCGTGTTCCACTCGGTTTAATCACCGTAATTATCGCGCACAGTGTTTTCAACATCGCGTATGTTACCATTGTCGTGCGTGCGCGTCTACAAGGCTACGACAGCACTTTAGAAGAAGCAGCCCGCGACCTCGGTGCAAACGAATGGCAGACCTTTTGGCGGATAACACTTCCCTTGATTGCCCCCGGAATTATTGGCGGCGCGTTGCTTGCCTTTACACTCTCTATTGATGATTTTGTTATCACCTTCTTCACCGCTGGTGTTGGCTATACGACACTGTCTGTCCACATCTATTCGCTGCTAAAGTTCGGCATCACACCGAAGATTAACGCTATCTCAACGATGCTGTTGGCGAATTCAATCGTGTTTATCCTGCTATTCCTGTGGTTTCAAGGCGGTGCGGCTGCCGCCGAAAAGCGGAGCGCACAATAGCTTACCTATCAGCCGTAAGGTGAAACACCTCGCAAATTTGTATAGGTTGTGATATAATCTTTTGTTGATACGACAAGGTTAAAGACGATATGCCCTATTTCCGAACACACACAGAAATCGATCTGCAAGCAATTCGACAAAATGCCGAAGCAATAAAAAAACATACTGGCAAGCAATTGATCGCAGTCGTGAAAGCGGATGCTTACGGACACGGCGTGGTCCCTGTTGTGGAGGTGTTGGATACAACTGCTGACATGTTCGCGGTCGCGACGGTTGAAGAGGGAATTACACTCCGCCAAGCAAGTATTCGCAAACCGATTCTGATTTTATTTACTTGTTTACCGGCACAGGCAGCACAAATCGTTGAGTTTAGTCTAACGCCAACGATAGGAGATTGGGAATTTGCGAAGACCTTGAACCGGATCGCTTCGGAGATTGCCCCTATAAAGGTTCACGTCAATGTCAACACTGGAATGAATCGGAACGGTGTCCATCATACAGAAGCATCGCAATTCTTGGGTAGACTGGAAACACTGCCGCGAATTGAAGTTAAGGGCATTTTTACGCATCTTGCGACTGCGGACGAAGTAGATAAAAGTTTCGTTTCTGTTCAGCTAAAGCGATTTTCGTCTGTACTAGCGAGCAACAGCGGAAAAATGGTTCATGTAGCCAACAGCGCAGCGACACTGGCGGTTCCTGAATCCCATTTTGATGCAGTCCGTCCCGGTTTGAGTCTGTACGGCATCTATCCCGCGGCTGAAAAACCTATTTCACTAAAACCTGCGCTTACATGGAAAACACGTGTCGGTTGGATAGGTACTATTTCAGAAGGAGAAGGCGTGAGTTACGGGTTGACATTCAAAGCACCACATCTGACCCGTGTGGCGATGGTACAGGTAGGCTACGGCGACGGTTATCCGCGCGCACTTTCTAACAAGGGTGAGGTGTTGATTGGCGGGATGCGCCGCTCGATAATCGGAAGAGTTTGCATGGACGTAAGCGTGGTGCAGTTGGAATCTACAGATAAAGTAGCCATTGGTGACGAAGTTGTACTGATAGGGAAACAGGGAAATTCGGAAATTACAATTGATGAAGTTGCCGAACGTGCCGGGACTATTTCCTATGAAATTTTAACGCAGATAACCCCACGTGTGAAGCGAACTTTTCTCTCAACCCTATAAAAAATGCGAAACCTCGTCGGAAACCCGATTGGTGCGTCAGGTCAATCTCTATGGAGATCCAATAAATTATAGTAAAACCCACAATTAAGTTTACACTTGGCAATATGGCGAGGTGTTTTTGATAGGGCGTTTCTGCTAGGAAACCTCGCTAGCGAGCGGGAAAGTACTAAATCTTATGTGTGCATATATTTTCAGGATCTACTATAAAAGATGCTCATTGAAATAAAAAACATCTCACTCTCTTTTGGGACAACAACCGCATTGGATAACCTTTCACTGGCGGTTCAAGGCGGTGCTGTCGGTCTACTCGGACCCAATGGTGCGGGAAAAAGTACGCTGCTTAAAACGCTCCTCGGTTTCGTCAAACCGAATCAGGGGACAGCCACTGTGTTTGGACTGGATGTGCAGACGAATCCTTTGGAAATTCGGAAACAGCTCGGATACATGCCGGAAGACGAATGCTTAATACCGGGTATGACTGCTGTTCAACTCGTCTCTTATGCTGCGGAACTCTGTGGGATGCCGAAACGGGATGCGATGCAACGCGCACACGAAGTGCTCTATTACGTCGGTTTAGATGAAGAACGCTATCGAACTATAGATGGATACTCCACAGGTATGAAACAGCGCGTAAAGTTAGCACAGGCACTGGCACACGATCCGAAGCTGCTACTGCTCGACGAACCGACAAACGGAATGGATACCAACGGTAGAGAAGATATGCTTGAACTCGTCAAAGACATAGCAACCGATAAAAACATCAACGTCATTTTGTCCTCGCATCTGCTCCCGGATGTAGAATTCGCATGTCAAGAGATTATCGCGCTATCACACGGTAGTGTCGCTATCCAAGGACAGATAGAAGCACTCAAAGAGAACAAAGGCGAATCTTTCGATTTGAAGGTTGTGGGAAACAGTGCGGCTTATATCGCCGCTTTGGAAGATCATAGCTATCAGGTTGAGCGACAGCCCGATCAACGTTTGCGAGTTACGACTGGAAACCGAGAACAAACGGACACAACATTCTTCTTCAAACTCGCTTATGACACCGGTGTTCAACTTCGCCAACTCCAGGGGGTGAAGCATTCATTAGAGGATATTTTCGCTGAGGTGATGAGTGTGGATTCACAATTTTCTAACGATTAAATCTGAGCTGCTGCGGACGTTGTCCTTGCAGATGTTTTATAAAGGACAGCGATATGGTGTTATTGAGGTCTTTTAACGTCCGATATTTTACGACTGTTTTAACACTCATCATCTTAACCACCGTTACACCCTCTCTCAGCACGGCAAATGAGATACTTCGTATTGCGGGGATGGGAGGCACCCGAATCGCCACGTCTGCGGAAGATGCCGGTATATTTGGAAATCCAGCATCGCTTGTGCACGTTAAGGATCACAACCTCGCACTCGGCACTGCTGCTGAAGGTATCCACTGGACAGAATTGCCGAAGCAGGGGACTACACAATTTGTTGCCGAAGCCAACGTTGATATTTCACCAGCAGTCTACTATTCGCACGCGTTTGGTAAATGGGGCGCAAGTGTCGGATATGCTTCAAGATTTACAAATTTTGCCACCGCTACACTTGAAAGCACTCGTGCCGAATATAACCGAAACTCGCGTCAGTTTTCTGCTACGACAGATTTATTTACGGATTACAATTTGTTCCAAGAGAGAAGTTGGGTAATAGGACTTAGCCGAGACCTCGGAAAATCAGCAGTGGGTGCGCGTCTCAGATTGTTGAAGCAAGTTGTGAACCGGGGAACAGCGATTTCGACTTTAAATTTGGCAGCGCGCCACGGACCTGAGGTCGATGTAGAAGTGCCTGAGGAACTGATTGAGGCAATCGTCCACGAGCTGCAATTCGGGGACAGGGTTCGGGATATTGTCCATGAACGCCAACCGACGCTTGAGAGAACCGTCAATCGACTTGAATTGGATGTGGGTTTTCAACGTCCGATCTGGTTTAGCACAAAACAGACGCACCCGCCGCTATTGGTAGGCGTACTCTTTGAAAACCTCCTGCGTGCAGGCTCAGTAGAACGGCGCCCCCTTCGATTCGGTATCGGTGCCGCTTATGTACCTCTGGAATGGATCACAGTCGCAGCGGATCTCTGGCGAGACTTCGGGCAGAAAGGAATAGGTTTCGCTGTTGGCAGCGAACTCCAGAAAACATGGACTGGCGACGTGCCGAAAACTTTGGCATTCCGAGTCGGTACAGGACGTACAAACGCAGTTTGGCACTTTTCATTCGGTGTTGGATTCAGACTGGGAACCACATATTTGGAATACACGGTTGGGCTTGGAAATTTTACCTATGATTCAAATAGACACCTACTTGCATTCACCCTACGCTTCTAACTTACGGAGGTAACCCGATATGTCAGAGAAAAATAACGTTATTCAGGTTGGCGTTGCGGAAGTGGACATCACGCCAGATTATCCGATTCGACTTAGCGGTTACGGGAGCCGTCGCGCAGAATCCGAAGGTATTATCCAACGGATATGGGCAAAAGCACTCGCCATTGGCAGCGATGCAGATGATCCGGTCGTTTTAGTGGCAGTAGAAAATTGCGGTTTACCCGACGAACTCACCGAAGAGGTATCGCACCGAATCAGGGAGAAAACAGGGATTTCCCGCGCCCATTTTGTCGCCTGTTTCACACATACGCACAGCGCGCCGTGCCTAACGAACGCGGCACCTTTCCTGTTTAGTACAGATATACCACCGGCGCATCAAGAACAGATAGATCGGTATACCGTTCAATTTAAGGATTGGATGGAATCCGTTGCCTTAGAGGCACTCGCAAATCGAGAACCGTCACGATTGACGTGGAGCATCGGTGAACTCGGTTTCGCAAAAAATCGACGCACCGAGGGCGGCCCGGTAGACCATTCGTTGCCGTGCCTGCAGGTCAGAGGTGAAGATGGCACGTTACGCGCTGTGTGGGCAAGTTACGCCTGTCATTGCACGACGTTGGCTGGCACAGACAACCACATCTGTGGCGACTGGGCAGGATTTGCGCAAGAAGATATCCAAAACTCGCTTCCCGGTGTAACAGCCTTAATCACTATCGGCTGCGGTGCCGATGCGAATCCTGAATCACGGATGATGCCGATGCCGGATGGACAGGAGGAGGTCTTCAGTACCCGTCTTGCGTATGCGAAAGCGCATGGAGAGGCACTCTCGGAAGAGGTACAACGGATGCTACAGAGAGACGCGAAACCGCTTTCTAGTGTTCCGACGGGGGCATTTGAACGGGTTAATCTGCCGTTTGATACGTTGCCCACCCGTGAAGCGTGGGAAGCACGCGTTGCAGCAGGCGGTCACGATGCCTATCACGCCCAAAAGCATCTCGAACGCTTGCAGAAAGGGCTGCCGTTGCAGACGGAACTCTCGTATCCCGTACAGGCATGGAGATTTGACGATGAACTCGCCATTGTTTTCCTTGCAAGTGAGGTTGTTGTTGACTATTCGCTCCGTTTAAAGCGTGAGTTGGATGCTGAAAGACTCTGGGTGGGTGCGTATGCGAACGCGTTTCCGGGTTATATTCCGTCAGAACGGGTGTTAGCGGAGGGAGGCTATGAAGGTGGTGGGGCAATGCTCTATTTCGGTCCGCCGACTCGGTTTGCGCCAGGCGTTGAGCAGCTGGTGATTGATACCGTGCATAGGTTATTACCGGCGGCATATCAGCAATAGCACACACTTTATCTTTATGCCGCTTGGTTGACCATACTGGAAAGGATACCGAGAATTTTCTCACACTGTCGAATCGAATAGATTTCCATATCAATTTGTAGATGCTTTTCCTTTAATTTCAGGAACTGCCATTCTGTTCCTGTGGTAGCAACTCCATAAATAGCAGGGATTGCATTCCCTTTTTCCGCATTGAAGCGTTGGGCAGCGATCATCTCGGCAATACACTGCCCGAGTCGGAGTTTAGGATCATCTTTTTTTGTTTCAACAAGAACGATAATGGGTACCTGTAAAAAAAGCTGTCCTGGTGACAGACTCACTAAAAAATCGCAGATACCCACTAATCCACTCTCAAGGTCAACACTGAAATCGACTCCAGAAAAGAAACTGATACGGTTGTTGAACTTATCCCGGAGTTCAACCAGTACATCTGCCACGATGAGCTCAGAACGTGCTTTCTCAGTTCCAATAGCCGCTGCCAAAGGTACTTTTTTCGCCAATCCTGTTGTGAGATAGTCGCTTGGAACGATCGAGTCTATTTCAGAAAAGGTGCCAGCGGATTCAACCTTTTCCAGTTGAAACGCCGCTAACACTGATTCTAAGGTGAAGTTGCTGTAACTCATTATGACACAACCTT
>CAZGAW010000086.1:0-3943 GCA_964523645.1 uncultured bacterium | reverse complement strand
GCCGCTAACACTGATTCTAAGGTGAAGTTGCTGTAACTCATTATGACACAACCTTAACCGAGATGATGATAGGCTCATTTATGTCCGAATATCTCCCGAAGAAGACCATCATAACGGGTCCTGGGACTGAGCCAGTCTGCAGTATCATAGTCGATCCGGGAGCGGTTTTGTTAGTTTCCGTGCCACAAGTGTGTAAAGGCTTATCCCGGATTTGGCTGCCTCGTCTGCCAAGGCATGATAAAGTTGAGCATCAATCGGGACATTGAGCGGGCCTTCGTAACCTTGGCGCGAGGGTGCTTGTGGTAAAGCTTCGCCATCCGCTTGATAACATTCCTTCATCAATTCCCAGGCGGTTTTCAATTCAGATAGTGCCTCGGAGGGTGTCGCGCCGAAAGCAGAGACATTGGGAAGTTCCACGAGATGTGCCAGATAATCGCCATCTTCATCAAAAAATACATTAATCATGAATCCATCGAAATCGTCGTGGTTATTCTTTTTCATTTGCTGCTTCCTTGTTGTATTGTTTAAGAAATTGTCGAACTTGGTAGCCCTTTGCCATGGAGCGCTCAGGTTGAACAATGATCCTATATCCGTCTGGTGAGTACCAAGTTCGGTGACTCCCACGTTGGCGATGCTGTGTCCAACCGTGCCAACGCATAAGTCGTTCAAACTCTCTGAATTTCAAGCCATTCGGATTTCGGCGCGCCTTGTGTAGCAAGGCTTCACTGCGATTCATACTGCGATTCTTCTAAGAGTTTATATCTCCGGCGCGTCCATCTTTATAGATGCTCAAATTTGTTCGAGACATAACACCCCGGACAAATTTAAGCATTCAACAGTTTGTTAGGATCTGACTCAGATTAAATCAATCCCGCATCCGAAACCGTCTTGCGTAAAGACTCAAGGTTCGCAGGTTCCATCGGTGCGAGCGGCAACCGCAGTTTCCCATTGAGTTTTCCCATCAGTTGGAGTGCAGTTTTCGCAGGAATGGGGTTCGTCTCAATAAAAAGATCCACCGCTAACGGCAACGTTTTGTAATGGAGTTTCTGGGCAAGCTCAAGATTCCCAGCGTGGAAAGCGTTGCACATCTCCGCGACATCCGTAGGGGCGACGTTCGCGACAACGGAAATCACACCTTTACCGCCAACAGCCATGATCGGCAGCGTATTCACATCATCACCCGAAAGCACGACGAAGTCATCGGGACATAAGTTAACGACCTCACTGGCGCGTTTGAGTTCACCCGTTGCTTCCTTGAGCGCGACGATGTTTGGATGCTCTGCGAGACGCGCGACGGTGGGTGAAAGAATGTCAGTGCCGCACCGTCCCGGAACGTTGTAAACAACAATCGGGATGTCCACCGTGTCGGCTATTTTCATGTAGTGGGCATACAACCCTTCCTGGGTGGGTTTGTTGTAATACGGGGTAACAATCAACGCAGCATCCGCCCCTGCAGCTTTGGCATGCTCTGTTGCCCGCAAGGTGCGTGTCGTTGAATTGGATCCGGTCCCCGCGATAACAGGCACCTGTCCACTTACGGTCTCAACCGTGATTTCTATGACCCTATCGTGTTCAGCCTCAGACAGTGCCGGGGATTCACCTGTTGTGCCACACGGGACGATGCCGTGTGTGCCGCCGTCAAGCTGAAATTGAATCAGTTCCTTGAGTTTCGTTTCGTCAAGCGATTCATCGTCCTTAAAGGGTGTGACGAGTGCAACATAAGAGCCTTGAAACATGTAAACCCTCCTTTTAAGAGTCGTCAGTTTCCAGTTATCGGTTATCAGTTAAAGCCGGAACTTGTCCAACCAAACCGTCTCTTAACTGGTGACTGACGACTATGTACCTGTAAGTATTTCACTGTATTGGCTATGGACTATCAGAAAAGCATCAATGGAAACCATCGGAAACCAGAGCCTCTCTTACCGACTGCCTATTGCTGACAGTTACTCCTGTGTGCTTAATAATTCCATGCGTCTGTCGTGAGTTCACCGATATAGATAACACGAGCATCGCCTTCAAGATAGACGTTTCGAGCACCGCCGTCCTCCACATCGAAATGAATCTTCAAAACGACACCACTCGCTGTTTTGACAGAAACAGGGGATACGACTTTTCCTAACGTCGCGGCAACAATAGCAGAAGCGATCGATCCCGTACCACAAGCGAGCGTCTCATCTTCAACACCACGCTCATACGTTCGGATATCAATTAATCCTGGCGACTGGATGCGGATAAAATTCGCGTTCGTACCAGCGGGTTTGAAATCATCGTGATAGCGCGTCTGCTGTCCTAAATCAAAGACATCCGTTCCTTCTAAATCCTCTACGAAGAAAACAATATGCGGTACGCCGCTATTCGCGAATCCAACGGTGTGCATTCCATCATCAAGTTGCAGCGGAACATTGAGTCGGATGTCTGTAGGATCACTCATACGAACTTTAACGCTCTCGCCCACTATTTCGGATTCATAAATTCCGGCGTTCGTCAGAAATCGCATCTGTTCGGAGGCGATACCGTTCAGGTAGGCGAATTTGGAGATACACCGTGCGCCGTTTCCACAGGTTTCTACCTCACCGCCATCGGCGTTAAAGTAGCGCATGCGAAAATCAACGTCATCTGCTTTTTCGACGAGCAGAACACCGTCAGCTCCGACCGACATACGACGTTCACAGAGTTTTTTCACAAATTCTGTATCGGTGCTATCAACGATTTGCGCCAAATTATTGATAATGACGAAATCGTTGCCTGCACCGCTGAGTTTCATAAAGGGTATTTTATCCATTCCAGGTCCTTTACTGCGGAGATATAATTTCGTTATATGATAATACTATTCGGGTTTCGCGTCAAGCGTTTTTTGCTGAAAGTTTCTACGTAGGTGGGAAGAAACGCCCCAGCAAAAACACTCCGATTCCTGGGGAAACACGCAAAAAATACTCTTAACTGACTGCTGACGGCTATTCCTCTGACTGCTGACGGCTATTATGGGACGCTTGAATTAGGGCATGTGTACGGAGTTCCTCCACAATCCCCAAAACACCGTCGTAACTGTCGCAAGTAACAAGGCGATAGCGGAAGGGCTTAACGTGTGGGATACCCTTAAAATAGTTGCTATAGTGCCGACGCATTTCAAGGAGACCGAGTTTTAACCCCTTCCATTTAATAGAAAAATCAAGGTGCTTTCTAAAAACCGAAATGCGTTCATCTATGGAGGGCGGTGGGAGCGTTTCACCGGTTGCGAAATAGTGTTTGATCTCGTCGAAAATCCACGGGTAACCAATCGCGGCACGCCCAATCATGATACCGTCAACGCCGTACTGTTGCCGCATCTGTGCCGCTTTCTGTGGACTATCAACGTCCCCATTGCCGAAAACGGGGATCCTCATGCGTGGGTTATCCTTAATCCTACCGATGAGTGTCCAATCGGCATCGCCTTTATACATCTGTCGGCGGGTTCTACCGTGAATGGCAATCGCCCGGATACCGACATCCTGCAGCCGTTCCGCGACTTCAACGATGTATTTCGTTTTATCGTCCCAACCGAGTCGTGTTTTGACGGTGACAGGTAAATCAGTGGCTTTTACCATTTCATCGGTCATTTTCACCATTTTAGGGATGTCTTGAAGGATACCTGCACCTGCGCCTTTACACGTTACTTTCTTAACGGGGCAGCCGTAGTTGATGTCGATGATATCGGGTTGAACCTTCTCAGTGATTTCAACAGAAGCGCGCATGGAGTCGATGTCGTGCCCAAAAATTTGGATACCGATGGGTCTTTCCGCTTCAAAAATATCCAACTTTGCAACACTGGGCGCGGCATCACGGATGAGTGCCTCGGAGGAGATGAATTCGGTATACATGAGGTCGGCGCCATTTTCCTTGCAGACGGCGCGAAAAGGCGGATCGCTCACATCTTCCATCGGTGCGAGCAGAAGCGGGAAATCTG
>CAZGAW010000085.1:0-23270 GCA_964523645.1 uncultured bacterium | reverse complement strand
GACCGGTTTCAGCCTTATGGTATGCAAGGAACAAAAAAAATTAAGGATTTTTTGATAGATGCCAAGGTGCCTCGTTATGAACGTGATCGTATTCCGATCCTTGTTTGTGGCGATGAGATTCTCTGGGTTGTCGGTCATACCACCAATGAAGCGTTCAAAATTCAACCCGGCACACGGCAATATCTTCACCTACGTTATGTCAGCGACGAAACTTCTTCCTGAGTCCGTTCTCATCTCTGAATCCTGTCTCCAGAACCGAATTTGTGAACTCGGTACGCAAATATTCACTGATTATCAGAACCAAGAGTTGGTCCTCCTTGGTGTTCTCAGAGGTAGCGTTCTCTTTTTTGCGGACCTTGCACGTGCTATCTTTAAAGCACAACATGACAATCAAGATAGAGAAGTCGCGCTCCGATTTGAGTTCGTGCAACTCGTGAGCTACCACGATAGCGTGAAGCCTTCGACTGTCCAGCTCATTCGTGGTGGGAGTGATTACCTTGAACAACGGCATATCCTGATTGTGGAGGATATTGTCGATACCGGGCGTACTTTAAATTTTCTCTGTGAACACCTTCAGACGTTGAATCCGAAAACTGTTAAAATCTGTACGCTACTCAATAAATCTTCTCAACGCCAAGTGCGTGTTGCTGTTGATTACATCGGTTTTGAAATTCCGGATACATTTGTTGTTGGATATGGACTTGACTACGCGCAACAGTATCGAAATCTACCTTACATTGCAGTTTTAGAGCCAATTTAAGTGGCGTGAGCACAGAAATGGTCTAATATTCGGTGTAAGAACTTTTTTTCTTGACAATAAACCATATATCTCGTAAAATAATTGAAGTTATATCTTGAAAGGAGATTCATAATGCGTAAATTCGTTGCGTTTTCTTTTTGCAGCGTTTTAATCGTAGGGTTTATCCTCCTGTCGCAAGCCCAACTGTCAGACAAAGCGCAGCTGGGACGCGAGCTCTTCCACGACCCAACTTTTAAGGGCACAATCAAACCAGGTACTAAGCCAGGTTTCGCAACCGGGCTTTCCTGTGCGAACTGCCATGCGGATTTTGACGAAACCGCAAATCCGGACGGTTTGATTCGCGCTGGGCATAGTATAATCGGTGTCCCACACCGTGGAGAAGCAAAAGGTGGAATGATTTCAGGCGCGAACTTTGCACGCGCAGCTGGTGGTGGCGGTTTCTGTTATGAGCACTTTTTACAACGGATTCCACACGATAAAGTTAATCCGACTGCAATCCCAGCAGAGCACGCCGAAGCACTCATGGCTTATTTTGAAGCTATCTCCGGTGATAATAAAGGCCCCGAGTTTGAAATTGCGATGTTAGATGACGATGCTAAAAAAGCAGCGGGTGAAAAACTCGCCGCAATGAGTGGTGATGCAGACAGAGGATGGGAACTTTTCGGACGCGCTTGTGCCGTTTGTCACCCATCACCCTACAGGGCAGGTATCGGTCCACGAATTGTTGGTACCAGAGCACCTCGTAATATTGACGCGGCAATAACGCGTTGGGCTACTAAAATTCGAGGTGGCGGCTCTCTTATGCCGTTCTATGCCCCCGACATCCTTAGTGATCAGGACATTGCTGACATCCTTGCTTTCGGGCGGCAACAACTGGAAAACGCAGGAAAATAGCCATAATTCAGGCTGGAACCCATCCTTCCAGCCAAACATTCTGTTTGATTTTCTGTAACCAACTCTCTTCATTATTCGTTTTGTCATAAACACAAAACAGTAATTCTATTCGTCCCAAAACGTATAGGTGTTTCGATTGATCTAAACATGAAGAGAGGGTGGTGTCATGAGAAAATCTCAATTTCTTGGGATATTTTTTAACATTCTCCTTGTAGGTTTCGTATTAAGTTTGTCAAGTTGTGGTGGTAGCAACCTAAACAATCCTGTAGCAGAGACAGATACAACAGCACAGGATAGCGAAAGTACCGACCCTGTTGTTGAACTTGCACAAAACCTGGACGCTGAGGAGACAACGGGGCAGATCGCCGACCTTGACGTAAAGATCACCGTTACAAAGAAAACGGTGGAACCTGGCGAAGAGGTGGAACTTACTGCTTCCGTCAAAGGGGTTAGAGGTACCAGTGTCACGTTGAACTGGCTGAATATTACAAAGTATGGGCAGCTTTCCGCCTCCAGCGAAAATCCGATTACTTGGACCGCTCCCCAAACGCTCAATGGAGAGAGTGTTCAAGTTGAAGTCATCCAACTTGTTGTGACTGTGATTAGCGAGGTTGTTTCAGTCGGAACCTCTGGAATTGATACCGATACCCAAATTTTTTCAGAGACTAAAACGGTTTTGCTAACCGTTAGAGATTAGTTCATAGAAGCAAAGCCTGTCTTAACAAGCGGTACTCGCTTCGTTTGGCATGCCGACAGAACGCGTCTTTGCTTCGTATTGTCTTAGGGTATCAAATGAAAAGAAAATTTTTTATATCTGTTGTGTTTGTGATGGTACTTTCTGGAGTACGGATAGAGGCTGGCGTACAACAACATTTAGTGAAAAAAGGGGACACATTATGGGGGCTTTCTCGGAAGTACCAGGTCCCTCTTAAATCGATTGTCCAAGCTAACAGCATTCAGCCAACAAAGCGTTTACAGATCGGGGAAAAACTGCTGATTCCTGGTGGAGCACCGGTTGAAGGGGTTTGGTATCGGGTTAAAGCTGGGGATACATTATGGAGTATCGCACGCCGTCATAATGTTGAACCACAGGATCTTCAGAGAATCAATGGTATCTCCTCGCCTCGCACCCTCCAGATTGGTACAAGAATTCGTATCCAGATGGATGGCAGTCTGGGTTTTGGAAATCCACTTCGGGTCCCTTTAGTTGTGACCTCAAAGTACGGTTATCGACCCCATCCTGTGACGCGTCGCTACCAACGTCATGAAGGTATAGACTTCCGTGCCTCTACTGGCACTCGCGTCTATGCTTCAAAAGCAGGGAGAATTATCTTTGCTGGACGTAGAGGCGGTTACGGCAAACTCGTAGGCATCGAACACGAGGACAACTTTACGACATGGTATGGACACTTGTCCCGTATTAGGGTGAGAGTTGGGCAGACTGTCGCAAGAGGAAGGGTAATTGGGCTTTCCGGAAACACCGGCGTTTCAACAGGACCCCATTTACATTTTGAAATTAGGTACAAAGGCAGAAGTGAAAATCCAACGAATCACATTATTATACCATAAACGAGGTTTGCTGCTCGTAGCCATTGTTTTTCTTTTTTTAGCGTATTTTCTCGGTCAAGAAAGCACATTATCAGACCCACTTAACCTCAGACCTGAAGTCGGAACGCGTGGGCTTGGGTTAAGTGGCGCGTTTATTAGCGGCGCAGATGACGCAACAAGCCCCCTCTGGAATCCGGCAGGACTTGCTACTCTGCAGCGTGGAAACCTGATTTACGACCTATCCCAAGGCGCGGTTTCCCTTGCCTATCCTATCAAATATATCGGCACATTTGGCGTAAATTTCCTTGATTTCAATCGCAGCGACCGATTTCTCATAGCACACACCTCGAACCCAATCGGTAGTTTTGAACTCGGCAACAATCAGGCACTTTTCTCTTATGCGAGAAAGTTTGGAGATTTTCAACTTGGTGCCAGCACAGGATACAGTCGCGCACCTTATTACGGTAGCCTCTGGGCACAGAATTATGACATTGGTGTGCAGACAAAACTGAACCCCCACCTTTCTATCGGGATGCGGTTACGCGACATCTCTGGCGTAACAATCCGACATAGAAATGGACAGGTTTTGCAAACCTTTAATCAGCAGCTCGCCCTCGGCGCAGTTCTAACGCCTCACTCAATCATCCAATGGCATAACCGATTTGATATTAACCCACTCTGTTTTGGCACAAGCGTAGAAATCGGAAATGAAACGATCGCTGCCCGTGTCGGATCAATGTTTACCTTCGGCACGGAGGTGCCTTCTCAATCTTGGAGTGTTGGGTTTTCACTTAACCAATTAGGAAAGCAGTTCCATTATACCTATTTAAATCATGATGATTTCCAACATAGACATCTCGCTTCAGTCGGTATGTCTTTTGGCGGAACGCAACCTACTTCACAGAAACCTCAAACCACAGACACGCTCACAACACAATCAACACGGACGAAATCGACAACGCAAAAAATAAATTCAGAATACAAAGCTGCCCAAATCGCGCAAGAATATGACATTGATGCGGCACTCATGCTTGCTATTATTCATACTGAATCTAACTTTAACCCACGTGCTGTATCGAAAAATGGAGCAGCAGGCTTAATGCAGCTAATGCCTGATGCCGCACGAGACCTTGGACTCAAGGTGCCGAAGTACAAAAATAAAAGAAAACCAAAACTGGATCCGAACGTAGATGAACGATTTGACCCTAATAAAAACTTGCGTGCTGGTTTAACTTACTTCAAAATGCTTTATGAAAAACATTTGAACAATTTGACTTTGGCACTCGGGGCGTACAATGTCGGTCCTGCTAAGGTAAAAATACGTGGCCCACTTATTAGCAGAGGTAAAAGATATGCGAATAAGGTGATTAACCATTCCCAAAGTTACCGTGATAATGCGACACTAATGGAGACTGATCTCAAGAGGTTAGAAAGAACCCTTAATTGAGGAGAAGGCGCGAACGTACTGTCGGCTGCAGGGGGATAACATGGATAAAATTAGATTGGCAATCGTTGGTTGTGGCGGTATGGGACACCGACACATGTACGGGTTAGCAGAACTTCATCGGACAGGATGGGAGCGGTTCGACCTTGTCGGTGCTTGTGATCCGATCCTCGCGAATGCCGAGTCGCTCGCTACACAAGCAGAAGAACGTTTCGGTCAGAAACCCGCTGTTGTTGGGAGTCTGGAAGAACTTGCTGAAGTCGGTGTGGATGCTGTAGATGTGACGACGACACCACCGTATCATCACACCGTCGCTGTTGAAACGCTTGAACGCGGCTGGCATACGATGGTCGAAAAACCGATGGGGCTAACTGTTCGAGCGTGTAACCTCATTCGTCGCGCCGCTGATGCATCCGATGCAATTCTTAGTGTCGCAGAAAACTATCGACGCGATCCCATGAATCGGCTCGCAAAAGCACTTCTGAATGCGGAAGTCATTGGTACACCGCGTTTTCTCATCCACCATGCAATCGGTGGCGCAAACCGTATGACCATCTCTGTCTGGCGGCATCAGAAAGACCAGAGCGGCGTACTCCTTGATGTCGGTGTCCACTATGCTGACATGATGGAGTATCTACTTGGTGAAATTGACACCGTCTATGCGCAAACACGTCTTCATGAACCTATCCGACATAATTCTGCCGCAGTGACAGGTGAATCCGGCTCTAATCCCGCGGGTGTCTATACAAAATGGCAGCGCGAGATGCCTGCTGAGTTTGAGGCAACCGCAGAAGATGCCGCTTATGCAACGATCACTTTCAAGAACGGCGTTGTCGGGCAATATATTGAAGAGCACGCCGCATGGGGACAAGGCGGTTGGCTCCGAAAAATTCACGGATCGAAAGGCTCTATGACGCTCCCCGGCGACCGGAGCGGTGGAACCATCACCCTCAATATTGACGGACAAGAAACGATTAATGACGAACGGCTTTTGGACCTCGTTCCAGATTTTCGCTTAGATGCCGTCACAGCAGACCTTTTTGGCGGAGATCGATTGTGGAACTACACGTTTACGCAAGGTGACGCCAAGAATATTGCCATTGAATACGGTGAATTCGCTGAAGTCATCGCCGGCAATAGGACAGTTGAAGTCGATGCCTACCAAGGCACACGCTCGGTCGCTGTTTCTTACGCAATTCTTGAATCCGGCGCAACAGGGCAAATTGTTCAAATGGATCAGATGCTGGATGAGTCAATTAATACATACCAGCGCGAAATTGACGAAGGGTTAGGTATTTAACCGTCTCGTGATTACGCGTTGGAGGACAATCCCCAATGACAAGCAAACAAGAATTCGGCATCGGTTTGATTGGACTGGGTATCGGACAGCAGCACCTGCTCGGTTATCAGAATCAAAGGTTACGCGTTGCTGCGATTTGTGACAAAGATGCGGAACGGCTTAACGAGGTTGGAGACCGATTTGACATCAATAAACGCTATACCCGCATTGCTGATCTGATTGCTGACACCGATGTTGATGTGGTTGACATAGCAGTGCAGCCGTGGATCCGTTCCCCTATCGTCAAGGCCGCTGCTGAATCAGGTAAGCACATTCTCTGCCAAAAGCCGTTTTCGATGTCGATGCAGCAAGCCGTTGAAATGGTAGAGACCTGTGAGCAACACAATGTGCAGCTCATGGTGAACCAGAATTCTTGCTTTGTTCCGGGCTTCCTCGCCATTGAACCCTACATCAACGCCGAACACCTCGGCGAAATCTATCACGTCTCAATAACCTGCAACGGATTTTACACTGAGTTCCCCGAACGCCACCTGATTCCAGCGATGCAAGTGCATCACGTCGGACTTGTCTATAAATGGTTCGGCGAGTATGAGAGCGTTTATTGCCAAGCGCACGGACATAACCGCTCTATTGAAGATGGAGAAACCGTTTCCGTGGCACTCTTTAAAAGTCGGAGTGGTATACAAGGCTTGCTCTCGTGTAACTGGGCGTTTCTCGCCGATTCTGGACGCAACTTACAACACCCGCACGAGGAAATTCGCATTCAAGGCACGAAAGGCGCAATCTTTGGGAACAGCGCGGATATGACCGTTCACCTCACAGAACCAGAGGTCCGCGAAATCAAACCCTCAATAGAGGGAACGTGGTTTCCGGATGCTTTTGGGAACGTAATGGCACACTTTCAGGAGTGCCTACGCACGGGAGAAACACCTATTACGCATGGACGCGGTAACCTACACGTCGTCCAAACGATTTTCGCCATGCACCAGTCTGCGAGTCTCTCCTCCGTTGTCCAGATTGACGATATTTCACTGGAGGGCAACTACAATCTAAATCCTCATCCGGTCCACAGCGCAGATGATACCACCATTTTGCAATGACATCACGGCAAGTGTTCGTATTGTTTAATAACACTTGGAATTTATCTAATTTCTCTGTTTACCGGCACTGTTGCCCCTATTACCATTCCCCTCTCCGATCAGGCCAGGGATGTGCCTTGGCAACCTCTTCGTTGAGATCCGTTCCCCATCCGGGACGCGTCGGGATTTTCATGTAACCATCCGTAATGTCCGGGACGTGTGTCGTCAAGTCATCTTTCCACGGGACATCATCTATATCGATCTCCATGATTCGCACATTGGGCAGGACTGCACAGAGACTCGCGCTCATGTAAGTGGCGAGGTGGCTATAGTAATTATGCGGTGCGACGTTGAGCTGGAACACATTTGCCAAGTCGCCTATTTTTTTTGAGGGTGAGAATCCGTTCCACGGTACATCTATCATGAATACATCAGCGGCACGACATTCAAAATAGGGGAGGTACTCGCGCATGTAATAGAGGTTTTCGCCGGTACATATCTTCGTCGTTGTGGAATCCTTGATTTGACGGATAGCCTCATGGTCATACATATCAATCTCCAGCCACAGTAGGTCGAACTGCTCAAGCACTTTGGCGATACGCATACACGCTTCCGGTTTGAAGTTGAAATTCAAATCAAGGTTGATGCTGACATCGGGGCCAACCGCTTCCCTGAAGGTGCCGATTAAAGTTTCGATGTGCCGTAGAACCTGAGATGTTACATTCCCGTCGGTAGTTCCGGGCCCACCACCAAAGCCTCCGAAATGGACAGAAGCTTGGTCGCCCGGAAAGATGATGTTGGTTTTGAGAGCTGTGAAACCCTTTTCAACCACCTCACGCCCTAACGCAGCAATATCGTCCATGCTTTTTAAAGGCGGCACACCAATAAGTTCGTAGTTGCGTGCGCGAGAAGAGCCGCAGTGCGACCAATAGACACGCACATCATCACGTGTAGGTCCACCAAAAAGTTCGACGACGGAGATTCCCAACGCTTTCGCTTTAATATCTACCAATGCACATTCAATACCAGCGATTGCCTTCGCAGCAATACCACCGGGACTTTGCCGAGAACCCCGAATCATGTCCCAAAACCGCATCTCATACGCCCGCGGATCTCGTCCAATCATCAGTGGTGTGAAATCCTTGATAGTTCCCACCACGCCGTTGGGGTTTCTACCGTCGCTACATTCGCCGTAACCGGTGATGCCTTCATCGGTTTCAACTTTCACAAAAGTCCAAGGGCGCCAACCAGCGTCCACAATAAACGTTTCAATATTCGTAATTTTCATAGCAATCCTCCTACTGCCTCGTCAAGTTTCAGTTTATAGGTGTTCTGTTCGTAGTAGGGCAATTCATTGCCCGTTGTTCTCACTACGAAGCAGTACGATAATGCACTTCGCATTTGGGCGAGTACGCCGCAAAATCGCACGCCTACGAACCTACCCCAAGTTTAAAGTTGACAAAGCACTACAGTTTAACGACTTCTTTGCATCGATCCGATTCAAGGAGCGCGTCGCAGACACGCATTGTATTTACTGCCACCTCAGACCATTCTTCTTTAAGGTTTCCAGATTGCACAATCTGAGAGAATGTTTCAATCATCTTGACCTCTTGGATACACCCATCAATAGTGTTCTGCTCGTTTCCATCGGGTCCATGCACCCAAAATCGTGCAGAGTCCTCAGATGTAGGGACGGTGAAATCATCACAAACGATTGAAGCATGCGTGCCGGCTACTTCAAACCACTTTCGGAGTCCTGTGTCAAACCCACAATCCAAGGTCGCGATGCGCTCATCGTTGAACCAGAGGATACCAGCAAGGTTAAAATCCACCCCGACTTTGTAACGCGCCGTCGCGAAAACCTGGGTCGGTATCTCATCAAATGCCCAGAGAATTGCTCGAATACAGTAGTAACCTAAGTCTCCGAGACTCCCACCTGCGAATTCCTTCATCGCGCGGATGTTTCCCGCAGGAATTGTGTCCCAATTGAAGGTAAACGCCGCTGTCATTCGACGGAGCCGCCCAAGGGTGCCGTCTGTTAACTTCTGCTTCATCGCCGCGGTGCGTTCATGGTGAACCCACATGACACCGTCCATGAGTTGCACACCGTTTTGGCGGCAAGCATCTGCCATTGCGATGGCTTCATCAGTATTTGCAGCAAGCGGTTTCTCGCAGAGTACGTGTTTGCCGTGTTCGGCGGCTTTGATTGTCCATTCGGCGTGGAGTGAGGGTGGTAATGGAATGTAAATAGCATCGAGTGCGTCATCAGCGAGAAGGGCATCATAGGTGCCGTAGGTCGTAGGGACATTATGCGCTTGCCCCCATGCAGCGGCGCGTTCTTCGGTCCGACTCGCGATTGCAATTAAGTCAGCGTTCTCAGCGAGATGGATCGCGCGGGCAACCTTTGTTGCGATATTTGCTGTGCTGAGGATCCCCCAGCGGACAGGTTGTTTTGTTTCTGTTGTCATATTCTTCCGTCTGATATGAGATTGTCTATTCTGATTTTTGATATGCTATAATATACCGTGTAACAGAAAATTGATCAAGTCAATAGCGATTGGAAACCAAGCAATTTTATCTTGATTTTCAGTGTGAAAATGATATAATAAAGGTATTGAAATAACAATCATTTCTCTCGTTGCAAATAGACAGAAGCATATACTTCGTATACCATCAAAGGAGTTTCATGGATACTAAAAGATTCACGTTATTAGCATCGCTATTCGCGATTGTCGTGCTAATTGTCGGATTTTCCGCTTGTGAGCGAGTTTCTCAAATTGTTCAACCTACCACACCTCAGGTAACAAAAACTGATGGAGAGATTTCCATTGGTGTCGTCCTACCTTTGGCAGGTCGACTCGTTGATTCGTTTGGCATCCCAGTATCACAAGGTTTTGAGTTAGCACTTAATGAGATTAACGCTAAACAACCCAGCGGTATGAAAATAAGGTTTATCATTGAAGATGATGGCGGTACCGTAGAAGGCGCAGTCGCAGCTTTCAATAAGTTAATTCATCAAGAAGGCGTGTCCGTCATTCTCGGACCTACGACTTCAAGTCAAGCTGAGGAAGCCTTTCAAATCGCGCAAGAAAATCAGGTTGTAGCAATAAGTCCGACCTCTGCTGCTCGGGGGCTTAGCGCGATTGGGGACTTCGTTTTTCGGGTCGCACTCACCACAGATGTGCTCATTCCTGCCGGTATTGCAGCGACACAGGCGAAACTCGGCTATCAAACAGCCGCAACAATATATGATGAAACAGATCTTTTCTCTACAGATGGGGACGCAGCAGTGCGGGAAGTCCTCGCTGCTAACGGAGTTGAGGTGCTCATCACCGAAACTTTCAAGGGCGGCGACACCGACTTTTCTGAACAGTTGACCCGAATCCAAGCACTGGATCCTGATGTCATCTTTGTTTCCTCTTTATCGCCAGAAAAACCTGACATCCTCACCCAAGGGCACGAACTCGGTATATCCGCCCCCTTTATCTTGCGGACATTGACAGCAGACGATGTGCAAGCCGCAGGTGCCGCTGCTGAGGGGGCAATTACCTTTGTCGGGTGGAGTGCTGGTGTTGATACACCCGGAAATCAAGCCTTCGTGGAAAATTATAGTGCCAAATTTAGGATGGAACCGAACAACTACGCTGCGCGTTCGTATGTCACACTCCATGTTCTGGCGGAAGCGATCGCGAACGCACAATCAACCGATGCTGCTTCAATCCGAGATGCCTTGGCAAATATCAAGGACTTCGACACAATTGTTGGTAAATTCTCTTTTAATACTGATGGCGATGCTGTTTACGACGCTAAGGTCTTGGTCGTCAAGGAAGGCGAATTGGTAATCTTTGAGTAAACCACCCAAAATAACATGTCTGGACGTACCGCCGTTGGAATGTTTTTAAATGCGTTCAATTACCATAATTCACAAAAATTGTGCAGAATTCGCTAGACCAATTTTATACTAAATCAGAGGTCGCGAGAGCATGTTGGGAGCATTTCACGGACACGCTTTCAACGCTAAATCGAAGTCTCAGCGATCTCTTTTTCGTAGAACCAGCTGCCGGTACGGGGGCATTTTATAAACTCTTACCCTCAAAAAAGCGATTAGGCATAGATCTCGTGCCGAAATGTGACAATGTAAAATCCCAGGATTTTTTTGAGGTCACCGATTTCCAGTTCACACCCAGAGATACAGCTATCATCGGTAATCCGCCATTCGGCAAGCGTGGAAAATTAGCAATAGACTTCTTTAACCATGCTGCCCATCTGGCGGATATTGTGGCGTTTATTGTGCCTGTCAATTTCCGAAAGTTTGGCACGCATAAGCACCTTGATGTCAGCATGCGGTTTATTAGTAAATTGTCCCTTCCAAGAAATGCGTTCTATCTTGACACCGGCAAATCTCATTCAGTGAATACAGAATTCCAAATCTGGACCCGTTTAGTAAGCACGCATCCCGATATGAGAGAATATAAACCTTTACCGATCAGGCATCAAGATTTTCAGATATGGCAGTATAATAACACACCTGACGCTTTGAAAGTCTTTCAAAACCCTTTCGATTTTGCTGTGCCGTGTCAAGGATGGCAGGATTATTCCCGTAGAGAGACAGATGAAAAGCGGTGCGAACGGCATAAACAGTGGATGCTTTTAAAAGCGAAAAATCCGACCGTCTTAGCACAGCTGATAGAGATTGATTATGAACGGTTGGCACAGGAATGTGCTACGGCTGTCCCCGGTTTTCGGAAGGCTGATTTGGTGAAGGCGTATGTAGATCACTATGAGAAATAAGGAGTACTTCAGGAAAATTTCTGTATAAGATTATTTTCTCTGCTGACTTTAGTGCCCAGCTTTAAAACGTTCAGGTCGATACGGGGCAAACCAATCCACCCTTACATCATCGGCAATTTCCAAGGTCGCCATTTCACCCACCAAAGGTGCCAATGTTACGCCGCTGTGCATTAAGGCAATATACAAATTTGGTACTGCGTCAGTAAACCCGAGGGCTGGAAACCCATCAAGCGGCATCGGACGATACCCAACGGGTGTTGGAATTGCCTCAGCGTCTGCTATCGCTGGCAAATAGGCTTTAGCGCGAGCGAGAAGTGCATCGGCATACTGCTGCGAATCATCACGATTTATCCCTTCTTGCGTTCCTTGCCCGATTCTGAGACTTCCATCGGTTAGTTGCCGAAGGTGCAAGTGCTGATGATTTTTATCTGTTGATGGCGCGTGAATGATCGCAACACTATTTAAAACTTTAGCGCACGGCGTGGTCTCAATAATGATACCCGGACTTCGCTGTTGTGGAATATGTACCTGCGCTAAGGATGCCAACTCAGTCGTCTGAACACCGCTTGCTAAAATAACAAGATCACACGGAAATTCAGCATCGTCGGTTTCGACGGCAGCGATACTGCCATTGCGAATGATAAACCCTGTAACGCTGGTTTTCGAGTGTACAGTCGTGCCTGCTTCACACGCTCGCTGGAGGCAAACGTCGATGAATCTGTCGGTTTCGACGTGAATGTCCGCTTCAGAGAAAGACGCAGCTGCTACGGTGCCAGGGTGTAGGTGTGGTTCAAGTGCCAACATCTCGTCACGGGTGATGAGCCGACACGGGTAACCCCACCTCTGAATTTGTCGGATCCGTTGGCGCAGCTGCACCCCACGTTGCGCACTGCTTTCCCACCGCATTTCACCACCATAGTGGATACCTATATCTGCATCAAGCTGCTGTGCCAACCGGTACCACATATCTAATGAACGTCGGTTCAGCGTATGATAGTCGCGCGGATCTTTCCCGAAAGCGTTTGCCCATGCAAAAGAATGACCGGAGGCACCAGCACCGGGAATATTGCGCTCCAGAAGCGTTACAGCGATTCCATTTCGCTGGGACAGATGATACGCGATTGAGGCACCAATGACCCCAGCACCTACGATCACAACTTTTTTTATCTTGGAATTAGCGGAAAGATTAGGATGTTTGTTTGACAATTTTTTAACAATTACTTCTAAGTTGCTGCATTGCAGTAAGAATGCAGATTCTGAATTATTAAGAAACCTTTCATAACCTAAGGGCAGTTGGACTTAACTGAAAACCACCGTGAAATGAAATTATACCTTAAATGGCATAATTTGTCTTTGCTTTACATTTGGAACGGTGACCAGATTTAATAGTTAAGAAAATTTTATCTGTGTGCCGCGACAATAAACCCTGTTAATCCCGCAAGCAACAGTTGAAAACCTGTTTGATAGAATAGTATGAGAAAAGGTTGGCAGAGCGCAATCAAACCCAATGCTATTAAGCCGACAGAAATTTGTTCACACAAGGTTTTCTGTGAAAAAACGATCGAGAAAACAATTACCCCAGGTAGAAGTAAATATAGGGCAGTACCACTCAGTGAGGAAAAAAAAGGTTGGTAAAGAAAAACGATCCCGATACAAGCAAAGGTTGCCGAACCGATGGTCGCTGCTCGCTTCGCAGCGGTTGTCATCCCAAACGCAATCGCACAGGCGAAAAGGATATGGAAAGTTGAACCATGCAAGATTGAAGGGACAGGTAGATAGAGAAATCCAAGACCGATCACTAAACCTATACTGGATATGATAGCAATTCGCCGTTTGTTCTCGAAAGCAATGCCAGAAAGGATCGCAGCAACACTGAGCAGCACGAGCGCAATACCTTTGAGCAAAACGGAATTTTGCGCAATGAAAGATGTGAACAGTGAGATACTCTCTATATAGAGGAAAATCATACCGAGCACAAAGAATCCGATCGCAAGCAGTTGATTCCGTTTTTCTTTTCCCATAGCGATTTTCGATACCTGTGAGGATATACCTTTAGCCTCGTTTGTCCAAGGCTATCAATCTCACCGTTTTAGTAGGCGAGTTACCCAGGTCTTAGATTGTTCTTCAGCGAGTTGATTTTTCAGTTCACTGACTTCTGCGGACAAACTCCCTCTTTCGGTTTGGAAAGATTCAATTTTTTCCCGGAGTTTCTCTCGGAGTTCCTCATTTTCGGCAATGAGTGCTTGGTTCTCCAGTTCCAATTTTTCACAAGTTTCTCGTAGATGCGTAATATGAAAAACCTGACAGCTAAGATTCTCAATAATATCATCCGTTGGGATGTTATAAGTGAGTTTCTTTATCAGCAGTGCAAGACCATCGATCCTTAACTCAACTTGCGGTTTTCCACGATCTCCTGGATTTTCGGGTGGAGCAGAGACGACACGTAGATAGGGTTCTATGTCTACATCTCTTCGTTCTAATGTTCGATTGATGATTCCTTCTTCTACACCTATTATCTCAGTGATTTTGGAAGGATTCAGATAGAGGTCCATTCCCAAATTCCCCTAACATTTTCTTCTACTGAAAACTGATATCGTTACTTCCTATAAGAACAAACTTAAGAATAAGGATAACATATGTCCAAATATTTGACAAATTAAAATTAGGGTGTAGCTGCCGATGCGATTTTGGGGTGCTACGTAAGGGCACTAACATAAACAACTTGATATACGGATAAAATACTATGAAACGCCGTCCCAATATTTCCACATATCGTCAGGCGTTTCAAACTTAATCTGGTCAAGATCTTTTCGGCGATACCTGCTAATAAGAGCGATTCGGACGTTGCGACCGCAGTTCATGCCAGCGGTGTGACTCATCTGATGATGCCAGAAGCAGACATCCCCTGCCCCACCCGTGAATTCGTAACTCGGTCCTAAATCAAACGGGGCAACACCACCCGGAAGACTGTCCAAGTCATGATGTCTGAAGTACTCCGCCCAAATTCGATGGCTCCCGGGCCAGACAGTAAATCCACCGCCTTGTTTTTCAACTGTGTCCAGATAAACAGTGGCACCAAGAGTGAACGAACCAACAACCCCTTTAGGCACACCGTTTGTAGGCGTGTGGTAACCGTCAAGGTGTCCCCTGGGTTCACTCCATTTTCTGTCTGGATCCGGAAAATTGATATGCGGTCCGGCGCCGCCGCTCTCGTTCAATTTACCCTTACCAACAAGTTCCTCTGCCATTTCAAAGACTCGGTTGTTGTATGTTGTGCCGCTAATGACCTTTTCGCTGCCAACAGGCACAGTACGATAACCTTTGCGAATCCACGACTCCGGATCATCTCTATCTTCTTCAAGTGCTTCCCAGAGTCTGTCAAGTGCTGCATCAATCACTTCCTGTTCAAGGGCACCGCGTACAACCAGATAACCGTTTTCTTTAAAGAATGTTTTGTCCGCTTCTGTTAAATATGCCATTTTCAGTGTCTCCCGTAGTTTTCAAAATCTCCTGTTACGTTCGGAGTCGTTATCCAGACTTGTGTTGACTTCAACACTTCCGGTATTTCAACACGTTCTTATTAGAATACTTACTGCTACCGCACCCAAAACGAATATAAGGGTTTCTAAAGGAAACTCCAAAATTTTTGATAATCCCCCCGTCTGACACCAATCAAACATTATTTGAAAAAGCCTTCCAACGCATCAATCTTACCTCCTATGAAATTCATAAGGGGATGTTCATATTGATCGGGTGGTATCAATTAATTACCACTACGCGCGAACCTCAAAGCCGTTTTCTTCTCGGGCTTCTTGGTAAGGTATCTCCTCTATATTCAACCCGAAACCAGGGCTTTGCGGCACATTTACATAACCGTTGGATATGGAATAACCGGAATCATCTATACCCGGAGTCGTCGCGTGATCCCACTCGGTGAACTCAAACCGCTCCACCTTCGCTGCAAGATGACAGGTGACGAAATTACCGTAGTAGCCGCCGTAGTGATGCGGTGCCGTACCAACGTTGGAGGCATCCAATTCAGGTCCCAATTCAAGCCAGCGTGAGAAGCCAGGGTAAAAAATATCGTATTGAACGATGTCTATGAGTCCATCTTTTGCCCAGTCTACCAAATTTGGTGAGGCACCGCCTTCGCCATCAGCGATACGGGTTTCTAAACCCTCGGCGTTCAACCATTCCTTTAGCAAACTATAAACACGGGCATCTTCGTGGAATGCCTCTTCCATCCAATAGACGTTTGCATCGGCAGCTCCACCCAGCACCTGTTTGGTAAGATTGAGGTTGTAGCCGTTGTTTGCGTCTATCAAAATGGAAGCATCGGGTCCGACAGCCTCACGTACAGCACGAATAACATCAATATCGCGTTGTGTTCCCTTGTCGAGTGGCATGTGCATCGCACCACGACCTACCTTGATTTTGTAAGCATTATGTCCACGTGCCTTGCCCTCTAACGCTTCAGACGCAATAAGCGCTGCTGCTTCAGCATTGTCTTCAAGGTGCAGATCGTCAATATAGAGCGAGGTATCGTAACATG
Source organism: uncultured bacterium (assembly GCA_964523645.1). Taxonomy (GTDB): domain Bacteria; phylum Poribacteria; class WGA-4E; order WGA-4E; family WGA-3G; genus WGA-3G. The sequence goes on along the minus strand of CAZGAW010000085.1, from coordinate 6,902 downwards.
GAACGCGAAACGCGCCGTTTTCTCCCGAAAGTATTGCGTAGACAGGTTTTCCCGCCAACTTTCCTACCAGATCCCAGAGTGGGTACTCCAACATTCTGAATTCTTCGGCGACACCGCTTTCTGGGTTGAAAGCATCGCTGAACTGGAAGCCGATGATCTCTTCGGCTTTTTCACGCGAAATTGGCGAAAACCCGAAACCGCTTGCGCCATCTGTTGTTGTTATACGGGCGATAGGCGGACGCACATGCAATCCGTGTTCACCGAGCCGCGAGTTACAACCCGCTTTCCGAGGACGTTCGCCTGTTAACCGTGCCCATTCAATCCGTTCGATTCTTACGTTCTCCACTCTTACCGACCTCCATAAGTATAGATTTAGCAGTACGATTCTATTTAAAAAGAGAGGCGCGATCCTGTTGACAAATAGTCGAATATAGGAAACTGCGCCTTAAAAAGATGAATAATTTCTGAAAAAATAAACCGCTACAATTGCGTCTCAAGGAGGGCCAGACTTGTCGGATCCAACCGATGATAGTTCTCAATTTCATAGCGATTACCATCGGCATCTTTAATAAGCACCCGTCCGTTTTCAAGGCTGACGACATCGTAGCGAGTGCGCATGCTGAAGGTAACTGGACCCCGATTGGTTTCTACCACCCACCGTGTGACACCGAATTCGCCGTCAAGTTCATGTATTTTGGTAATCTTCGGCATAAAATACCGTTTCTGCAACTCCGACACGAGAATTTCCGCTGACTCGATCGGCAACTGTTTGATGTCCTGAATGATACCGATTTCTTCGCCTTCGCTATTGAGTAGTGTGATATATTTGTTAGAATCAGTGAGTGGGAAGGATCGGACTGCTTCGACGTTCGTGTGCCTTGTACCATCTGACAGTTCAACCGTGAGTTCCTCAAAGGAATTTCGCGCAATTTTGACGTTGGGAGCCTCAAGGAATTGCACCTCATCGGTAATCTTTATCGCTTCCGACATTATGTAACTTCTCCTTCTTCTGTATCAAGGAAGAAATTTCTGGTACGCGTCCTGAAAACGCGCACCAGAACAGTATGGTTACCTATAAGGCACGAATCTTTGACAATTCCGTCTGCTTTTCACACAAGACTGCGTAAGTTCCTTCTTCGGCGAGAAGTTCTTCATGCGTGCCTATTTCTTCGACTTTCCCGTCTTTCAATACAACCAGGCGATCAGCGTACTTGAGCGTGGAAAGTCGGTGTGCAATAGCGAACACAGTACGTCCGCGAACAAGCCGTTCCAACGCTTCCTGAATATTCGATTCAGTTTCCGTGTCTACAGATGATGTCGCTTCATCTAAGATAAGAATTCTCGGATTTTTCAGGATCGCGCGGGCGATAGAAATTCGCTGCCGTTCGCCACCCGACACACGAGCACCGCGTTCTCCGACCATTGTATCGTAACCATCAGTGAATTTGATGATGAATTCATGTGCGTTTGCGGCTTTCGCAGCGGCGATAATCTCATGTCGAGAAGCACCCGGTTTCGAGTAACCAATATTTTCAGCGATCGTCCCTTGGAACAGAAATGGATCCTGCAATACCACGCCTACCTGCTGACGTAAGGCTTTCAGTTTAATATCGCGAGTGTCGTGTCCATCAATTTCTATTGACCCTTCACTCGGGTCGTAGAAACGGGTAATCAGGTTAATCACTGTGCTTTTTCCAGCACCGCTATGTCCGACAAGTCCAATCATCTCACCTGCTTCCGCACGGAAACTAACACCGTTAACAGCATTTTTCTCCGAGTCGTAAGAGAAATAGACATCTTTGAATTCGACATCGCCTTTAATATTTTCAAGCGCGACTGCATCTTCTCGATCCGCAACACTTGGAGGTGTGTCTATGATTTCAAAAACTCGGTCAGCAGAAGTTGCAGCTCGGATGAACCGTTCATTCATCTGACAGAGCGTGTAAACGGGTCTGAAGAATCGTCCCATCAGTGCTTGGAACATGAAGAGTTCGCCGAGCGTTAAGAGTCCATCAAAGATTTGTGAACCACCAATCAACCATATCAGGATAGAACCGGAGAAAATAATAAATTCCATGATTGGACGGTACAACGTCCACAACTTCGCCGCATTCATTTCACCATCGAACACCTGATATGTCTTTTCGCTGAATCGGTTTATTTCATAGCGTTCGCGCGCGAACGCTTTGACGACCCGGACACCCGGGATGGTACTTGCCAATATAGTGCTAACATCGGCATACCGCTTCCATAGCACGGAAAACACCTTGCTCATCTTCCGCCCAAAAAAGATAGTGAAGAAAATGAGACACGGTACCGGAATTAGTGTCCATGCAGCCAGTTTCCAATTGGTGAGAAACATAATAGCGCAGATGTTGACGAGCGTCAGCGAATCACCGATCAAGTCCTGTAATCCGTTCGCGATGAAATCCCGGAGCCTCGCCACGTCGCTTGTGATTCTCGACATCAGGTTTCCGGTATCACGCTGATTGTAAAAATCTAACGAAAGTGAGTTGAGATGCTCGTATGTTTCGTTCCGAAGTCTGCGCGTAATATTTTGACCCACCCACGCCATCATATAACCACGTACAGCAGAAGCCCCCATGGTGAACACGTTGAAACTGACCATTAGAAGGACAATGGTAATAAGGTGTCCCCAACTCCCAGCAACTGGAAGCGTTAACCAGCCTGAAACGCCTTCGACGACCCCACTCAAGTGTCCCCATGTCGGAGGTGGAATCGGCTCACCGGTCACGGTTAACGTAGCTCCGCTTATGTTTCTTTCTGCCGGAACAAGGATATTATCAACCATTTCCTTGCTCAAAACAGCTGGAAGAAGCGAAACGAGTCGGATTACCATCATCAATGCAAGCGCAGGAACGGCGACGTGCCAGAAAGGGAACGAGTATTTAATGAGTCGGAAGATGAGTTTCCGTTTTTCAACGCAATTAACACAAACACCCGACCAGCGTGGTAACGGCTGCCCGCATGTTTCGCATTTATTTTTATTTTTTCCCCAGCCTTGCGGACGGTGTTGTTTTTCGTGTTCTACATCCGGGTTTGCTTCCTGAACTAAGGTCTCCAATTCAGGGGTTGCCAACTCAAACTTTGGCGAAACCCGGCGTGAGTAGCGGGCAACTTCCGTAGCATCTTCAGATGTTCGGATCTTAAGGATATTGTTGCCGTACATCTCGACGATCTCAACAGCCTCAACTGATGCGAGCGGAATCTCACGAACTTGATGTTCCGGCGCACCGTTCTGGTTGAAAGCGATGAGTCGTCTATCGGTAGCAATTACCCAATCTTTGCCGTAATTGCCATCGAACCGAAGGTCGGTTGAGACAGCAACTTTGATTTCTTCTCCATTTGCGAGTAGTGGCTGTACCCGTTCTTCTAATTCTTCGGGCACTTCTTCCATTGTTGTTAGCTCTTCGTCAGCCGGTTGCTCGGATGCGGAATGTCCATTGGAATGTCTCTTCCGTAGAAAATCCCGTCGTACATCGGATGACTTCGGCATTATCCCTCGCATAAATAAAAAACCCCCACAAATTAATTAAAGGCGTGGTTTATTAGCCTATATTAAATAATTAAGACATTGTATTTAACGTAAAATGTGGGAAAAAGGTTAAATTAAAATGGAAAAAATTGACAAAAAAGTATAAATATACACGAAATTAGCGGTTTTAACCGCATGGAACTTCAATTTGTCGGTTAATTTACGGATTCGGTGGCGATGTGCAAATTAATACCTCCATAGACTCATCACCTGTGTTTTCAATACCGTGCTCACACCACGGTGGAAGATGAATGAATGTTCCTGCTTCAACAGGCACCTTTTCACCGGCGAGGATCATCACCCCTTTTCCTTTTAAAATCACGTAGCATTCTTCGGTATGATGGCTCCCTGGTTCAAGAATAACGTGCGGTGGCACAAAAAATACGACTAACCCCAAGTTTTGTGCAGGCGCATTCGGGTTGGCAGGATGCACAACGCGAACACCGATACCATCGCAACCTGAATACTTGACAGGCACACCGTCTTGGACGGTGACAACGTTTGCTTGCACCTGATGTGCAGGTTTCGGAATAGGAGGCTCCCCTTGATACCCTTTGAACATCGTAATCTTTGCCATTTTTTCTCCTTTGTAGTAAGTCGTAGGCACACGCCGTGTGCCATCATAGTTTTACCAATTTACCAATCTCGTGTATAACCCGCGGTCCAACCGCCGTCTACTGTGAGAACAGTACCATTGATGTAACTCGCATCTGGTGATACGAGAAAGAGCACCCCTGCTGCGATTTCAGTCGTTTGCCCCGGTCTTCCCAGTGGAATATGCGAGAGTAGACTCGCTGCGTTTTCTGTGTACGCGCCATCATCGCCGTAAAAGAGTGCTTCCGTGCCGCGGGTCAAAGTTGAGCCGGGGGCGACAGCATTTACCAGTATCCCTTCCGGTCCCAGTTCCAACGCCATTGAACGCGTCAGATTCGCAACACCTGCTTTCGCTGCAACGTAAGCACTCTGCAGACGCAGCGGCACCAACCCAGCAATAGAACTGATATTGACAATGCGTCCAGTGGCATTTTCGGCACCCGACTTGTTGTGCGTATCCAAGATATGCGGGATGACAGCACGACTCGTCTTAAAAACACCTGTCAGGTCTATGTCCAAAATCCGTTGCCAATCCTCTAAGGTGTACTGATGAATCGGCACCCTATCACTTCGCGTGTTAATTCCGGCATTGTTCACCAGAATCTCAATTTTGCCGAAGTGCGCTGCAACCTCATCTGCAGCGTCTACCATATTCTCCGCGTCCGTTACGTCACCTTCTACAAACAGACAAGGCCCACCCATTTTTTGAATCTCTTTGGCGGTCTGAATACCTGCTTGTGTGTCAATGTCGATGATTGCTACTTGTGCACCATTGTCGATTAGCGCGTCTACGGTAGAACGACCGATGCCGTTTGCACCACCCGTAACAACTGCTACCCTTCCCTCAAGCTCAACCTTCATATTATTTCTCCTTTTCTGCCCGGTTCTCTGTAGGAGCGAACTCCAGTTCGCGACTGCTATACACCAGATAACGATGCTTTTTCTCTCACATCTACATGTAGAGAGTTAAAAACCTCGCGATTCCTGAACCTTTCGGAAGCCTGCAATCCCATAAAACAGCAAGACAATTAAACCTGTGCCACCCATAATTCCAATTGCTGAGGAGATACCGAGCGCGGCAGGGAGATAACCGCAAACTAAGGCGATGACTGCAACAGTGATGCTGTAAGGCAATTGCGTCCTCACGTGGTGAAGTGGATCGCAGCTACTGGCGATGGAACTGAGAATCGTTGTATCCGAAAGTGGAGAGCAGTGGTCACCAAAGATAGCACCGTCTAACACTGCACCGAGACAAATGATTGTTGTTAACCCGTAAATTCCATTGTCAAGCGAAAACGCCACTGGAATCGCAGTAGGAATTAAGATCGCCATCGTGCCCCAACTTGTCCCCGTTGCAAAAGAGGTAATGGAGGCGCATATAAAAACGAGGATCGGAAACCAGAGTGGCGACACAATATCGCTTAGCATTGTTGCGAGGAACTGACCCGTCATCAGTCTATCGCAGCTCGCTTTTAATCCCCATGCTAATAACAAAATACTTAGGGGTGTTAGGCTCCCCTTCACACCGTTCCAGACGACTGGGGCGATATCCGAGAATTGTAGTTTTGAGAGCCAGCGTGCACAAACAATTGAGACAATAAACGCACTCGCTGCTGCACAAGCAAGAATCTTAACATTGTCTGCGTTTGAAAGCGCATCCCGCCATGCAGTTAAAGAAAAAATAGACCCCGTACCTTTACCATCTATCCAGAACCCACCTAACAGCAATCCAAAGAGCGTTAAAAGGGGTAAAACTGCCGAAAAGGGTTGCGTGACAGCGTTTGGTAGGCTGGTGAAAGATGAGGTGTGTCCAAGTGCTTTTGCATCGGGGGCGGCGACGTTTCCTGTTTCCTGGGCGCGCCTTTCCGCTTTGTGCATCGCGCCGTAATCCCTGCCACTGACTGCGTTGACGATAACGAAGATAATCGTCAGAATACAGTAGAACCGAAAACCCAACGCATCAAAGAACATCGAATAACCGTCACGTTCAAGACCGATTGTTTTGGCAATATCCTCAAAGAGCCCCACTTCATAGCCGATCCATGTGCTGACGAACGCGAGACCAGCGATCGGCGCGCTCGTGGAATCCACAAGAAACGCCAATTTTTCACGACTGACGCGATGGTGATCGGTGAGTGGACGCATCGTGGGACCTACAAGCATGGCGTTGGAATAGTCCCCGATGAAGATGACGATTCCCATCAAGCCCGTGATAAATTGGGCTGAACGCGGTCCCTTTGCGAACTGAGAAAGCCACACGACAACGCCACCAATACCACCGGACGCTACCACAACGGAGACTGTTGCCATGATAAGACACACAAATAGGACAACCCAGAAATTGAAAAGGTCCACGCCGTCATTGCCGATGCTCACAGCGCGTGCGAACCAAACGACTTCTGTCAGAAAACCGATTGGGGTGGTACTTTGTTGATACCATGCAAGTACAATTCCAACACCTACCGCTATACCGAGGCTTGGAAGTAATCGGGTTGTCACGATTGCTAATGTGACAGCAAGTAGCGGTGGAATTACGCTGTACCATACAAGGGTTTCTGCATCACCTACCTGCTCTGCCCGCCACTTGAAGATAAAGCAAAGTCCCAGAAAAACGAAGAAGCCAATTACAAATTTCAGTTTAGAATTCATGAAAGTATTCAACGTCCCTTCTTTAGGTTCGTAAGACTTACCATGCTTTTGTTTGTGTGCATCATAGCACTTTTAGGCGTAGCCTGCAAGCCAAAACTTATTG
>CAZGAW010000084.1:0-23318 GCA_964523645.1 uncultured bacterium | reverse complement strand
TTGTTTGTGTGCATCATAGCACTTTTAGGCGTAGCCTGCAAGCCAAAACTTATTGAGTTTACTGAAAAAAACACATAAGCGTCAATTTAGCGTATGGCACCGTAGGTTGGGTAGAGCGGAACCAAGAAAAATGATGCTGATAACACAAAAACAGAGCAACGCTATACACCCCGTATAACATCAAAAACAGAGCGAAACCCAACTTTATACACCGAGAGGTTCGCAAGCGTCATCAAGATCGTTGGGTTTCACTCTATATCTTTGTGATGACAGATGTTTGGACAACCGAGGCATTGCTCTTGAAGCGAAAGCCCTCTATTATTATCCGTTCTACCCCGCCGAATGCCACACGCGCATTCGGCGTTGATTCCCTACGAGGGACGGCTTCCTTAAATTGACACCTATGGTGCGGTTAGGAAACCGCACTTACCGGGAGTGGAAGTGTCCATTTATTTTTCGGATCCACTATAGATGGAATCACAGATTTTTCATTTTTTTGATAGTTAGGCACGATTTCTGCCTAAAAATCGGGTCTTTAAGCATAACAGGAGGAATTCAATTGGACGCGTAGGTTAGGTCTAAAAAAGCAAAGTTGTATGAAGACATACTATGAAGACATATATTTTTGCTAAAAAAAAGACCAATTTGTGTCGGAATTCGCCCCAAATTTGCGTGCTTATATACGAAGGCAATCATGAATTCACCTCCAAAAAAGTGAGGTAAGCAATTAAAGGGTGAACAATGTTAGTTTAAATCGGCGATTTGTAGAAACTGACGATGAAGAAGAGGCTGGTCAACTGCTGTCCCTACTCGTCAACGCGTATCGCAAAACCGTCTTTGACGCAGTGGAAAGAAGGAAACGGAATCATCCAGATACCGTCGTAGACCCTGATGGAATCACTAACGAAACGTTCACCAAAGCCTTCTACAAGAGAAAGGAAATCCAGGAACCTGAAAAGTTGTTGGAGTGGTTGGTAAAAGTCGCGAAAAATTTGATGATTGACAAAATAAGAAGATCGCGCACCCAAACCCGACGCTTGCCATCCACATCGCTTGATAGACTTTCTGCCAGCGAAAGAGAGGCACGCTATGCCTCAACACTTGCAGAAACTGATACTGAACAATATGAGGCAGATCGGTATCTGGTCGCACAACTTCTCCGTCTCCTCCGAGATAAGGACCGAGAAATCGTAGAATTTATGATCGATGGGCTTGCTCCCAAAGAGATAGCAGCAACGATAAACTCGACACCCGGGGCAGTTCAGAAAAGATGGGAACGCATCCGCGAATGGTTGGAACCCGTCGCCCGCAACTTAGACGCGTTAGTGGACTGCCTCCCAGAGGAGAACGACAGATGGATTATGGAACGGTACTTGGATGGACAGCCTCTATCGGAGATTGCGAAAGCAATCGGTATCTCCCGTTCAGCCGTTGAGCGGAGGGTGAAACGTGTGATTACACAGTGGAAGAAAGTCGCGAAGGACAATCCCACGGATCCCGTTTCCGCAATACCGAATGAGAGGGGATAATTACTAATTTTTCGTTGAACTCATATTGAGTAAAACATACGGAATCTGCTCTTCAGTAGAACTATCCTCGCGGGACTCGCTTTCTTTGTAGTTGTCGGTGGCATCCTGCTCTATAGTTGGCACAGACAAGTCGAGTCGGTGCCAACTGATGTGGTTTCGGAGCGCGAAAACCGAAACGAGACGCGGACCGCAGAGGACACGTTTTCTGTAAAATCTGTTCATAGAGACCAGCACCATATTGGGATGGATTGCCTGATCTACCTTTTTTGCTTCTCAGGTACTTCCGTAACAATCCCAATGCTTTAAATGTGGGAGTGCATCACAATGATGCAGCGGGATCCAGAGCGGATTTTGCTAATTTTTGCATCATTATTTGGTTCACCCCCCTCAATATGGGAGCGTTGTTTTAGGCTCGCAGCCAACGCTCCCACCGCTGCGAGCCATAATTTGCGGGCGTAATTTTGGAGACAAAATCATGTCACGGAAATTAAGGTACTATGCTTTTTTTACGGTTTGTGTTTTAATGCAAGCGTTTCTGGTTAACATCGTTGAAGCTGCTAGTGGTAAACCCTGCCCAAATCCGCGTGAAGGTGGTTGTTGTGCACCCAATTGGTGTTATTGTAGCGGCGATAACTGCGGCGGAGGTAGCGCAATAAGCGATATTGCTGAGTCACTTGCTTTTGAACCTGCCAAACTTCCGCTCGTCGGGACGGTTTGGGAGATAACGAAAGCTACCTACAATAACTGGGACGATATTACCGATTTTCTTAATCCGCTCAATGATTCAGATCCACCACCAGCGGATCCTTTGGCAGATAGGTTTGATCGTTTAGGAAATCCGCTATTCGGTCCAGGTTTCTAAACGTAAATATAGGTGGAGCTTTGAGGCTCCACCTCCTTACAAAGAGGGACTTATGAAATTCAGAGTTTTACTCAAAACCCGGAAATCTATTATCGTTTTAATGATTGTTAGTGTCGTTCTCATCGTTTTGGGAGCATCGCGATCCATCAGATTCACACCGACGGATCAACTTTGGTTCGGTATAACACTGTTTATATGGGCAGTTCTTTCTACTCTTGCTCGGTGGTTAGAATCAAAATGGAAATGGCTCTATTCATTTTGGGCGCAGCTCATTTTTTTAGCGGTAATCATTTACTGTTTTATAGGTGTCCTCTCAATACTTAAGAAAGGATTTTAGTATGCTTGGTTTAATTTGGGATAGCCACCGCAAAGCGAAAGAACGCTACACGTTCTTTCGTAGATTACGCAAACAGCACCAAGAACATATTAAGCAAAAAGTTTCAAAGGCAAAGCCGTCACAAAAGAAAAGAAAAAAGCAACAGGGTAAAAAATCGTGTAGACGAGACAAACAAGTATAGCACCTTTTCGCGCAATGTTTAATCATCTTTTGATTTCCTTGCCAAAGGCGGGTGTTGTTTGTCAGCGTCCGCTTTTTTTCTCCTTCTCTGATGTGCAGGAAGTTGACAACTGACCGATTTTTTCCCAAAAAATCCATATTTCTGCTTTCAAATTGACAGAAAGACGTATATTGTATCGTAGAACTCATATTGAGTAAAACATAAGGATATGGTAAAATAGGGAAATAAAAGGCGATAGTTTATGTCCTTTTCTTTAGATATACATTGACTTTATGAAAGGTGTTCCTATGGCATCCGAATCTCAAAAACAACCGAGATACAAAGGTATTCCCAAGCAGGTTTCCCGTAAGGATTTTAATCGTTATATCTTGCCTCATCTAAAGAAGCGCATCAAAGGTCCGAAGCCGGAACTCTCCTTCTATAAGATATTCAACTATATCCTTTATGTTTTACATACGGGTATTCAATGGGATCAACTCCGCACCCGGCGGAATGAACTGCATTGGTCGAATGTCTATAAATGGCATAACCGGTGGTCAAAAGATGGCTCCTATGAGAAACTCTTTGAAGCCTCGGTGATACATCTGCTTGATACCGAGCAACTTGATACCTCTCGTCTTCATGGAGATGGGTCAAATATGGTCGTGAAAAAAGGGGTGAGGGCACCGGGTATTCAGGACATAAACACCAGAAAGGTGAAAAAGAACTGACCATCACCGATAATCATGGCTTCATCATTGCTCCGATAACGACGAAACCCGTCAACCAACATGACACAACGATTTTGCCCGAAGCTTTTACCGATCTTATTGCCTTTAGCCATCGTATTGGAATGGATCTCAGTGCATCCGCGCTCACACTCGATTCCGGGTTTGACTCAAAGGCGAATCATAAGATTATCAAAGAACAGGGGCTAATACCTATGATCTATCCCAACCGACGCAATGCCAAAGAATCTATTGTAATCGCACGTATGTTCCGATGGTTTCGCAAAGATATCTATAAAGACCGATATAAAGTAGAACGAACTTTCGGGTGGCAAGATACTTATCGAAGACTTGCCATTAGCTACGATAAACTCAGAGAAACGCGTTTAGGATTTCGGTATCTCGCATATTCTATGATTAACTTTCGCATAACTTTCAACGATTCCTAACGCTTACTCGCTATGAGTTCTATACTTCACCGCAATAGGGCTTGTTCCGGTATGGATGCCCATCGCCGTCATGGCACGCGGTTTTAGCACGGACAGTTTGCAACAGTTTTTTGGCTATCCGCAAAGCGGATGGACATACACCCTCACGCGATCACGTATTAGCCGTGCCCTTTCCGGCATCACCAAAATGTTAGCCTTTACAAGCCTTGCGAGCACTACTGTTTTCAAAAACCCTACATTGGAACAAGGCAGCCTGATACTCGCGATGGTTGCCGTCAGCTTTTGTCTCCTCCGCGGGATCCCCTTCTTTTTTCTCAGGAAGATACCATGTCCACCAAGCACATAAAACACATTGGCACCGATATCGCTGGTCTCGCTGGTATTGTCTTCTTGATACTCTTTTCGCTTTACATCGCCACACACACGCACCCCGAAAACACAACGATAACCGTCAAAACACAAACGCACCCGACAGTCAGCACAACTCCGCCGCATGCCCACTTCCAATCCTCTATCCATCCAATCGAAGACACGGAATTAAAGCACTTTCAGTCCACAGACTTCTACCGCACGATCATAGACAACAACCTCTTTCGTCCGCTCGGCTGGACACTCCCCACGTCCACAAGAACCCTATCGCTTGCTTGGAACTATCATCCCCACAGACGCAAGGACTCCTCCGAAAGCCATCATCCAAAACACCGTAGGAAATCAGACGCACATTGTCACTATCGGCGATACACTTGACCTCGACACCACTGTCACTGATATCCAACCGAAACAGGTCACCCTTGAAAAAGCAGGACAGAAGACGAGAATTCTCAATCTAAACCCAACACCTTGGATAAAATGAACTTGCGATATGTTCAAGAACGGGTGTGTAAAGTTTTCGGCCTTCAGCGGTTCAAGAGTCGGGAATCGGAGTTCCCTCCTACAAGAAACACATGGTAGGAGCGATCTCCGAATCGCAACCTTCGACGAAATATTTATACACGCCTTGACAACAGCAATATATGTCAACTATAATTGTCAAAAATCGTTTAGAAAAAGTAGGAATGTGTTGTGATGAACCACGGAACACCGAAAGTTACTGTTGTTGGCAGCCTGAACGTCGACTTGGTATGCCGCGCGACGCGGCGACCCGACAAAGGCGAAACGCTCATCGGCGATGCTTTTGATATTTTCACAGGCGGAAAAGGGTTTAATCAGGCAACCGCTGCTGCGCGGTTAGGTGCCGAAGTCACGCTTATCGGAAGTGTCGGCGCAGATCTTTTCGGAGATATGCTGCTTGCAGCAACGAAAAACGAACGTATTGATAGCAGGTTTGTCACAAAACGTACGGATGTCGGGACGGGTGTGGCAACTATCGTCATTGAACCCGATGGCGACAATAGCATCATCGTCGTGCCGCGCGCAAATATGGCACTCACGACAGCCGATATAGATGCCGCTGCCGATTGTATCGCAGACGCGGATGTCCTCCTTTTACAATTGGAAACACCCGTTGCAACGTCCGAACACGCTGCAGCGATTGCCAAGGCACACGGGGCAACTGTGATATTAAATCCTGCACCCGCGCAACCGCTGCCGGACAGTTTGTTGGCATACGTTGATATTCTCACGCCGAACCAATCCGAAACCGAGTTATTGTCGGGTATGGAAGTTAACAATCACGAAGAGGCGCGCCGTGCCGCAAAGGCGTTACGGACGCGTATGGTGGATGCTGCAAACGCCGCTGTTATCCTAACACTTGGAGAACAAGGTGCCTTGACGTTAACAGCAACGACATCTGAACATATTTCCGCGTTGTCTGTTGAGGCTGTAGATACGACGGGCGCGGGTGATGCATTTTGTGGAGCACTCGCAGCCGAATTGGCAAGCGGTGAGAATTTACATGCAGCGGTTGAGTTTGCAAATGCGGCGGGCGCAGCAGCAGTGACTGTGGTTGGTGCGACACCTTCTATGCCTACGCGCGCAAAGATTGATCTTTTAAGTATCTGAAATGCTCCGATCGCTTCTGCTAAAAAAATTGAAAGAATTGGAAACTAAGGATAATACACAATGAAAAAGATAAGACTCACCTCTCTATTTATCGTGCTAATCCTAAACTTAGGATTCAATACGTCCTTTTCACAAATCTCCGCAGCGGAAAAATGGGAATCGAACATGAGAAAGGACTTCGCTAAAGTATTGAAAGAAAAGAAGAAACCCGCGGAGAAACATCGTGAACTCATTCTCAAATGGCAGAAACAGGGACGACTTTCTGCCCTCCTTATGCTTTACACAGCACGGAAGGACAACCGCCAAGCACAAGAACCTGCCACTCCCGCAGTCAAGGCAGGGTTCTATTACGGATTAGGTTACCTGTATGCCCTTCAAGCATCAGAAACCGGCGAAAATTTGGATACTGCTATTGATAATTTACAATATGCCGTTGAGATTGATCCAGATCTATTTTGGGCGCGCTTTAACCTCGGTGGCATCTATCAGGAACAAGGCGAGGACGAACTGGCACTTGCTGAATTTGAGGCGTGTATTCGTTTAAACCCCAATTACTATCCGGTTCAGTATCGGATGGGCGAAATTCATTTGAAGCAGGAACGTTACATAGAGGCCCTCCAGGCCTTTGACACCGCGCGGAAGGTAAACAGAAAATGGGAATATCCGCAATACGGTATCGGTTTGGTTTATTTCGCACAAGGCGAGATCGATCGCGCCCGCGAGACCTTTGAAAATCTGACACAAAAGAAAAAGAGGTTCGCCCCCGCCTACTTCAAACTTGGTCAGGTGCTTGCTACAGAGGGATTCTTTGATGAGGCATTGGAAGAATACGCCAAAGGATCGAAATATCAGGATTACTCAGCACAAGTCCTTCACGAACTGGCGGTTATCTTCGATGAAAAGGATAATGCGGACGGCGCAATTCGGATATATCAACGTGTAATTGAGGTTGAACCCACCCATGCTAAAGCACATTTCGCGCTTGGAGAGATTCTATATACCAGTGGCGATACCGCGACAGCCATCCAACATTACCAGCAAGCGGTGTCCCTCACACCAAGCCTTAAGGACGTTTTCTATGAACCGCTTGAACCTTATTTCGCAGGGTTGATGACCCCGGATGAAGGATTGCGATTCCTTGAGAAAGCAATGTTAGTCCTTCCTGACGATCCGCGCTCCTATTTTTATGCGGGTACGCTTGAAACTGATGCTGGTAATACCCAGAAAGCCATCGAACATTACAAAAAAACCATTGAAATTATAGAATCTGATCCCAGTCTTATGCAAACGGAACTCTTCTTAGGAGACTTCAATGATGTTTACTTAAAACTCGGTGAACTTTATCACCAACAGGGAGATGTAGATACTGCTGTTGCTTACTTTAAACGGGCATTGGCATTAAATCCAGAGCTGACGGATAAATTTATTAGACAAGGACAACACGCTTTCGATGAGATGAACTATCAAGAGGCGATTGAGGCTTTGAATACACATCTCCTGTTGTTTCCGGAAGATTTTGGTGCTGCGTATCTATTAGGTCAGAGTTACGAGGCTGACAGCGATATAGATAACGCGCTCATCTTTTATAAACGCACCTTAACCTTAGACTCACAGCGACCCGATGTACTTTTCAAGATGGTTCACATTTATCGAAACCGATCGGCACATCAACAGGCAATCAACGCATTACAGAAGATTATTGAGATCGCACCTAACACGACCGAAGCACACTATCTAATGGCACTGTCGTACCTCACACTGGAGCAGCCCGACGCTGCCTTACCAGCGTTTCTCGCAACCGTCAGGTTAAATCCGGATGATGTGTCCGCACATTACCACGCAGCGATTTTGTTTGAACAAAAGGGTGATATAGACAACGCCATCGTACACTATGAAAAGACAATAAGCCTTGATACGACGCTGCTTGAAAGCCCATTTTTTGAAACAACGGAAGTCGCACCATTTTTCCGTCTCGGTGCAATCTATCGCAACCGTAAGGATGAAGATAACATCATTCGAGTTTATCAACCTGCGTTGGAAATTGAACCCGCGCACCCGGAACTTCATCATCTGCTTGCTGTCATCTTCGAGAAGCGTGGCGAACGTGAAAAAGCGATTCAATACTACGGACTGGCAAATCAATACAATCCCGATAAATTCAATTGGCACTATAGTTATGCGCGTTTGCTCGATCAACATGCCGAAACGCTTGGAGATGATTATCATAAACATGCTGAGATGGCTGTTAAAGAGTACACCGAAACCATTGCCCTGAATCCAGACTATGTAGATGCCTACTTCTACCGCGGGATGCTCACGCTTCGCTACAGACAGATTGGCAAAACGCTTTATCGCTATAGCCAAATCGTAGAGGATTTCAGACAGGTGGCCGAATTCCAGCCCAGAAACCGTGAGGCAAACTACCAACTCGGCGTTATTTATCTCGAAATTGATCGGCATCGCCTTGCAAAAGAGATTTTTGAAAAGATGCTCTCTTATGCACCAAAATATCGGGGTATCCACTTGCATCTGGGGCAGATCGCAGAATGGGAACAAGTGTGGAAGCAGGCGATTCAACACTACGAAGCGGAGGCTGCGCTTATCCAACAACCCATTGAAGAAGGGGATGACATCGCTACCAAGACGTATCAGCGTCTCGGCAATCTTTACTATGCGCACGCTTTAGATTATAACGCCGCGAAAGAGACGCTGGAAAAAGCACTCGCTTTGGACGATACGCATGTACCGACACTACTCAATTATGCCAATAACCTCTTCAGTATGGACTTGCTCGGTGCAGCGTCGGAACAGTTTGAACGCGTGATACAACTGGAACCACGCAACTTGACCGCAAACTACAATCTCGCGCTCATGTATGAGTACAGGGAAAAACGTGAAGAGGCGAGGGCACAGTGGCAACGTTTCCTTGATCTCAATCCGCCCGAACAATGGAAAAATGAAGCGAAAAAACACCTAAATCAATAGCGTTATTAGTTTTCAGCAATCAGTTGTCGGTTGTCAGTTAGAAGTCCACCACTTTTTGACGGGCAACTGAATATTGGCAATTAGTGTAAAATAGAAAATATAAAACGATTATATAAAGAAGGAACTAATCGTGGAATATCATAAGAAAGATGGGGTTTTCTTATACAGCGGCGATGCCCTTAACTGGTATGATAAATGGGAAGCTCCAATCGTTATTGTCTCGGATGGTCCGTATGGTATCGGGAGCTATCCGGGGGACCCACCCACCCCAGAGGAATTAGCCGATTCTTATGAGCCACATATAGTTAAGTGGTCGGAACACGCAACGCCTATGACAACGCTTTGGTTTTGGAATACAGAGCTTGGGTGGGCAAACGTGCATTCCCTGTTAGCCAAACATGGTTGGGAGTACCGAAGCTGCCACGTCTGGGATAAGGGCATAGCGCACATTGCGGGAAACTCAAATGGCAAAACCCTTAGAAAATTCCCCGTAACGACGGAAGTGTGTGTTCAGTATATAAAAAAAGCCTTATTCTACGTCAACGGTACAAAGATGGATATGCAAAAGTGGCTTCGATATGAATGGGAACGAACAGGACTTCCATTTTCCAAAACCAATGAGGTCTGTGGTGTGAAAAGTGCTGCCACGAGGAAGTATTTTACGAAAGACCACCTCTGGTACTATCCCCCGCCTGAAGCGTTTGAAAGGATTGTTGAGTACGCAAACAGATATGGAAATGAGGATGGAAAACCTTATTTCTCTGTAAACGGTATAACCCCGATTACAGGCAAGGAATGGGCAAATATGAGAGCCAAGTTTTACTTCGAGAACGGCATTACAAACGTCTGGCAGGAACCGGCAGTTCGCGGAACCGAGCGATTAAAAGATAAGTACAAAAGTTTACATAACAACCAAAAACCTCTAAAACTCATGAACTTATGTATCCGATCAAGTAGTGATGAAGGGGATGTCGTATGGGAACCGTTCGGCGGTCTCTGTTCGGCAGCGATCGCTTCGCATCAGCTGAAACGGAAATGTTATGCAGCTGAGATCTATCCGGACTATTTTAAAGTCGCAGTTGATAGACTCTCGAATTACGACACCCAACAGGAGATCGCATTCTATGACGATTCTGGTCGAGCCTGAAAGAAAGCAACCGCGGGACAACGAAACTGTATATGAAGTGTATGAACGTGTCCGTGAAACGCTCTTTGCGCTTCCTACCTACTTTCGGTCAGATACATCCATAGAGGGGATACTGGCAACAGACATCTTTACCTTAAATGCTGCATTCAGTGCAACGATCGAGGATCAAGTGGTTTCAACGTTGAATCGGATGCGGGAAGTGTGGGACCCTGATGAGAAATTTATGTATCACAGGTTTGTCAGGCAACCACAGACATTTCCAGATGTTCTGTTGAAAAGAGACGTAAGTGGAACAGATGAACATGAAAGTGAGATTTTGTTGGGAATTGAGTTAAAGAGTTGGTACCTATTGGCAAAGGAAGGGGAACCGAGTTTTCGATTCCAAGTAACTCCTGCCGCTTGCGCCGAACAGGATTTAATCGTCGTGATTCCTTGGGCTCTCAATAACGTAATTTCAGGCTATCCGAAGATATTTTCACCATATGTAGAATTAGCAAAGTACGCAGCAGAATATCGCAATTATTGGTGGAAATGTATTCGGAAAACAGAGTCGAGTACGGAAATTGAAAGCCCGCAAAACGTTTCTCCATATCCCCAAAAGAGCGACAAAATTTCTGATAAGCCCATATATGATCGTGGAAATAACTTCGGAAGATTTGCTCGAACTGGATTAATGGATACTTATTTGGAAATAGCAAAAAGAGAGTCGTTGTGTGGAATCGGAGCAGAACATTGGCTGAATTTTTTTAAGATTTTTCAGGAAGAAAGAGACGAAGAATCTATAAACTCTGAACTTAGAAGATTGAGAGCGTTGGTGAAAGGTACAAATCAGGAGAGCGAACCTTATCTTGTTGATGCCTTAGAAAAGATATTATCAGGGGTAGATGCACTCTTAGATCAGAAGTGAACAACGTAATCATCCTATCGCTTAATCTACTTGTTGAGAAATAACAAGTACATCCAGAATGTTATTAAACCAATCCAGTTCTTTTATGCTTGATATTAGGACGGAGGACACGAACTCGATACTCCGTACCGCTTTTATTGGGTGCCAAATTGAGCACTATTCACAAGTTGCCTCTACCAATGATATTGCTATTGCGCGTGGGAAAACTGGTGCAGCAGAGGGAACCCTTATCATCGCCGAACATCAAACCGCTGGACGCGGGAGATATGGCAGGAAATGGAACGCGCCATTGGGAAAGTGTCTCCTTGTGTCTGTTGTGCTTAGACATCGGCTCCTGCGGGATCAAATTGCGCTCCCGAATCTCGTCGGTGCGATTGCAATAGCGCAAACAATTCGCACAACGCACCTGCTTGACGCGCGGATTAAGGTGCCTAACGATGTCCGTATTAAGAAAAAGAAGGTCGCAGGCGTCCTAACCGAACTCGCCTATGACGAAGAACATCGACCCTTTTTTGTTTTGGGTTTTGGTGTAAATGTCAATAACGTTTTGGAGGATTTTCCACCTGAATTGCGTGAAATTGCAACCTCCGTACGTATGGCGAGCGCGCCCTCAAATGATCAAAACACCGAAATCTGTCGTATCTCCCTGTTATCTGATATACTCTGTCACCTTGAGAAAATCTACCTGCAGCTGAAAGCGGGTGAGACGGATTTAATTATGAACCAATTTGAGGACTTACGGGAAATTGTGCCATTAATGCACAATTTGTCTTAGCTTTGCATTATGAAAGTGGTCATTAGTGCATGTCTCTTGGGGGTTCGCTGTCGATATGATGGTGGCGACAGTCGAAACGAAATAGCGATAGCGCAGCAAAAGAAGTACAAACTTATTCCTATCTGTCCAGAAGAATCGGGTGGGTTGCCTACACCACGTCCGCCAGCGGAGATTGTAGGTGGCGATGGAAATGATGTTTTGGATGGTAAAGCAAAGGTTCTGACCGCCGACGGTACAGATGTAACGGCAGCTTATTTAAAAGGAGCGCGCCACGCTTTGCAGATGGCACAATCAAGCGGGGCGACGCATGTGATTCTCAAAGCAAGAAGTCCGTCTTGTGGCTGCGGCGACATCTACGATGGCACTTTTTCGGGAACACTCACGTCTGGCGATGGTGTAACCACTGCACTTCTGAAACGCCACGGCATTACAGTCACTTCACTATAGTTTTACTGGCGGTGTTTAGAATTCTACTACTGGTATACGCGTTTAAGAAATTAAAAGTTGAACCTGTTTACCAATATCAGGACTCCGCATCAACGATTCACCAACGAGCATTGCCTGTACATTCGCTTCCTGCAACTTCGTAACGTCTTCACGCGAATAGATACCGCTTTCACTCACCACAACCTTATCTGCTGGGATAGCTTCACGCAACCGAAACGTTGTGGCAATATCTGTATGAAATGTGCGTAAATCACGGTTGTTAATACCGATGATCTGTGCATCCACGTCCAACGCGATAGCTAATTCTTCTGGTGTATGCACCTCCACCAGACACGCCAGCGATAGCGAATCAGCAACATCCATGAACGTCCGTAACTGTGCTTCTGTTAACGCTGCTACAATCAGTAGGATAGCATCCGCCCCTGCGACGCGGGCTTGGTAGATGTGATAGGGGTCAATTGTGAAGTCTTTTCGGAGGAGTGGTACATCAATGATGTCCCGAATTGCGCGCAGATAGGCGAGTTCACCTGCGAAAAAATGTTTGTCTGTCAACACGGAGACCGCAGCAGCACCGTTTTGGACGTAAGTTTCGGCAATCGAAATTGGATCGAAATCTTCGCGGATGACACCTTTACTAGGTGATTTTTTCTTTACTTCCGCGATCAGTTTAACTGTTCCGCTGCCTGCGATGGCATCCCGAAAATCGCGTGTCGGTGGTAGGTTCACAACCTCCGTTTCCAACTGTGTAAGCGGTGCCTGTGCCTGTTCAGCTGCCAGTTCCTTCTGTTTATGTGCGATGATAGTGTCGAGTATCAATCCGTCGACCTCTTCCCTAAAAGGCTAATTGTTTGATGTTAACTTCAGTCCCTCTAACTTCGCGAGTGCCGCCCCTGAATCGATGGATTCTGATGCAAGTTCGATCCCCGCATCAAGGCTATCTGCTTTCCCACTCGCAGTAATCGCTGCTCCAGCATTTAGCACAACAATATCACGCTTGGGGCCCTTCTCACCCTTCAGGATATTCACTATGATTTCAGCGTTCTCCTCCGGTGCGCCACCCAGAAGTGCTTCAGGTTCCGCTCTGGAAATTCCGAATGTCGTGGGATCAAGGGTATAGGTTTTGACAGTGCCGTTTTGAAGCTCGGAGACGCGTGTTGTTGTCGTCGTTGTGATATCGTCCAAACCGTCATCTCCATGCACGATAAATGCGTGCTGGCATCCGAGGTTGTTCAACGCGTTCGCATGTGCTTCAGTCAATTCTGGTGCATAGACACCTATCACTTGTGCCTGGGGTTCCGCTGGATTGGTCAGCGGTGCTATCGTATTGAAAATCGTGCGAATCCCAATTTCTCGCCGTGGTCCGATAGCATATTTCATCGCACCGTGCAATGTTGGTGCAAATAGAAAACCGATTCCGACTTCATCAATGCACCGTCCGACCTGTTCGGGACTAATTTCAATATTCACGCCCAACGCCATGAGCACGTTTGCACTCCCACTCTGCCGCGTTACACCTCGATTGCCGTGCTTTGCAACCGGTACGCCTGCTCCCGCAGTAACAATGGCGGAAGTTGTTGAGATGTTAAAATGGTTTAAACCTGTGCCGCCTGTGCTACATGTATCGACAAGTCGTGGGACTGTCGGCGTGGCTTGCAGGTCGGGTTTATGAATTGTGGGGACAGGGGTGGCTTTGGCACGCATAGCACGCGTTGCACCTGTCATTTCTGCTATTGTTTCGCCTTTAAGTCGCAAGGCGGTAAGAAAACAGGCGATCTGAGCATCCGTCGTCTTACCTTCCATGATTTCGTTCATGGTGTCGATCATTTCTGCTTCGGTTAAGGCATTTCCTGCCATAACCTGCTGAATCGCTTCACGAATCACGCAATGTTCCTCCTGAGAATATTCTATTCGCAATTATAGCAAACACTTACACATCTTTCAAGGTCAATCTCTGAATCTCGGAGCCATTCAATTTTCGATTTTCTATCTTAGCATTTCAATTTTTTACCGAAAAAGGAGACAACGGCTGTATCTTCGAGTCACCCTCACGTTTTATAAGTTCACTCATCTTCTGAGGCTTTTTTGATGTGAAAATCATCTTTTTCAAGGAGTGCCATCCCGGTCTCATGCCAGAAAAGGTCGCCGTGACCAACCGCGTGCCACTCTCCATCCACAAAGGTCATGACAACTCCCTCTTTTTTTTCTGAAGAGAAGATACTACGAAAAAACCTGTTGTCCGGTCCCCAGTTCGTATAGGTGAGCGGCTCGCCGTTCTGCCATATCCATTCTCCCTCTTTTTCGGCACCGCTGAGTCCAATCCAATAAAGATAGTTTCCAAAGAAACTCGATAACCATTTTTGTTCCGCTTCGTCGTTAATCGCGACGAGATACGCCTCTTCGGCAGCAGCTCGAACTTTCGCATCAGCAAGACTGCTGCACCGAATTTTTGCGTAGGCATGTCCATTTTCAGGGTTCACAACCCATGTAACCGCATTGTCTGGGTGCCGCATCTGCCGAGGTGGTACAGGACGGTTTTGCTGATCAGGTTTCGGTACAGGGGCATCGGTCAACTTGGAGGGCACTGGCGGCGTTGACACGCTGGGCGGTGCTTCACCGTCGAGCGTTAAAACCAAGTCATCATAGCGGGCTCCCTCCTCCAACAGAAATTTCTCCGATTCTGCTGAAAGCCCCATATATTTCACCGACACTGTGTAGAATGCTGGCACATCATCGTCATCAATATAATGCAGAAAATATCCGTCGGCATCCGTAGTTCCACTTCCACTTGAACGCCCTTCGCCGCGCCCGTCTGCATCTTGATGCTTGACTTCGCGGAAGATGGAGGCGTTAGCTAAGGGTGTTCCATCTTCAAAAACAACTCGCGTCCGAATCCGCATACGGGGTCGTACCGTAACCTCAACATTTTTGACATGGCTGTTCGGCTGGATACCGAAAGTGATACCGCCAAAAGGAGGACACCTGTCCTGATGCAGTGTCATGTCGCCAATTTTAATCGAGACAATTTCATCATCTGCTTCAAAGAAGGGAATTTTCTTTTTCTCGAACTGCTGCGGGAGTATCAGAATTTGAACCGGTCCAGGCTTGACTTTATTAAAAGCGAACATTCCGTTCTCATCAGTCTTTGATATGAAAGGATCTGAGTGCATGGGTGCCCTCGGCACATGCATCCTGCCACCATCCTCCATCATGACTGGCGGTAGAGCGAGCGTGAATCCAGCAACCGGTTCACCCTCTATATCAAGCACACGACCAGAAAGCGTCCCTGTATCATCATCCTGAGCAACACAAGGCGTTAATGCGACGAAGAAGAAACCTACAATTCCGATGAGACATACAAAACGTGCGAAATTCAGATGATTCATAATAAACTCCATATAAAAATACTGGGAAACTGTTAATGAGTCTCAGACGGGGTTTTGACAGGCATTACCGATTTTTCAAGAATCGCCTCTGTAATATGTCGGGCTCGTGGGTTTCCCGCTTCAATCGCCCGCCATTGACCGCTAAATTCAACGACAACATAATCTTTCATCTCGGTGTTGTCACCTTCTGCACTATGCTGGTCCCAATTGGTATATGTAACAGGTTCACCACTGTCCCAAGCCCATCGACCTTCCTCGTCGGTATCGTTGAGTCCGATCCAAAAATTCCCTCTTCCAAAGATTTCCTGTATCCATGTAGCCTCTGATGCGTCGTTAATCGCAACGAGATAAGCACGCTCCGCAGTCGCTTGGGCAATTGCATCCGTTATACCGCGACACTCAATTTTCTTATAAGCGTGCCCGTTTTCGGGATTTATCGCCCATACTGCTGGCGGATTAAGAAACTTCGTCAATGCGCCACCCATTTCTACGGGACCTGGCATTTGCTCCGGTGACGGACTTGGATTGCCGTTGAGCGTTAGAAGCAGATGTACTTGCAGTTGACCTTCATAGAGAATAAACGGAACAGATTTTGCGACAAGCCCATCATATTCAACACCAAGTATATAGAATGCAAGATCGTCTTCGTCATCAAGCTCCTCCACAAAATATCCGTCCGCATCGGTATCCGCTGGACCTGTTGAATTCCCTCGACCACTTCCGTCCAGATCCCTACGTCGCAGGTTTACGAAAATTCCCGTATTCGCAACGGGGGTCCCGTCAGCAAAAACGAGGCGCGCTCGAATATGCGGTTTCATGTCTGTCTTCAGTGTGATAACAACGTTCTCAATTTTCGCGCCAGCCTTCAAGGAAAACCTCATTTTACCAAAATGGGGATGGCTCATCGGGTAAAAGAGAAGTTCTCCGATTTGAACAGAAAGGATTTCCGTCTCCTCCTCTCTATCGCCTACGATTAAGGTAACGGATTCCGGCACGATGTTCGTGATGGAAAAGCGTCCTTCTAAATCGGTCCATGCTTGCTGGAAAGGTGAGAATCCCTCTTGCCGCATTCCGCCACCCATAACACTATAGGGCTGAATGGCAACGGGGCTGTTAGCAACCGGTCTTTCGAGTTCATCAACAACGCGTCCGGAGAATGTCGCGCCTTGCTGTGCAACAATAGGTGATGATACCAGAAGGAAAAGTATAGTTACCCCAGTAAGGAATCTAAGATTTTTTTTCAAACTTTGAAGATTCACAGTAAATTCTCCTTAGTTATTGCTCTTCTTCGGTAAGGAAACCGTCAAGCACGTCTGGCTTTTCAAGAATCGCCATCTCCGTCATACGCCAGATGAGACTGTCTGGACCAACGGCATACCACTGCCCATCAGTGATGGTCATGACAGCATAGTCTCTTTCACTGGCATCCAAAGATTCGGAAAAGAAATCACCAGGTAACCAATTCGCATAGGTGATAGCGTCGCCGTTATCCCACTGCCACCATTTTTTTGCCCGCTTAGAAAGCTCACCTGTCGTGGGAACACGGCTGAGTCCGATCCAATAGAATTTATGACCGAAAACTGCCTCTAACCACGCTTGCTCTTCTTCGTTATTAATCACAACGAGATGCGCTTTTTCTTTGGTCGCTTGGGCAACGGCAGCGTCGCGAGTTTCGCAGTGAACTCTTTTATAGGCGTGTCCATTTTCGGGATTGACGACCCACACGTCATCAGAAGACGTTGGTATCGACGGTGCTTCTGCTACGGGCGGAGGCGGTTCAAACGCGTCAGTTTCCGTTTTTTGAGAGGGACGTTTAGGGGGAATAGGCGCGCTGTCAAAAGTCAATGTCAGTCCGTCAAATCGGTCCCCGGGGTCAAGGCGAATCGGTTCAGCCTCCACAGAAAGATTTTGATATTCAAAAGAAAACGTGTAGACTGCGGCATCATTTTTTTCATCTATATAGTAGGTAAAGTATCCGTCAGTGTCTACCCACACGTCATCGCCGCCGCTGCTGGAACCAGCATTATCGACATTACGAGAGCCGGTGTAGAGGGAGATGCGTGTATTGACAAGCGGGGTTCCGTCCTTGAAAAGGACACGTCCGCGAACTCGCATCCGTGGTTGCACGGTGACTTCCACATCCTTAAGATGCGCGCCCGGTTTGAGACCAAAAGCGATTTCATCATAATCGTTACGCGGGTATAAGGTGAACCCTTGGATACGGAGAGACAAGACTTCAACATCGGGTTCAAAATCAGCTGGATCTAAGCCGAAGTTGCTTGAAACGAATGCATCTACATCATCTTGCGTGCTTTTTGTCCAATCCCTTGACGTGAACTTCTCTACAATGTTTTCAAAGTCCTTGGGCAGGCGTGTATCTATGTCATAAGGAAGTGCCCCGACGTGCATCGGACCTGAGGGGACACCCGTTATGGAAAACTGACCCTCTAAATCTGTGTGTGCCCGGCGCAACTGCGCGTGCTCATTAGGTAAAAACACTGGCGACATGTATCCATCGCCATCATCATCAAGAGGCGCGATAAATATCGGCAACTCGGCAACCGGTTTCCCATCCGGATCAACAACGCGTCCGGTAACAGTTCCCGTATCTTCCTGAGCAACACCCATCGAAACAAAACTGATGAGAAACGTAGTCACCATCATTCGGCAGATCCGAATTTTTCTTTTGGAATTTGTGTATTTCATCGTTTTCTCTCCACGAAACATCCGTTGTGAACGTGCAATGCTTACTTCTGCACAGGCGGTTTTTCCTTCTCAAAAAGCACTGTCTGAATAAAACGCCATCGGATGTCTCCAGGACCAATATCCATCCATTTATCACCCATCATAATGACGTAATCCTCGTCACCGTTGTCAGTATCCTGCGGTTCATACTGTGCCCAATTGGTATATGTGACGGGTTCGCCGGTGTGCCACTGCCATTGTCCCTCTACCTCAATATCGCTGAGTCCAATCAAGGTTCGCATCGGGGAAAAAGCTCGCCCCAACCATTGCTGCTCTGTTGCATCGTTAATCGCGACGAGACGCGCATCTTCTTTAGCTGCTTGAGCGATAGCATCCTCTACACCGCTAAAACGGATCTTTTTGTAGGCATGTCCATTTGCGGGATTGACGATCCATACACCCGTCGCGTCAAGCCCATCATGGAAACGAGGGGCAGCGTCCCCGGGCATATTAGGGATGAGTGGGGTCTCGAGCGTGAAGATCACCTCATGCCTTAGATCTCCAGGTTTAACCACAATTGGATCTAATTGTGCCCTTCCGGCCCCACATGTGACGGACATGAAGTAAAACATAGGTCCATCTACATAAGGGGGAATGTACTGCACGAAATTCCCCTTGGCATCCGTTTCTGTGCCCCATGACGTACTCCCATCGTATTCCCCATCTAAACTGAGTTGCCTTACCCTGAACTTAACCCGTTGTGCATTGAGGAGTGGGCTTCCGTCCATCTTCAGAACTTTCGCTCGGAGTTGTAGAAATCGCTGCACTGTGACTTCAACATCCTCAATGGACTCCCCCGGTTCCACAGAAAACACGATGCCACGTCCCCACGATTTTTCAGGTGCATAGAGAAACATGTCGCCGATTTGTACCTTCAAAATTTCCGCCTCTGGCTTATTATACGGAAATAATCCTAACAACACGGGACCCGTAATGACGAAACGCCCTTCCGAATCAGTTTCTGCTTGGAACGCTATCGGATCGCGTGACCAATCATTTCCCTCTACTTCAATTGGAAACCATGCCCCATGACCGTCTTGGACAGGAACAATAGCTACTGTAAACCCGGCAATTGGCTGTCCTGCTGCATCAATAACGCGACCTGAGAACTTAGTCAACACACCCTCTTGCGAAGGGATCTCGCGTGTCAGCCCCAGCAAAAGTGCTACAATCTCAACCCAAAATATGAGGGTTGCCTTCCGAAAATACAAAGATGTCATCCTCTCCATCTCCTTCCATTTGACTTTCCGTATATGCGCTTACAATCTAAGATTTCCACTTCAATAATCTAAGTTGCTACTAACAGGTTCTGGTGTTTTTGCTTGGGTATTTCTGCGGATTTCAAAGAGGTTTTTTCGGCATTTTCCTCACCCCAGAGGGGTGATATGTCTATAGAAGACGATGTATCCAAACGATCGCACCCCAGAGGGGTGCTATGTGTGTATAAAGTGGCAACTTGGGTTTCAATAGCAAAACACAAAAACAACCTATTCACCTATGGTAGAAACCAACCCGTCCTTTTCGATGACTGCCTGTTTTGCTATTTCGCCCCACAACAGGCTTTTGGGACTGATAGATTGCCATTCTCCTCTGATAAAAGTGAACACCACATAGTCTTTTTCGCTGTCTGGAGATTTATCACGGAGGATCGGATAGACTACCCAATTGGTGTAAGTGACGGGTTCGCCGCTATCCCATTGCCACTCACCCTCTTTTTCTGCATCTGTCAGTCCGATCCAAAAAGGGTCGCCTCCGAAAATCACCTGAAGCCAGTGCTGTTCCGATTCGTCGTTGATTGAGACGAGGTGTGCGCCTTCCTCAATAGCCTTACGCTGGGCATCGTGCCAGTCTTCACACTGAATCCTTTTGTAAGCGTGTCCATTCGCGGGATTAATTACCCAAACGCCTTTCACAGATGGCACGAGTGGTTCTCGGAATTTTATTTTACCGGGGGCTTTAATTATCTTGGGCGGTGGTTTAACAACATCCAACTTACCTTCAAGTGTTAAGAGAAGCTCCTTGGATTGCACGTCATCTTTGATCAGTACCGGACCTGCTCCTGCAGAAAGGTCGTTATGTTCCACGGATAGTGTGTAAAAGCCCGGTTTATCTACATATTGGACAAAGTACCCATCGGCATCCGTAAAAGGGTGCCTCCCACGGCTGCCAGTATAATTCGGACGGGTCTCATGCCGCCATTTCATGTCGAGATCTAATTCGGTGTTGGCAAGAGGCGTATCGTCGGCGTAAACGACTCGTCCACGAATCCGAAGCCTCGGTTTGACGATAATTTTGAGGTTTTCAATAGTCTGACCGGGTTTGAGCGCAAACGTGAGTCCCTCATAAAAGTCCGGATCATCCCTATTGAAGAGGGTGACCTTCCCTATTTGAATAGAGATGATCTCCTTATCGGGTTCAACCCTGCCACGTCTTATAAATTCCAGTAGGATCTTCCCTTTCTCGGGATCAAATACATCCAACGGGATGTCGGGAAGTGCGCTTAATTGAACAAGCCTCGGATGGATGTCGTTGACGGTGAAAGCACCCGTTGAATCAGCTTGCCAAGGTAGAGATTCATAAGCCGGCACCAGAGAGCCGTTGTGTAATTGCATAGGTTGAATGGCGAATGTAAAGTTAGCAACTCCCTTCCCCTCCAGATCAACAACTTTTCCTGAAAATCCACTAAGCAGCTCCGCCGCAGCAACACCCATTACAACAAACAAAAGTATCAGAGTAAGTACGACTAACTTTGATGTCGTATAGTTACGGTTCATGTTAATATCTCCTTGCGTTCTGGTCAGAGACATTCAGTTTTCTGTCAATTCTATCAAAGAAGTCGCGATTCGGAGATCGCTCCTACCGAGAGGGTCAGGATTTGGATATCCGTTCTACAAGAGAACTGAATGCTGATGGTGTTTTGGCACTCAACGCTTTTCAACGTCCCCGTCTAAAGCCGGTAGCCCAACGGTGAAACGTTCTTTCTCAAGAATTGCTTGCTCAATTATGCGAGCGAAGGAACTATCCTGACGGGTCTCCTGCCATTTCCCAGTCGATCCGACGAGGACAGTGTAATT
Source organism: uncultured bacterium (assembly GCA_964523645.1). Lineage (GTDB taxonomy): Bacteria > Poribacteria > WGA-4E > WGA-4E > WGA-3G > WGA-3G. The sequence continues at coordinate 1,789 of CAZGAW010000084.1, read as the reverse complement.
CCGATGTGCACCGTCATTTTGACGGGACTTTTCACCTGCAGCAATCTTCTCTGGAAAAGCCCAATTGGTGTAAGTGACCGATTCGCCGTTATCCCAGTGCGGTGTGTCCTCTCTTGAAGCGTCAGTCAGTCCAATCCAAAAGTATTCTTTCCCGAAAACTTCAAGGAGCCACGCCTCTTCTGCTTTATCGTTGATAGCAACAAGATATGCTCCTTCGGCAGCAGCTTGGGTGCGTGCCTCTTCACGGGTTTCACAATAGATTCTTTTGTAGGCATGCAGGTTTTCAGGATTAATTGCCCATACACCTTGGCGATTGCGCGCCGCTGCGGCTTTAAAACGTTCCTTGGCAGCCTTCTTGGCAGCCTTCTCGAGCGCATTAAAGTGTTCTCTGGCGGGATCGGGGATACGAGCTACCGCCGATTCAGGTTTGGAAAGTGGTGCCCCGTCGAGGGTCAAAACGAGATCGTCATGACGCTGTCCATCTTCAAGCAGTATTTCCTCGGATTCTGCGGACTGCCCCTTATATTCCACGGAGACAGTATAAAGGGCAGGCTCATCCACATATTCCACGAAGTAACCATCGGGGTCAAGATCTCTTGTGCCTGTACTACTACCTCTACCGCTGCCACCTATATCAAGACTGTCTATCCTGATGCCAACCCGTGCATTGCGAAGTGGGGTACCGTCCACGGATAGAACGCGTCCGCGGATCCGCATGCGAAGTCGGACGGTCATCTTCACATCTTTGATGTCCGCTCCCGATGCAATAGCAAACGTGAGTCCGCCAAAACGTTGCTGTCGCTCATTGAGGTAGAAGGATATACCCTCAATCTCAACAACGCGAATTTCATATTCTGAAGCCCGCACAGGAAGGAGCGTCAATTGAAATGAAGGTGAATTAATGTCGCTAATCAGGAATTCACCTAACTCATTCGTTACGCCCTGCTGAGAAGGAAAAAACACAGGTTCATCTTGGTCCTGAGGTGTGGTCACTCTGAATGCGGGTAGCGCCAACTCGACACCAGCAACGGGCTTTCCTGCCGCATCAACAACGCGACCGGAAAATGTCGTCGCAGCACTCTGGAGAGACAGTGAAAACAGGAGTGCGATACCGACGATAAAAGTTACAAAGTGAGGAATATAGGAACGGTTCATTGTGCAAGTCTCCTTTTGTGAATTTCAAGAGTTTGGTGAAAAAGGTTATACGTAGGAAACGCACGGAAAATGATTTCAGTCGCGTTGGACTAACCAAGCCATTGTGAAAATAATAACACGCGTGTGAATGTGTGTCAATTCGACGAGTACTCAGGTCAAGGACACTTTATAAGGGTAACGATAAACTTAAAACGTTAGTTTACCATTTAAACCTGAGTTGCAACCCCAGCCAAAACGCTCAATCAGTTGTTAAGACTGTATTAGGCACATAGAATCAATAATACAGATATTTATGGTAAAACCTAGAAATAAATAGACATTTCAGTAGAAGCAAAACCGCCACCACCGCTGGCGAGGTTTCCTAGGGGAAATCCGCAGAAACGCCCTATCAAATACCCCTATCAAAAACGCCTCGCCTCTTTCGTGTGTCTAATTAATGCTAAGGTTTACTATAAGTTTCAGTCAAATTAAATTCTCTGTATGCCCTCAATGAAAGACAATCCGCGTGATATTTAAGCACGATACAGTCCAAGCCTCTATAATCCTTAGGCGGTAATTCGGGGCATTCAACCCTCTACGAATGACCTTTATTTGCATGTTGACAAAATTTATGGAAAATGGTAACATAGCATCA